>NZ_JBBINI010000008.1:0-113133 GCF_037443965.1 Meiothermus sp.
GGCCCGGTCGTTTGCAGGTTTCCTGGCGCGGGTGAACCTGATTCTGCTGGTGCACAACCTCATCCGCAGCCGTCTTCTGCTCAGGATGGCGGGGGTGGAAGGGTAGACTGCAGGTAGCACACGAAGGGATGTCATGTAGGACACCCAACCAACGTCATCCGAGGGGGGCCTTACCCCTTAGTATTAAGCCGTGGACATTTACGAAATCCTCAAGTTCCTTCCGCACCGCTACCCTTTTTTGCTGATTGACCGGGTGCTGGAGGCCGACGAGAAGCGTTTTCGGGCCTTGAAGAACGTATCGTTCAACGAGCCGCACTTTCAGGGCCATTTCCCCAGCTACCCCATCATGCCAGGGGTTTTGTTGATCGAGGCCATGGCCCAGGGTTCGGTGGCGGTGGTGACCAAACAGCCGGAATTCAAGCCAGGCGGGCTGGTGTTTCTGGTGGGGGTGGAGGAAGCCCGCTTCAAGAAGCCGGTGGTTCCGGGCGATACGCTGATTCTGGAAGGGGAACTGCTGGCCTACCGGCGGGGCTTAGGGAAGGTAAAGGTCGAAGCCAGGGTAGAGGGCGAGTTGCGGGCCGAGGCCACCCTGACCTTTGTGCTGCGCTCCGATACGGGAGGCGCTGCCTCGTGAGCCGGGTTGCCATACACCCCACCGCGGTGGTTTCCCCCAAAGCCCATCTGGCCCCGGACGTGAAGATTGGCCCGTATGCGGTGGTGGAAGGCCCCTGTGAGATAGGGCCCGGGGTGGAGCTGGGGCCTCATGTGGTCATTCACCCGTATGTGCGGCTTCTGGCCGGGGTCAAGGTGGGGCCCCACTCGGTGCTGGGGGGCATCCCGCAGGATTTGAGTTTCAAAGGGCAGGAGACCGGGCTCGAGGTCGGGGAAAACACCGTCTTGCGCGAAGGGGTGATCCTGCACCGCTCCACCAAAGAAGAAGCGCCCACCCGGATCGGCGCGGGCTGCTACCTGATGGGCCATGTGCACGTGGGCCACGATGCCCAGGTGGGTGACGGTGTGATTCTGACCCAGAGCGTGGCGGTGGCCGGGCACGTGGAGATTGGCGATTATGTGGTGGTGGGGGGGCTGGCCGGTATCCATCAGTTCGTGCGGATCGGCACCCGGGCCATGGTAGGGGCCCTCTCCAAGTCCACCCGCGATATCCTGCCCTTTAGCCTGGCCGACGGCAGCCCGGCCCTGCACTACCGCCTCAACACGGTGGGGCTGCGCCGGGCCGGTATCAACGGCGAGCGCTACCGGGCCCTCGAGCAGGCCTTCCGGGCGGTGCGCGAGGGTCGCCCCCTCGAGGGCTTGCCCAATACCGAAGAGGTGCAGATGCTCAGAGCCTTCCTGGCGGCGCCTTCCAGGCGTCACCTCTCGGGCTTTGTGCGGGGCGAGCCGGACTTTCAGGGCTGAAGTCGAACCCAAGATGCTGGATGAAATTCTGCTATTGACCAACGGCCCCGGCGAGCTTTCGACCTGGGTGCCGCCGGTGCTGACACGCCTGCGGCGGCAGGTGCCCGGGGCCCGCATCGAGCTGTTCCTGATCCGCGACCAGTTCGCCGCCGGAACCGAGCAGACCAAGGCCGAAGCACTGCAACTGGACGCCCTCTCGGGCCGCTCGGCGCTTTTGCGCCGGCTGCTGGCGCGCAAGACAGGCCGCCGTGGGCTGGTGCTGTTGCTGGGGGGGGCGCCCCGCGACGCGGTGCTGCTGAGCCGGGCCACGGGCTACCCGGCCTTTTCCTATACCTTCGATGCCAGGGCCCATCACCCCGGCTTGCGGGCAATGCTGGTGGACTCCGAGCGCACCAAGGCGGCCATGCAGGCTCGAGGAGTAAACCCGGCCCGCATAGAGGTGGTGGGCAACCTGGTGGTGGACGCCCTCCACGAAGCACCGGTGGCCCCTGCCCCAGCCGCCGATGTGCTCCTGCTGGCCGGTAGCCGCCCCTTTGCGGCCCGCTACCTGCTGGGGTTCTTGCTGGCGGCGGCCGAGCAGATGGCCCAAGCGCGGCCCGACCTGCGCTTTGCCTGGGTGAGGAGCCGCTTGCTGCCGGAGGCGGTGGTGGCCGAGGCGCTGGAGGGTGGGCTGGTGAAGGAGCTGGGCGGGGTGGGGGCCCGCTGGGTGGGGGATCGCCTGCAGACCTCCGGGGGCCTCGAGGTTCTGGTGCTGGATGAGCCCCAGCGCTATGCAGCCATGCGCCGCGCGCAGTTGGCGATTACCATTCCGGGAACCAACACCCTCGAGCTGGCCCTGGCCGGCCTGCCCTCGCTGGTGCTGCTGCCCCTGCACAAGCCGGAGATGCTGCCGCTGGAGGGCCTCTGGCACTGGCTCTTGAGCGGGCCGGGCCTCCGCAGCCTCAAGCAGCGCTTCGTCTGGCGGCTGGCGGCGCGCCTGCCCCACCTGGCCCTGCCCAACCAATGGCTGAATGAGCGGGTTTTCCCCGAGTTGCGCGGGGTTTTTAGTCCGGCCGAGGTGGCCTCTGCGGGCCTCGAGCTGCTCGAGCCCCGGCGGGCCCAGGATGTCCGGGCCCGGCTAAAGCGCCTGGACGCCCGGCCCGGAGCCGATAAGCTGGTGGAGTATGTGCTGGCCCACTGCTGAGGCCCGGCGACGGCTTAGAAATTCCGGCAGCGGTGAAACCCCACCACGCTTTCTTCCATGAACCTTCTCCGGCTACTGCGTCCCTTTTTGCCGCAAATCCTGCTGGCGGCCGGGCTGGCCTTGCTGCCGGCGGCGGCCCAGGCCTGGCTGCCGACCCTGGTGGTCAAGCCGCTGTTTGATCAGGTTTTGTCGGGGCAGTGGGAGCGGCTCGGGGCGGTTTTATGGGCGGGGGCGGGTTTGTTGGCGGTGCTGGTGGTGAGCGGATACGCGCTCGAGGCCTTTATAGGCTACCTTTCCCTCAAAATTCCGGCGGTCTGGCGGGAGCGGGTATTCGAGCGATTGCTGCAGGCCGACCTGATGGCCCTGCCGGCCTCCTCGGGCGGGCTGACTGGGCGGCTGGTGGCCGATCTGAAGGAGCTCGAGGGCTTTCTGTTCTACAGCCTGGGGGGGCTGCTGGTACAGGGGATCTTGCTCCTGGCCTTGCTGGCTCAGCTCTTGCTGCACTACGCCCAGCTCACCTTGTACCTGCTGCTGCTACTTCCGCTCATGGCCTTGCTGCTGGGCTGGATTGGGGCCTGGGTGACCCGCTACAGCCGGCGAACCCAGGCCGCTATGGAGCGCCTGGCCGCCCGCATGGCCGAGGGGTTCGGGCGGCTGGAGCTGATCCGGGCCCTGGACTTGCAGGCCTTTGTGCAAATGCGCTTCCGGCACAGCAACCAGCAGCAGTACCGGCTGGGGCGCACCCGGGCCCTGATCGCGGCCCTCAACCTGCCCCTGGGCCAGCTTGCCACCACGCTGCTGCTGGGCCTGCTGCTGGCCTTGGGGGTGGGGGCGGTGCAACGGGGGCAGATGACCCCCGGCGACCTGACCGCCTTCCTCACCCTGTTGGGGCTGGCGGTGACCCCCCTGCAGCTCCTGAGCCGGATCGGTGCTGGGTTCGCCCAGGCCGAGGGGGCTGCGGCCCGCCTGGTGGAGCTGCTCGAGCTACCCCCGGCCCCGGCCATGGGGCAGCTCCGACCCCAGACCCTGGCGGGGGGCCTCGAGCTCTGCGACCTCAGTTTCGCCTACCCCGGCAGCCCAACCACCCTACAAAACCTCAACCTGCGCATCGCGCCGGGCTCCTTCACCGCCATTGTGGGCCCTTCGGGGGCGGGCAAGAGCACCCTGCTGCGCTTGTTGCTGGGCCTGTACCGCCCCAGTGCGGGGCAGGTCTTGCTGGATGGCCGCGCGCTGCACAGCTACGAGGCCGGGTGGCTGCGAGCCCGCATGGCCTGGGTTCCGCAGGAGCCCCTACTGTTCGCCGGAACCGTACAGGAGAACCTGGCCGCGCTGGCCCCCGGCGCCCGCCCAGAAGCCATGCAGCAAGCCCTGGATACCGTGGGCCTGGGCCGGGAAATTGGCCTGCAAACCCCGCTCGAGGACGACGGGGGCGGGCTCTCGGTGGGGCAGCGGCAGCGCCTGGCTATTGCGGCGGCTTTGCTGCGGGAGGCTAAAGTTCTGTTGCTCGACGAGATTACCAGCGCTCTCGACCGCACCAGCGAGGGGCAGGTGATGGCCGCCCTCGAGGCCGCCCGTCCGGGCCGCACGGTGATCGTGGTGGCCCACCGCCTGGCCACTGTGCAGCACGCCGATCAGATCGTGGTGATGGAAAAGGGCCGGATCGTGCAGGTGGGCAGCCATGCCGAGCTGATGGGTTCGCCCGGCCTCTACGCGGATTTTTGGAGAAGTTGACCAAAGCCAGCCTTACCGAAAGGATGGACGCTATGCAGGAATACATAAAGAAAGCTCGAGGGGGCCGGGTGGTACAGACCCCCTTTCTGGAGGCCCTTGCGCTGGAGGAGCTCCGCCGGCAGGCTAGGCAGGAGGGGCTTGGTCTCCAGACCTTCGGGGGCCTGCCCATGGCCTCGAGGCAGGTGGCGGTGCTCTTCCCCGCACACATCCCTGCGGTATCCGACCCCACCACGGTGGTCTTCTTGACCTTCGAGGGCGACCTCGAGGCCCTGGAAGATAGGCTGCACGCGCTGCTGGGGCCGGGGTTGCTGGGGGATCTCGAGGAGACCCAGGAAGGCTTCCTGCTGGCCACCCTCCCCAAAGGCCTCAAAACCCTACAGGAAGCCGGCTTCCAGGCCCAAGTGGCCGCGCCCGAGCAGTTGCCCAGAACCCGCGAGCGCACCCGCAGCGTGGTGGTGCCCAGCCTGCGGGTGGATGTGGTGGGGGCCAAGGGCTTTGGGGTCTCGCGCACCTACTTTGCCCAGGGGGTCAAGGCCGGCAAGGTCAAACTCCGGGGCAAGACCGCCTCGGCCAAGGACGAGATAACCGAGGGCGACCACCTGCTGGCCGAAGGGCTGGGGAGCCTGGTGGTGAAAAAGGTGCTGGGCCAGACCAAGCGGGGCAATGTGAAGCTCGAGCTCGAGGTATCCCGATAATCTTTACACCGACGCACCGATCAGCTTTTCTTGCAGCCAGGCTGCGATATCGTCGGAAATCTGCTGGGCCAGCGGATCTAGGAGCATATCGTGCTGGCTGGGATAGACGCGGTACGCCTTATCGGGGCCCCCAATGAGGTCAAAGTAGCGCCGCACCTCGGCTTCCGGCACGGTGTCGTCGTGGGCGGCCTCGAGCACCAAAGCCGGGGCCCAGACCCTGGGCAAAAGCTCGGGAACCCGCTGCTGGAGCGCAATTAACTGAGCCAGGGCCGAGGTCGGAAAGTTGGGGTAGTTGGGGCTTTGCGCACGCCGCCTGGCTTCTTCGGCGGGGTCGGTGCTCTTAGCCCAAGGTTTGATGTGGTGAAGCAAAGGAGCCAGGTAAGCCAAGCGGTTCTTGAAGCCCAAGGCCGGGGCCAGGGCCACCAGGGCGGCGGTTTTGTGCTCGGCGGCCAGCCAGCCGGCCAGCAGCCCCCCCATCGAGAGGCCTACCACTGCCCTGGGCTCGGGGAGTGCCCGATAGGCCTCGCGGGCGGTCTGGAGCCAGTCCTGCCAGCGCACACCGCGCAGGTCTTCGGGCCGGGTGCCGTGGCCGGGCAGGGTGGGCTGGGCCACGGTAAACCCAGCCTTGCGCAGGGTTTCGGGGAGCGGCCCCATGGTCAGGGTGGGGTGGGAGGTAAAGCCGTGCAAAACCAGAACACTCGACATGGGCAGCTCTTAGCATATCGCAAACCCTGCCCAGCTTCAGAGGGGGGAGAGCCGTTGTAATCCTGTTCTGGTCGGATACTTGGCTCATTTGAACCAACCTATATCGCTCCGTGCCATTACAATGGCCTTGTTGTGCCCGATTGTATGAGCGAGAGCGGGTTTTGAAGCTACGGGAGGCTGGAACGTGCTGAGTGGAAACCTGGCGGAGTTTCCCCTTTTAAGGCTTCTGGAGACCCTGATGGGTGCGGCCAGGGGCGGGGCGTTGTTCATCGAGCACCCCCAGTTCTCGGGCCGCATCTATCTGCACGGGGGATACCCGGTGCACGCCGAAGCGGGCTCGCTGCGGGGTTTGGAGGCCCTCGAGCTGCTGGCCGGTATCCAGTCGGCCCCGTTTCGCTTCGAGTCCGAAACCCAGACCCAGGAGCGCAGCATCGAGCCCAGCCTCGAGACCCACCACCTGATTCTTCACCAGTTCGAAGCCTGGAAGGAGATCAACCTGCCCGATAACTGGGGGTTGATGCTGGCAAGCCGCCCAGCCTCGAGCCAGACCCAACTGAGCCCCCTCGAGGTGGGGGTACTCAACCTGGCCCAAGGCCAGAGCCTGGCCCAGGCCCTGATGAACCGCCGGCTCTCACCCCTCGAGACCGCCCAGGTGCTGGATAAGCTGCTGCGTCTGGGGCTGCTCGAGGCGCGTTTACGCCTGGAAATCCAACCCGAACCGCTGGTGGTACTCTCTTTGTACGGTGGAGGGCAGGGGGTAGCTGTGATAGACGAAGATCTATTCGCCCACTGGCAGGGTCTCATGAGTCAACCGTTCCTTGTACGGGTACGTACCAAAACCCAAGAGGTCACCCTGCGGCCCGAGCCCCGCGTCCAGATGCAGGGCCGCCTGGGGCTTTTCGAGCGCGATCTGCGCCAACTGCGTCTCAGCCGCGGTGTGCGTGTCGAAGTCTGGCCGGAGATCGGCTAAAACAAGGGCAAGCTATGGATATTCTTGCGTTCAACGAGGTTGTCAATCGGGCTGTTTATGGCGAATGGATGATGCTGCTCTTCATCCTGGTGGGCCTTTACCTATCGTTTCGCACGGGTTTTCCCCAGTTCAGCCGGCTGGGTATTGCGCTGCGCGAAACCCTCGGGGCCATTCGGGAGCGCTTCCTGAGCTTTGGGGGCCAGATCACGCCCTTTCAGGCTGCCATGGTCGCCATGTCTGGAACCATCGGAACCGGCCACATCATCGGTATGGTGGGGGCGGTCGTCATCGGAGGGCCAGGTGCGGTGCTGTGGATGTGGGTTGCCTACCTGGTGGGCATGGCCACTAAGTTTGCCGAGGCCGTCCTGGCCGTTCATTTTCGCCGCCAGTACACCGATGGTTCGGTGCTGGGCGGGCCGATGGTCTACATTCGCTATGGGCTGGGCAAGCGATTGGCCTGGTTGGCGGCGCTGTTTGCCCTTTTCACAGCCATTGCCGCTTTTGGGATCGGCAACCTTTCGCAAGCGGGCGCGGTAGGCACTGCTTTCGCACAGGAATTCAATGTGCCACCGGCCATCACCGGGGTGTTGCTGGCGGTGCTGGTGGGAATCTTGCTGGCGGGCGGCATTCGCCTGATTGCCTGCTTTGCCCAGGTGATCGTACCACTCAAGCTGGGGCTGTTTTTGCTAGGGATTCTCCCGCTGCTCTTCATCCACATCGGCGATGTGCCCGGTGCGCTGGCCCTGATTGTTTCCTCGGCCTTTAGCTTTCAGGCGGTGGCCGGAGGAGCCGCTGGAGCCGCCTTTTCGCTGGGCTTGGTCGAAATCCTCAAAGCGGGGGTCGGACGGGGGATTTTCGCCAACGAAGCCGGGCTGGGTTCGGCGGCCATCGCCCACGCACAAGCCCAGGTAGACCACCCGGTGCGGCAGGGCTTTTGGGGCCTGACTGAGATGCTGGTAAGCCTTTTTGTAACCACCCTGATGGCCCTGACCTTTATCGCCAGTGGTTTCTGGGAGCGCTTTTTGGGGGGTGACCGGGTGGAAGCCGCCCGCCTCCTGTTTGCCGAACACCCGCTGGGGGTGGCAATGCTCGGGCTGATTCTGGCGGTCTTTGCCCTGGGAACCATGGTTTCCTGGGGCTTCTATGGCGAGGAAGGGGCGGCCTATCTCTTTGGCGAAGGCATTCGCTGGCCCTACCGCCTGACCTTTGTGGCCTTTGCCTTTGTGGGGCCGCTGGGGGGTCTGGCCGCCCTCACCAGTGTGGCCGATACCCTCAATGGCCTGATGGCGATTCCCAACCTGATTGCCCTGATCGCGCTGGGGGGTCTGGTGGGCCGGCTGGTGCGGGAGTTCTTCAGCGGGCTACCCTGGCAGCCACCCAAAGAAGAAGACGAATAGAGCACCCTCTATAACCATCAAGCAAAATTGCCAACTTGATGGCTGATACGCATTTCGGCAGTATCGTTCCCTTCGGCAAGCCTAAACGATACTACCGAAATGCTTTTCTAATCCCTTCGGTCGGCTTGAATCCTTCACCTCTAACTGCGGCGGGCGGTGAAGGATTCAAGCGGAAACGGTATCATCTGGGGGTCACGTCTGTGAAGGCTGCGACTATTCCTTTGGTATAGCTCGAGGCCGCCTTGGCTACGCAGCCCCGACTGCTTTTGCAAAACCTGCTGGCCTGTAAACTCAGAACATGAGTCTACCCAAGCGTCTGGTGGTGGGGCTTTCGGGGGCTTCGGGGATGCCCTACGCGCTCGATCTGTTGCAGACCCTGCGCCGAATCCCCGATCTGGAGGTTCATCTGGTGATGACCCAGGGGGCCAAACGGGTGCTGGTGGAGGAAGCCGAGGTGTCCCTCGAGGCAGTCGAGGCCCTGGCCCAGGTGGTGCACCGCAGCAGCGACCTGGGCGCGGCGGTGGCCTCGGGCAGTTTTCGCACCCTGGGCATGGTGATTGTGCCTTGCAGTGCAACGACCCTCTCCAAGGTGGCCTATGGCCTGGCCGACAACCTGCTGACCCGTGCAGCCTACGTCACCCTCAAGGAGCGTCGTCCGCTGGTACTGGTTCCCCGCGAAGCGCCCTTGCCCCTGCCCAGCCTGGAAGCGATGGTCAGGGCGGCCCAGGCCGGGGCTACCATTCTGCCGGCGGCTCCAGGGTTCTATCACAAGCCCCGGCAGATCGAAGACCTGCTGGCCTTCCTCACCCAGCGCATTCTGGATTTGTTTGGGCTCGACTACCCCCGTGCCCCGCGCTGGAAGGAGCTGGTGGAGCTCGAGCTCGACTAACGTAGGAAAAACACCCCGTACACGATGCCAATGATGATGCGGTAAATGGCAAAGGGCACGAAGCTATTGCGGCTCACGAAGCCCAGCAGCCAGCGCACCGTCAGTAAGGCCACCGTAAAAGCGGTGAGGAAGCCCACCGCAATAAGACCCCAGCTATCGGCACGAAACTCGTTCAGGTTGCGCAAAAGCGAGAATCCGGTGGCCGAGAGCATGGTCGGGACGGCCAGAATGAACGAGAACTCGGCGGCTGCGCGGCGCGAGAGCCCCAGGGCCATACCCCCCACAATGGTAGCCCCGCTGCGGGAGACCCCCGGCATCATGGCGAGGGCCTGAAACAGGCCAATGAGCACGGGCTGGAGTAGGGGCATCTGGTTCACGTCGTCGTAGCGCTTGTGGCGCTCGAGCCAGCGATCCACAAACAACAGCAGCACCCCCACCCCAATCAGGTTAATAACCACAATCAGATCGTTGCCCAGAAAAACGTTCTCGATTACATCGGCCAGCAAAAACCCCAGAACGCCGGTGGGAATAAAGGCCACCAAAATGCGTTTCCAGACTTCCATATCGCGCAGGAAGCGCTTGAAATAAAGGGCCAGCACGGCCAGAATCGCCCCGAGCTGAATCACGATCACGAAACTCTTGATGAAGGGGTCGTTCTCGATATCCAGGCCCATCAGGTGCGCCGCCAGGGTGAGGTGGCCGGTGGAGGAGACCGGCAGGAACTCGGTCAGGCCCTCTAAAACCCCCAGAATAAAAGCCTCAAAAATCGTCACGCCCATGAGGATACCACGCATACTCCACAAATACGGTACGATTCCAGGCGTGAAGGTTTCGGTGCTGTTGCCCGCTGCCGGTTCGGGCCAGCGAATCGGGCGAGGCCCCAAAGCGTTTATCGAGGTGGGCGGCAAGACCCTATTGCAATGGGCCCTGGAGGGCTTTGCCTGGGCCGACGAAATCGTGGTGGCGCTGCCTTTCGGACACCATCTGGATGTACCCGGCCTCAAGGCTGTTTTGGGCGGCCAGACCCGCCAGCAAAGCGTGTTCAACATGGTGCAGGCGGCCACCGGTGAAATTGTGCTGGTGCATGATGTGGCCCGGCCTTTTGTGGTGCGCGAGGCGGTCGAGCGCTTGCTTTGCGAGGTGCGTCGTTCGGGTGCAGCCACCCTGGCGGTGCCGGTACCCGATACCCTGGTGCAGGAGCAGCAGCGCCAGTACGGCGCGGTCATTCCCCGTGAGCACTACCGGCTGGTGCAGACCCCCCAGGGCTTCCGGCGCGAGCTCTTGTGGAAGGCGCACCTCGAGGCCCAGGCAGAAGGTCTGGAATTCACCGACGATGCCCAGTTGGTGCGGTCGCTGGGGCATCCGGTGGCGCTGGTGGAGGGCGACCGGCGGATGTTCAAGGTAACCTATCCCGAAGACCTTATTCTGGCGGAAGGGCTGGCCCGGACATGGAAGTCCTAGCCCCTGCCAAGGTTAACCTGGGGCTCTCGGTTCTGGGCCGGTTGCCTAACGGTTACCACGCGCTGCACACCATTTTTGCCGTGCTGGCGGTGGGCGATGTCCTGCATTTGGAGACCCTCCCGGAGGGTATCGAGCTGGAAGTGCGCGGCTCCGACCTGCCGGCCAACACCGACAACCTGGTCTACAAAGCAGCCGCCCTGTACCTGGGCGCGATGGGCTGGCGCGGTGGGGTTCGGGTGGTGCTGGAGAAAAAGCTGCCCCTGGCCTCGGGTCTGGGGGGTGGTTCCTCCGATGCGGCTGCGGTGCTGCGGGCGCTTGCAGAACTTTACCCGGCCCCCCTCGAGCTCCACACCCTGGCCCTGCAACTGGGGGCCGACGTACCCTTTTTTCTGGGTGGGGGGCTGGCCGAGGGGCGGGGGGTGGGTGAGCAACTCACGCCCCTTCAACCCTTAGGGGCCCATCTGGTTCTGGTCAATCCGGGCATTGCGGTACGGGCCTCCGATGCCTACCGGCATCTAAAGCCCGAGGAGTGGCAGCCCGAGCTGGACGTACCGGGCATTCTGGGCGCGGTTCGGGCAGGCGCCGAGCCCCCCTACTGGAACACGCTCGAGGGGCCGGTGTTTCGCCTACAGCCCTTTCTGGAGGAGCTGAAACTAGAATTGCGGCGGGCCGGCCTCTTTGGGGTCCTGATGTCCGGTTCGGGCTCGACGCTCTTTGGACTGGCCCGCGACGCCGACGAGGCTCAGTTTGCCGCACAGAAACTAAAGGCGCGCTATCCTGGGTTCTGGATTGTGGCGACCCAGACCGTGCGCTGATTCTTTGCAAATATAGCCGGGGGTCGTATCATCAAGGTGTCACCGGGGGTGCTTGCGCCGCGCAAGCTGAGAAATACCCTTGGAACCTGAATCGGCTAGTACCGACGTAGGAAGCGTGACACGGGCCGTTGGCTCACCGCTCAGGTTCATTCCCCTCCCGGTGACAGGAGGGGATTTTTATGTGGATAAGGTTGTGGATAACTGTTCTGCTGGCCCTGGGGCTCGCGATGGCCCAGGCCCCCACCCTCACCGTTCTGACCCACGATAGCTGGGCTCTGGACAAAAACCTGATTGCCCAGTTCGAGCGCCAGTCGGGGATTCGCCTGCGCTTTCTGAAGGGGGGCGATGCTGGGGTGATGTTGAACAAAGCCATCCTGAGCCGGGGCGCGCCCATCGCCGATGTGATCTATGGCTTCGACAACACCCTGCTCTCGAGGGCCCTTCAGGCCGATATCTTGCAGCCCTATCGCTCCCCCGAACTGCCCAACCTGCGTCCCGAACTCCTGCTCGACCAGACCTTCCGCGCCACCCCGGTGGACTTTGGCTATGTGGCCCTCAACTACGACCGGGGTTACTTCCAGAGCAAACCCCTGCCCCAGCGCTTTACCGACCTAGCTTCGCCGGAGTTTGCCCGGCTCCTGGTGGTGCAGAACCCCGCGACCAGCTCGCCGGGGCTGGCTTTCTTGCTGGCCACGGTAGCGACTTTTGGTGAAGATGGTTATCTGGGCTTTTGGGAAGACCTGCGCAAAAACGGGGTGCGGGTGGTGAGTGGCTGGAGCGATGCCTACTACACCCACTTTACCCGCGCAGGGGGAGACCGCCCGCTGGTGGTCTCGTACAGTACCAGTCCGGCCGCGGAGCTTTTCTACAGCGAGGCCAAACCCAAGCCCGCGGAGCCGCCCACCGCCAACCTGTTTCTACCGGGCAGTGCTTTTTTCCAGGTCGAGTATGTGGGCATCCTCAAAGGCACCCGCAACCAGCGGGCGGCGGAGCGGTTTGTGGACTGGCTGGTTTCCAGGGCAGCCCAGGAAAACATCCCCACCCAGATGTGGGTCTACCCGGCCCGTCGCGATGCAGCCCTGCCGGAGGTCTTCCGCTGGGCTCAGGTTCCACCCCAGCCTGCACGCATGGCTCCCAGGCAGATTGCAGAAAACCGCGAGCGCTGGATACGGGAGTGGACGCAAGTGGTGGTGCAGGGGCAGAGCGCCGAGGCGGTCAAGGCCCGTCGTTAGGCTGCGGTCGGAAACACGTCTGTGGTTTTATGTAAAATCGGGTTACTGCCGCGGCGTGATACCGGATACAATGGAGCATTTATCGCACAAAACCCGATAAGGCGGTTCTTTTGATGCTGGAGTACGCGTTGGTGTATGGTCATATAACAGCCGAATCTGGTTGGAGCGTTGGGGAAAGAAGGCTTGGAGGAACCGTTTCCCAACTCGCAGAGGGTCGGCTTTGATCACGCGTCCATCCTCGATTGCTGCGCTCCCGGTGCTGGTGTTTTTGGCGCTGGCGCTGGTCTACCCGCTGGGGCGAATCGTGGCCCTGGGTTTTGGCGAGGGCTTGCAGGTGGCGTTTGCCAACCCCCACTACTGGTCGCGGCTCGGCTGGAGCCTAGCCTACGGGCTGGGCTCCTCGCTCTTGTGCATTGGGCTGGCTTTGCCGCTGGCCTATGCTTTTCGGTACCGCTTTTTCGGGCGGGATTTGCTGCTGGGCTTTTCCACCGTGCCTTTCGTGCTACCAACCATCGTGGTGGCCATGGGGTTTCTCAGCCTGGTGGGGCCCAACGGCCTGCTGGGCCTCAACCTCTATGGCAGCCCCTGGGTGCTGTTCTGGGCTAGCTTGCTCTACAACCTGGGGCTGGTGCTGCGACCGCTGGTGGCCTTGCTGCCGAACCTGCAAGCCCCTTTGGCGGCAGCCCGTACCTTAGGGGCCTCGCCCCTGCGCGCCTATCGGCGGGTGGGGGTTCCGCTGCTTTTGCCTGCGCTGCTTTCGGGTGGGAGCCTGGTGTTTTTGTACAGCTTTACCAGCTTTGGGGTGCCGCTGCTTCTGGGGGGGCCCATGTGGGCGACGCTCGAGGTCGAGACCTACAACGCCCTGGCCCTGCGGCTGGCCTTCCCCGAGGCTACCGCCCTGGTGCTGATGCAACTGGGGGTGACGCTGGTGGTTTTGCTGGGCTACCTGCGGCTGCAAGCGCAATGGGCCCTGGGCCTGGGGGGTTATGGCGCACCCTTGCCCCTGGCGCCCAAAACCGCCTGGATGGTGGCGGCAGGGGTATGGGGGTTCTATTTGGTGCTTTACAGCCCCTTGTGGAACCTGCTGCTGCGAGCCCTCGAGCGGCCCACAGCCTGGGTTAGCGTGTGGAGCAACCTCGAGTTTACGCCCGGTAGCCTGGCCCTTTTCAACACCCTGGGATTTGCCGGGCTGGCGCTGCTGCTGGTGCTGCCGCTGGGCACTTTGTATGCCTATGCGGCCTGGCGAGGCCAGCGCTGGCTCGATCTGCTGGGCCTGCTGCCCTTGACAATCTCACCGGTGGCGATAGGGCTGGGCTACTTGCTGGCTTATCCGGGGTTGCGGGGTTCACTGGCGGTTCTGATTGCAGCCTACGCACTGCTCAGCTACCCCTTGCTGGCCAGGGTACTCCTGCCTGCCTTGCAAACCATGCCCAAAGAGGTAGTGGAGGCAGCCAGGGTACTGGGCGCGGGCCCCTGGCGCCGGTGGGTACGGGTAGAGTGGCCCCTGGTGCGAACCGCTGCCCTGGCAGGCGTGGCGCTGGCGCTGGCGGCTATTCTGGGAGAGTTCGGTGCAACCCTGACCCTACAGCGCCCGGAGTGGGCCACCCTTTCGGTGGCCATCTATGAGCGGCTGGGCCGTCCGGGGGCACTGCCGTTTCAGGAGGCGGTGGTGCTGGCGGTGGTGCTAATGGGGTTGTGCATGGCCCTGCTCACCCTGCTGGAACGGGGTTTTGAGCAGAGGAGAGCGCGCGGAGGGGTTTGATGATCGATTCGGGTAGTTCATGGTTGTTGCGATCTCTGGAAAAGAGGCGGAATACCCATTGTTCTTACCTTTCTCCGATACGTGATACGCATTTCGGCAGTGTCGTTCACTTTTGAAAGCCTAAACGATACTGCCGAAATGCTTTTCTACTCCCTTCGGTCGGCTTGAATCCTTCACCTCTGACTACGCATGGCGGTAAAGGATTCAAGCGGAAAGGGTATGAATCGCTGTCGTGAAGCCATATTTCTTACTAAAAACGGATAGGGTATTTCCCAATACAGACACTTTAGAGGGGTTCAAAATGTAATGGAAGTTCCTCGACTTCTTGTGAAAAGAAGTACAATCAAGCGGGTGGGACAAAAGTCCTTGGGCTAAAAGTCAAGGCGATGTTCCAGGGGAGGCTGCGGATGGCGAACAAACACGTGGTGGTGTTGGGAGCTGGCTTTGTGGGCCTGCACGCGGTGCGCGAGCTTGCCCGCGAACCAGGGGTGCAGGTCACGCTGGTAGACCGCAACAACTATCACCTGTTCCAGCCCCTTTTGTATCAGGTGGCCACCGCCGGCCTCGAGGCCCCCCAGATTGCTTTTCCAGTGCGGGCTTTCCTCCGCAGACACAAGAATGCCCGTTTTCTGCTGGGTTCCGCCGAGGGCGTAGACCCCCAGGCCAAGATTTTGTGGGTTGAAGGACGCCCGGTGGCATACGACTATCTGATTGTGGGCACCGGCACCCGTACCAACGACTTTGGCCTGCCGGGCGTGGCCAGGTATGGCTATGGCCTCAAAGACCTCGACGACGCCATGAAAATCCGCGACCGGATTCTCTCGGCCTGTGAGGAAGCGGTGCGTACCCCCGACCCCGCGAGGCGCAAGGCGCTATTGACCTTTGTGGTGGTGGGGGGTGGGCCTACCGGGGTGGAGCTGGCGGGGGCGCTGGGAGAAGTGCGCCGACATGTGGTCTCGAGGGACTATCCCGACCTCGACCTATCGGAGCTTCGGGTTATCTTGGTCGAGAACAGCCACCGACTATTAGAGACTTTCGCGCCCTCGTCGGCCCAGTACGCACAGCGCTTCCTGGAAAAGCTAGGGGTGGAGCTGATGTTGGGGGAGCGGGTGGTGGAAGTATCCCCCGATGCTGTCCGGTTGCAAAGCGGCCTCACCCTACCAAGCTTTACCGTGGTATGGAGCGCTGGAGTGACGGGGCAGGCGCTGCCCGGACTAACTGCCACTAAAGGGAATCGCATAGCTACTACCCCTGAGCTATATGTACCCGACCATCCTTCGATTTACGTGGCGGGTGACTTGAACTATTTGGAATATCGGGATGGCCGCCCCCATCCCCAGGTGGCCCCCACCGCCATGCAGCAAGGAGCGTTGGCTGCCCGCAATATCTTGCGCGAGTTGTACGGGCAAGAGAAACGACCCTTCCAGTACAAGGAAAAAGGCAATATGGCTACCTTGGGGCGCAGCCATGCCATCGCCGAGATCGGCAACCTGAAAATGCGTGGCTTCCTGGCCTGGGGGGCCTGGCTGGCGGTGCACCTTTACTACCTGATTGGCTTTCGCAACCGCATGATGGTGCTTTCCAACTGGGCCTACAGCTATTTCACCTACGACTATGCGGTGCGCATCATGCACAACCGCCACAGTTTTCCCGCACCCCTCGAGCCCGTGGAGGAGCCGGTACAGCTGTAATGCTCCCTCTGTACAGGAGGAACCCTCAACCCACAAACCGCTTCATACGCATTTCGGCAGTATCGTTCACTTTGGCAAGCCTAAACGACACTACCGAAATGCTTTTCTACTCCCTTCGGTCGGCTTGAATCCTTCACCTCTGACTGCGCATGGCGGTAAAGGATTCAAGCGGAAAGGGTATCACGCTTGCTCGGCTGCGGTGGGTTTGGATGCTTCACTCGCCAGCGCAGCCACCAGGCTAAGGAATTCTTCGTAGCAACCCAGCAGCACTTCCTGCAACACGGGGTGAATCTCGAGCCAGCCCATATCCTTGGGCACCACCCAGTTGAGGGCCTTGCCCACCTTTTTCTTGTCGCGGCTCAGGAAAGGGGTCAGGTCTTCCCAGCTAAAGCGGGGGGGTGGGGGCGGGGAGAGCCACCGCAAGAACTTCAGCACCGTGGGTACCAGGTCGGTGCCGCCGTGGGCGCGCCCCAGCAGCGCAGCGAACAGGAGGCCATAGGCCACCGCGATCCCGTGGGGCATCACCCCGTAGGTGGCGCCCTCGAGGGCATGGGCCAGGGTGTGTCCTAGGTTGAGCTTGCGGCGCTCGTTTTGCTCGGTGGGGTCGGCCTCCACAATTTGCAGCTTGACCGCGATGGCGCGGGCCAGGTAGTTCTCGAAACCTTCCCACTCCAGCGAGAGCGGCTCCACGTTCACCAGCGTCTCGTCCCCCGCGATAATGCCGTGTTTGAAGGCTTCCACCAACCCTTGTTTGAAGATATGGGGTGGGAGGGTTTTGAGGGTCTCGAGGTCGGCATATACCCCTTCTGGGGCGTGGAAAGCCCCCACCAAATTTTTGCCTTCGGGCAGGTTGATACCGGTCTTGTTGCCCAGCGAGGCATCCACCATGGCCAGGGTGGTGGTGGGAAGGCTGATATAGTTCACCCCACGCAGATAGGTGGCGGCAATGAACCCGCCCAGATCGGTCAGGCTACCGCCGCCCACCACATAGAGCGTGGTATCGCGGGGGAGGGCCTGTTCGGCCAGCCACGACAGGGCCTTGCCGTAGGTCGCCAGGCTCTTTACGCTTTCGCCGCCGGGAAGGCCCAGTCCCGCCGAGATCTCCAGACGGGCTGCGAGCTTTTTGGCATAGTCCTGTACGGCCAGATCGAAGATCATGGCCCTGGGGCCGGTGGCCTGGGGTACCTCGAGGTCGAACCCGATGTGGATCGGGTAGGGAATGGGGTGTCTAATCTTGAGCTTCCGCATAATCCCACAATCGTTCAATAATTTCGTCTACTACGTCGGGAATCCGTCTGCCATCGGTAGAGACGTGCAAGGTGGCCTGGCGGTAGATGGCCTCGCGTTCGGTCAGGAGCTTCTGGATACGCTCAAAGGGGTCGAGGTTGTCGAGCATGGGTCGTTGCCCCGGTCGGCGGCTGATCCGCTCGAAGATGGTTTCGGGGCTGGCCCACAGCGCCACCACCGGCCCTCGCCGCAACAGCCGCGCGCGGTTTTCCGGGTTCACAAAGGTGCCCCCTCCCAGCGAGAGTACCAGAAAATCTTTCTGGGTAAGTTCGTTTACGGCCTCGGCCTCGAGCTGACGAAAGGTGGGCTCTCCCAGGTGGCGGAAAATATCGGCAATCGAAAGCCCCATCTCGCGCTCGATGTAGCGATCCAGGTCTATAAAGTGCAGCACCAGTTCGCGGGCCAGTTCCCGTCCGATGCGACTCTTGCCCACCCCCATGAAGCCGGTCAGGGCCACCCAGGTCACAGGACGCTCGATCTCGATCATAAAGCGGCCCCAGGCTCCAACAGCGCCGGGAAGGCCCGACAGAAGCCAAAGAAGAAACCGGGTGCAGGGTGAACCCCCCCTCTATTTCGTTGTCGGTTGAAATCGAGTTTTTTCACCAATCACGAACCCTTTCTAATACCTCAGTATCCGCTCTTTGTAGCGTTCAACCCTCTCAACCAACTCCCCCAGGGTGTCGCCGCCAAATTTTTCCAGATAGGCCTGGGCCAGCACGATGCCTACCAGGGCCTCCACAATCACACTGGCTGCCGGAACCGCGGTGGTGTCGGAACGCTCGCGGGCGGCATCGGCGGGTTGGTGGGTGACCACATCCACGGTGGGCAGCGGCTTCATCAGGGTAGCGATGGGTTTGAGGGCCGCCCGCACCACCAACTCTTCGCCGGTGGTCATGCCTGCCTCGGTACCGCCTGCCCGGTTGCTCTGGCGGTAGTAGCCTTGGCTGGGCTCCCAGTAGATGGGGTCGTGAACCTGCGAGCCCGGCTTCATGGCGTTGCCAAAGCCGGTGCCAATCTCTACCCCTTTGATGGCCGGGATGCTCATCACCACCTGGGCGATGCGCCCATCCAGCTTGCGCTCCCAGTGCATCTGCGAACCCAGCCCCATCACCAGACCCCTAAAACGCACCTCCACAATGCCACCCAGGGTGTCGCCGCTGGCCTTGGCTTCATCCACCCGGCGGATCACCTCGGCCTCGGCCTCTGGGTCGGTCATGCGCACGGGGCTCGCTTCAATTTGCTCCTTGAGGCTCCAATCAAACGGAACCTGGCTCCAGACCCCGGCCATTCCATCCACAAAGGAGGCGCTCTCTACGCCAAAACTCGCCAGCAGTTTGTGGGCGATGGCCCCTACGGCCACCCGCATGGCGGTTTCGCGGGCCGAGGCGCGCTCGAGCACATCGCGCAGGTCTTTGTGCCCGTACTTGACCCCCCCCGACAGGTCGGCGTGACCGGGCCGGGCCGCCGTGAGGGCTTTTTTGCGCGGCTCATTGCCAGGGGCCGGGTCCATGATCTCTACCCAGTTGCGGTAGTCGGTATTCTTGATCACCAGCGTGACCGGAGCCCCCGTGGTACGGCCCGCCCGCACCCCGCTGGCAAACTCCACCGTGTCGGTCTCGATCACCATCCGCCGCCCACGCCCATAGCCCCCCTGCCGCTTTTTCAGCCAGGGATTGATGTCTTCCACCGTGAGGGGTAGCTGGCTGGGCAGGCCCTCCACAATGCCGGTAAGCTGTGGCCCGTGGGATTCTCCCGCAGTTAGAAAACGCATGAACAAAATCTAGCACAACCTCAGGGTAACCCCAACAATAGAGGCGCCTCCTCGATCTACGAGCCCGCACTCGGTTCTTGCTCCGATGGAACCGCGCGAGCCGCTTTGCCCAGGCGCGTCCGAGGGTCACTCCCGACCTTTTGGGTCATTCACAAACGATTGATGTGAAAAAGCCGGAACAAAGCCCGGCTTTTGTGATGAGAGATATATCTAGCGCTGGGCTGCATCCTTGACGATGTTGCCGGTGATAATCACGATCAGCTCGTCGTCCTTGATGCTCGAGGTGCGTTGCTTGAAGAGTTCACCCAACAGGGGGATATCGCCCAGCAAGGGAACCTTGGTCTCGGAGGTATCGGTAACTTTCTGAATTAGCCCTCCCAAGACCACGGTCTGGCCGTCGCGGATGCGGAGCTTAGAGAGGGTGGTCTGTTGGGGGATGCGGATGCTGCCGGCGGGGCCATCGGCAGGGTCGCCGCCGGTCTGGGTAAAGACCTCGAGCAGGATATTCCCATCCGCCGAGATTTGCGGGCGCACCCGTACCAGCAGCCCGTAGTCGAACTCGCGTACGCTGACTTCTTCACCTAGGCGAATAGGGATTAGCAAGCGCCCGCCCACCTTGATTTCTGCTCCCCTTGCACCCGTAGCCCGCAGGTCGGAGGTATCGGCTCCATAGTTATCTTCAACCAGAACGTTGGCATCGCTCAGACGGCGGGACAACTGTTGCTTTTCCAGGGCATCCAGCACCGCCCGGATGTTGAGCGAGGCCAGGCTTCGGGTGGCATCAAAAATCAGGTTGAGCCCGGTGGAGAGGAAGCTGGCAATCAGGTTGCCACCCGAGACGGTCTCCCAACGGATGCCCAGGTTGCGAATCACTTCACCTTGTACGGCCTGCACCCGAATTTGCAGTTGGACTTGCTGAATCGGGCGATCCAGGGTGGGAATCAAGCGCTCGGCCAAGGCAATTTGGTCGGCAGAACCCGTCACGATAATCGTGTTGGTACGGGGCTCAGCCACCACCGTTACTTGGGGGGCCGCAGGTGCGGCAGCCTGGGCCTGGCCTTGGGCAGGGGCTGCTGGACCCTGGGCCTGGGCTGCAATGGCCTTGCCCAGCACGTCGGCCAGCTCGTTGGCACGGGCATGCGAGAGGGCGAAGGATTTCTGCACAACCGGAACAGCAGCTACGGTAGCCCTGGGCACATCAATGCGTTGCAGGATGGCCAGGGCCTCGGCTTGCTGGCGGGCTGTTCCAGTGATGACCAGGGCATTCTGCCCCGGGGCTGCCCGCACGGTAATGCCGGGCACCTCCTGCTGGATAAAGGCAGCCAGCGCTGCCGGGTCGCCTGAACGCACCTGGTAGAACTCGCGCACCACCGGCTCCCCGGGCTGGGGAGCGGGCTGGGCGGTCTGGCCGCGGGCCCGATCCACCACTTCTTTGGGCCCTACCACGATCACGTTGTTGTCGAGGAGAGCGTAGGTGATGCGCCCATCCCCATAGGTATTAATCAGCAAGTCCCATACCTGCCGGAAAGGCTTCTTGTCAATATCCGCAGTAACGTTAACGTTGGGAACATCGCGCAGAATCGGGGAGAGTCCTACGCTGCGGGCCAGGGCATCCAGTAGAGCGGGCAAGGGCAGGTTAACACCGATGTTGCTTACGGGCTGGTCGAAGCGGGCGTCCCTGGGCAGGGTACCCTGGGCCAGCGCCAGACTCAACACTACCAAAAGAGCTAGAAAACGCTTCATCTTCTCACCGCCTAGGGGTTATCCATCGTCAGGTTCAGGCTTTCCGAACCTTGTACCAAGAGGGCTTCTTTTGCGCTGAGGCTTCGCAGCAGCACATCGCTGCCAGGGAGGGTGCGGCCGACCGGCAGTACCATGAACCCATCCTTGCTCTGGAAAATGGCCACGCTGGTGGGGCCCAGCACCACGCCCGAGAGCTTCAGGTTCTGCTCGCGCACGAAACGGGCCAGGCTGCTTTCCTGAACAGCCTCCTGCCCTCGAGCCGGGTTGCTGCGGGGCTCGAGCACCTGGGTGAGCCGGGCGTCAATTTCGGCTCGAGCGAAGTCCAGGTTCCCGCTGCCGCTGGCAGCCGTGGTAGCAGGAGTATCCAGATCCAGAGCTGCCGCTTCCTTAGGCGTTTCGCTGGCAGCGGTGGTCAGTTCGCGGTCCAGAGGAGCCAGTCGGATGGGTAGCGAGCCAGAACCCAGGCTAACCACACTCGGCAAGTTGGTGCGAGAAGTTCCTTGGGCCAAGCGGGCCTGACCGGAAGGAGCTGGAGGCGTTGCGGAGGTAGAGGGCGAGGTGACCCCTGGTGTGGGCCGGGTGCCCGGCAAGCTGGGGCGTGGCAGCGGCGTAGTGGGTTGGCGCACCTGCACCCGGGCGGTCTGGCTGGGGATGGGTTGCGATGCAACGGGGGTGGACGCTGGGCGGCTGACGATGGCCGGCGCGGGTTGGGCTGGCTGGGCCACCGCAGGCGGCACGGTTTCAACCACCAGCGGCACGAAGGGGTTGGGCGGTACCGTCACTCGAGGCCGGGTCAAAGCTGCGCTGGCAGCGGCTTGCCCCTGATTCTCCTGCTCGGTGGGTCGGGCGGCTTCCGTGACCAGGAAGGGCAGTGGGAGCACCTCGAGCGGCCGCGCAGTGGTGGCCGGCGCTGTGCTAGGCGCGGTTGGGGTGCCCACCGGTGCAGGGGTGGGTGTGGGGGTGGTGGGCTGCTGTGCGGTCTGGCTGGGGCGGAAGAAGCCCAGATACCAGGTGGCCACTGCCCCCACCAACAGGGCCGCCACCAAAGCCACTTTGGCAGATTGAGGCATGCGCTGGAGGAAGTTCATGGCCGACCTCCCGGCTGACCGGGTTGGCCAGGTTGCGCCGGTTGTCCACCCTGGGTGGCAGGCTGGGCCTGTCCGGTATAGGTGTATACCGTCATGGTCAGGCTGGTGTTGATGGTGGGGTTGTTGGCTTGGGCCACGGTGGCGGCAGGGCCGCTACCCCCCAGGGTGAGGTTCAGCCCCGAGATCGTAGCGAACCGCTGGAAGCTCTCGAGGTTGCGCAAGAACACATACAGCTCGGGGAAAGGGGATTCAACCTGCATGGCCAGGTTGGTGGCCCGCACGTTGGCGACCCCCTGGTTGTCGCCGGCACCCCGGCTGAGGGTGCGCAAAACCACACCACTTTCGCGGGCCTGCTGGGCCAGCGAGGCCAGCACCCGACCCAGTTGCTCGGTGGGGGGCAGTTCGCGCAAGAACTGCTGGCGCTCGGCATCTAAGCGAGCGATGGTTTCACGCAGTTGGGGCAGGGCCCGCTGGGCCGCGCGGCCGCGATCCCGTTCGGTGGTCAGGCGATCTACTTCGGCCTGAATCTCCGGGATGCGGTTTTGCAGGGGCTGGGTGACCAGGAAGTACCACATCACCCCCAGCAGCAGCGCTGCCACAATAGCCACAATGGCCCACTCGCGCTGGCCCATTCTAGCGAGAAGAGCTACCACTGCCTTCACCTCCTGTCGCGTTGGCGGTGGCCTGGGGTTGGCTCACCAGGCCCACCGTGGCCCCGAAGGTGTAGAGCTGCCGTTGTTGGTCGAGGTTGGCGTTCTGGAAGTTGATGCCAAACCGGGGCGAGGTCTCGAAAGCCTCCACAAAGCGAATGAGCGCGTTCTGACCGATGGCTTCGCCCTGGAGGTTGAACTCCACGTTGACGGGTTTGCCGTCGTAGACCCCGTTTTGTACGTTACTCTGGGTCTCCTGCGGGGTAAGCGCTTTGGTGCCGATGCTGCGCAGGGCCACCCCAAAGCGACGGCCTTCGCGGGGGATTTGGTTGATAACCTGGGCCAGGTTGTCCGACCAGGGCACATAGCGTTCGCGCAACTGGTTGCGCACCGAGAGCAGTTGCTCGAGTTCACGCTGCTGCTGATTGAGGCGGTTTTGCTCTGCGATGAAGGGCCGTAGCACGTCCACCTCTACTTGTAACTGGTCGCGCTGGTTCTCCAGGGCCTGCACCCGGGAGAGGGTGGAGAAGTGGAGGAAAGCGACCGTCCCCAGCACTGCCAGTACCACGGCAGCCGCAGCCAACCGCCACCAGCCCGGCTCGACCCGGCGGCGCAGGTTTTTGGGGAGGAGGTTGAGCTTAATCAAGTGGATTCACCCCCCGTAGCGCCAGACCCACCGGCACTGTGAACTCGGGCGAGAGGCCGCGCAGATACTCCAGATCGAAACGGCTCTTGTCAATCTGGATGCCCTGCCAGGGGTCGGCGATTTCCAGTGGAATGCCCAGCGTGTCGGCCAGCAGCGGTACTAGGCTGCGCAGTTTGCTACCACCGCCTGCCACAAAACCCTGGTCTACCCCCAGATCCCCCACCTGCACCCGGAAGAACTCCAGGCTTCGGCGCAGCTCGGTGGTGAGTTCGACCAGCACCGGGCGGATGGCATCGTACATGCGGGCCGGATTGAAGCGTTCACGCTCGGCGTCAAAGTCCAGGAGCAGGTCTTCGTCTTCGGTGGGGATGGTGGCCAGACCATAATTTTTCTTGGCATCCTCGGCAGCTACCCCATCGAGGTTGAAGGCTTTGGAGATGGCAGCGGTGAAGTCTTTGCCCGAGAGGTTGATGACCCGGTTCAAGAGCAGCCGCTCGCCGCGGGTCAGCACCAGGGCAGAGGACTCGGCCCCTATCTCGAGGAATAGCGTGATGGGCTCTCGGTCGGTGGCCACCAGCCGGTTGTCCAGGGTGCGTAGGCCGGCGAAGGGCTTTACATCAATGATGAGCGGCTCGAGCCCAGCCGCCTTGAGGGCCTCGACCAGACTGGCCACGGTTTCTTGCCGGGCCGCCCCCACCACCACATCCATCTGCTCGCCCTCCGGGATGGCCTCTAGTGGGTCCAGGGGGGCGTAATCCAGCACCACCTCGTCAATGGGGAAGGGGATGTAGCGCTCGGCCTCCCAGCGTACGGCCTCTTCCAACTGTTTGATGGGCATCTTGGGCACTTGCAAGGTACGGGTGATGACCGCTAGGTTGCTGGCCGCCGTGACCACGTACCGTTTGCGGGTGCGCATCTCAGCCAGCATCTCTTTGATCACATCGGCCAGCGCCCCTGGTTCGATAATTGAACCTTCCTGAATAACCCCCGGAGGCGTGGGCCTGATGCTCAGGTTCTTCAGGCTGGGAGGAGTTCCGGACAGCTCAACCATCTTGATGTTGGCCGATCCAATCTCGAGACCAAGTGCCTCGACCCTGGGTCTCAGCAACCCGCCAAAAAAATCACGCACGCTGCCCCCTTTCCCACATAAATCTCAAACTATGTGTCAGTATAGCACGGTAAATCTGCGTAGCAGCGCTCATATTGCCCACTTTAGCCCAGGTCTTAACCTAAAGACGGTGCATTTGAACATTGCTTCTTAACCAAAACCCCAAGGGGGGCTTGTAATGCAGGGCGATGGGGCGTTATCAACGGAGTTTTTGCCTCGGGTGGGGTTGTTCCAGTGGAGTGGGAGGACTCCGGGTTTCTCATAAAACCCGGGCTACCGCCTCGGCAAACTGCAGGGTAGTGGCGTTGCCGCCCAGGTCGGGGGTGCGGGGGCCCTGTTCCAGCACCTTGTCTACAGCAGCTTCCACCCTGCGGGCGGTCTCGTGCTCGCCTAGGTGATCCAGCATCATCACTGCCGACAGGATGGTGGCGGCAGGGTTGGCGATGCCCTTTCCGGAAATATCCGGCGCGCTGCCGTGCACCGGCTCAAAAACTGCGTGGTCGGTGCCGATGTTGCCGCTGGCTGCAATGCCCAGCCCGCCCACCAGCCCGGCGGTGAGGTCGGAGATGATATCGCCAAACAGGTTGGTGGTCACGATCACATCGAAGCGCTCGGGGTTGCGTACGAGCTGCATGGCGCAGTTGTCAATGATGATGTCCTGGGTTTTGACCTCGGGGAAGCGGGCGGCTTCGGCCAAAACGGTGTTCATGAACAGACCCTGGGTCACCGGGAGTACGTTGGCTTTGTGGGCCACGTGGAGTTGCTTGCGGGGCCGGCTGGCTGCGAGCCGTGCTGCATACGCGCCGATGCGGGTGCTGGCCTTGCGGGTTATCACCGTATCGGCAATGGCAATCTCGCCCCCCAGATAGCTGCGCTCTTGCTCTACATACAAGCCTTCGGTGTTCTCGCGCACCACAATCAGGTCCACGCCAGGGCGTGAGCCTGGCACGGGGTGGTGTTTGGCCGGACGCACGTTGGCGAACAGGTCGAGCTTGCGCCGCATGTAGCGGATGGCCCCGAAGAAGCCCGGCACCTTCTGGGTAGGGCTGGTGGCGGCACCAAACAGGGTGGCGTCGGTATGGGTCACGGCCTCGAGGGTCTCCTCGGGCACCGAGATACCTATTCGCTCGAAGGTCTCCCAGCCCGCCTGGGCCTCGACAAACTCGAGCCCCAGTCCGGTGGCCTCGAGCACCAGCTTGGTTGCGGGTATCACTTCGTGACCGATGCCGTCGCCTTCGATTAGACAGATTTTGTAGCTTTTGCTCATGCTATCACCGCGATCATTGTAACGAACCAGCGACAAAGTATAGGCTTACGTGGCGTGCCCTAAAACTCCAAATCTATCTCGAAAGCCTCCCGCGCTTTGCGCTTGGCCTCCAGGGCTCCATCCACGATGGTCAGGGCAATGCCCACCATCAAATACACGTCTCCAAGGCTTATGACGTTGGTATAACCCAGGATGTGCACCGGGATTACATCGGCCAGGAACCACAGCCGGCTGGAATCGGTTAGCAGGGTGTGTACGGCATCGTATTGCTGTTGTAGCTTGGGGATATACGATTCCAAGCCCACTTTATAAAGCGCCTCGCTGCTTACCGGCATATGTCCCTTGTTGGCGAAAATGACCAGTGCGTTGCAAAACAAGCCCAGCCCCACAAACCACAGCCCGCGCAGGTGGGTATTGACCATGAGCCCATAGCCCACAAAGACCAGCACCAAGGTTTTCGCTACCGGCCCCGCGATCTCGGGTGCAACCAAGCCGCGCGAAGTAGCAAAGGCCAGTCCACCTTCCAGCAGCGCTGCCGTTATGAAGGCCCAAGCTGCTTTGAGCTCGAGGTTGGCAAGGTCTCGGAGGCTGGCTCGGAAGGCGAGAGCGAGGGCAATTCCGATAATTGCACTGGCGAGATATAGCGTCGTAGGAACTCCTCCCGGTCTTTCCAGATGAGGTCTTCGTGCCACAGATCTTCGAAGAGCTTCACCACCTGGGGGTCGAACTGCCGCCCAGCCAACATGATTATCTCATTGAGGGTCTCTTCGGGCGACTTGGGCCGGGCATAGGATCGGCCCGCGGTCATGGCCTCGTAGGCGTCGGCCAGCGAGACCACCCTGGCCCACAAGGGGATATCCTCACCCCGCTTGCCCGCTGGGTAACCGGTTCCATCCCAGCGCTCGTGGTGATGCAGGATAACGCCCTGGACATCTTTGGACAAGCGTCTTAGCATGGGCCGCAGCACCTCGAGGCCCTTGGCCGGGTGACTTTTGATAAGGGCGAATTCCTCTGCCGTCAGTTTTTTGGGCTTCAGCAAAACCGAGTCTGGAATGGCCACCTTGCCAATGTCGTGAATACGTGCCGCGTAGGTAATGCGCTTTACGTCCTGCTCGTCGAGTCCAAGCCTTTTGGCAATGCTGTTAGTAATTGATGCCACCCGCTCGGAGTGCAGCCGGGTAAAAGAGTCTTTGGCATCCAGGGTTGCCACCAGCACCTCGATGGTGGTATCGAAGGCCTCCTCTAGCTTAACCTTCTCGTCCCAGTAAAAACGCGAGAAGTAGAGCAGAAGCATCATGAAGAGCACCGTAAACCCGCCCCAGCCCCAGACCAGCGGAATCTGATAAGCCTTGGCCAACAGCAAACCAATCGGCGCTTGCACCAGATAGCTCACCCACAACCAGCTAAAGTTCTCAAACCAGACCTTGCGCAGGCCAGCCCCGCTGGCAAGGTGGATTATGTAGGTCACGCTGCCCACATTGACCAAGAAATACACCAGCGAGGCCGCCAGGATGCCCGCAGCCTCTAGCAGATAGGGATGAAAGCCCAGTTGAGCTTGTGTCCAGCTCCAAGTCCATCCCGCAAGAACGGTGGCTAGGCCTGACTGAGTACGGTTGAAAATGTCCTTGTACCAGGTGTAGCCGGGGCGGCCAAAGTCTTTGTTGAGGCTAAATATAAACACCAGGCCCGCGGCCAGCCAGGCGGGGAAGAGGGTGATGGCGGCCAAGGCCACCACATATGCATGGGACATAGACGCGTTGAAAGGCAGCGTGACTGCCACGCGCTTAGAAAGAATAATTAAGACGATCCAGAAGGTTATATCTAGAGCACTGGGGAGATGGAGACTGGAGTGCGGTAAGAGCAGGTAAATCAGTCCAACAAAAGCCCCCAGCAGCACCAGCAAAAAGAGCAGAACGCGTAGGGGAGGCAGCGGAACCAGGGCCTTCACTGCCTTAGTCTACGGGAAGACCCAAAGAAAGCGGGTGCGGTTTGCACCACCGCACCCGCTTTAGCGTTACGTGGTTACTGCCAATCCGCACCAGCGCCGGCGGCCATAGCCAGGGCAACGAGGGCGGCAATCAGGGTAGCGATTTTGAAGGCGAGCTTTTTCATGTTTATCTCCTCCTAGACGGCTTGGAAGCGCTTTGATTTCTACGCCTCCAACCTTGAGGAAAACAATACGCCATGACCTCCCATGCTGTCAAGACATACGGGAAAATCTGTACTTGATTTAGAATGTATCAAGATTACAATATAGCCAATTTTGCGGTGCCTACCGAAGTAGACGCAATTAGCGTAGAGGTTTTTTGGGGGGCTTGTGGTGATTTTTTCACCAGAAATTGGGCTAGAGCGTTACGGCTCGAAGGCCGGTGGTGCGCTGGTGGGGCAATAAAAAAAGCCGCTCTGGAGCGGCTTTTTAGGGGGTTGGGGTTCAGGACAGGGCCACGTCGAAGGTGGTTTGATCGAGGGTGAGCTCGAGGCGGTGGGCAGTTGCATCGTCCACAACAAGGCGAAAACCTGTGTTGGGGGCGATTTCTAAGGTTTGAAGGGGGGTGCCTTGGGGGCTTACCAGGGCAACCTTGGCCGAGTTGAAAGAGGCTTCGCCCTCGCGCAGCACCTGTCCTAGCAATAGACCCTGCTGGCCGTCGTGCTTGTAGCTAAGGTCGAGGTAGCAGTCGGCGGCCTGGAAGAGCTTCGTCCAGCCGGCGCTGGGCACGGCGGAGCGTAGCCCTGGCTGCGGGGTTCCTTCCGAAGACATGATTAGAATAGCTTGTTCTTTCATAGCTCCCTGCTTTCTCTAAATGCTTTCAGGCTGTGTGTTTCACAGCGGGTTGTGCGGGCGGTAATCTGAACTGCCTGGGTGCAGATGGTACTGCTCGCAAGTACATTTATTATAAACTAAATACAGCGGAGTGCTCAATTGTTTATGCCAAGAACCCCGAAGAAAACGCCAGGACAGTATTTTTTGAGTAAGGGCATTTTGCCGAACAAACTGACCGACCATCTGGAAAAACTTTACCCGCTCGAGCGTGAGGTATTGTTGGCGCGGGCTTCGGGCGAAACCTTGCGCCAGATTGCGGCTCGCCACGAGCTGACCCCCGAGGGGATACGCCAGGTAGAGAAGCGTGCGCTAGAAAAGCTTCAGGATGAAGGTTCGTCGGACCAAATCCAAGGCCAGCGCTTTCGACAGGCGGTCGAGCAACGCCTGGGAACCTCGTTGGAGTCGGCGGTCAAGCGCCTCTCCAAGCCCCAACGTATCATCGTACTGGCCTATGCCAACGGAGAACCGCTGGGCGACCTGGCTCCCTCACTGGGTTTGAGCATCACCGAAGCCATGGCGCTGCGGGATCAGGTGGTCGCGAGGCTGCTGGGGGAGGAACGCGGCTCGAGGGCGGGAAAGTGGGTGGAGTTGAAAGCGGCGGTGGTAACGGCTTTGACCCAAAGCCCACTGACCTACGAGGAGCTCGAGGAACGTTTTCCGATGTCCCGCCGTCGGTTGATGCGGCTCATGCAGGAACTGGTGCAGGAGGGTCGGGCCGAGGTGAGCGACGAGTACCCCTTCCGCTTTTTGCCTGGCGAAGCAGTCTGAACCCTCCACAGTGCTTCCTAGTTTTTTCCGGTGCAGGGAGCGGCTGAGCCCGTCGAAGCCGACTCTCTGGGGTATCTTTTTTCGAGAACGGTTGCGAGGCTGGATGCGTTGTGGCTGAAAAGCAGGCAGAGCAAAAAAATCCCCACTTGAATTGTGGGGGATTTGGTGGGCGCGATTGGACTCGAACCAACGACCCCTACCGTGTCAAGGTAGTGCTCTAGCCATCTGAGCTACGCGCCCGTGCGGAGTAATTTTATCCTGGTGTTTCCGTCAATAGGGGAAACCTTTGGAGGCGCTGACCGGATTCGAACCGGTGAATGGAGGTTTTGCAGACCTCTGCCTTACCACTTGGCTACAGCGCCATGCTTGCCACCTTAGAGTGGCTCAGCAAACGCTAGGTTAGCATTTGCCAGAAGGTGTGTCAAACGGTTTTCGAGTACGATTGAACCGTGCGCCAAGTGTTCATCAAAACGCCAGGGGGCTTTCGCTGGCCTTTCTCCAAGGGGCTGTTGGTAGAGACGATGATGATGGCTGGGCTCAAAATGGAGCCTGCCATGTCGGTAGCCCACACCATCGAGGAGCAGCTCAAGACCCGAAAAAAGCCGGAAATTACGGCCCTGGCACTCAAAAAGCTGCTCATACAGGAAGTGGAAAAAAACTTTGGCCCCGAGCTCGCAGAGCGGCTCAGGGGCCAGACCCATGCCTTCGAGGACATTGTGGTCAAGGAGGGGTACCGCCGCCGTCCTTTTTCGAAGGGGGTACTGGCGAGGAGTTTGGAAGATGCGGGCTTTTCCATGCGCGAGGCCCAGGCCCTGGCCCGCTCGGTGGAAAACCGGCTGCGCCGCAGCGGGGTGCGCTCGATAGATGCGTCCGAACTCGAGAAGCGGATTACTGCTGAAATTGAAGAGCTGTTTGGGCCAGCGGCCCGAACCCGCTATGCGGGGCGGCAGGCCTTGGCAGGGGAGATTTTTGTGGAGGAGGGGGAGGGGGAGCCGCGGGTGCCTTTCTCCAAGGGTGTGCTGGCCCAGTCGGTGATGGCGGTGGGGCTTTCGCCCGATTCGGCCTACCGTCTGGCCCGCGATGTGGAGCGCCGTCTGCGGGATGCAGGCTCGACCGTGGTCACCCGCGACTACCTGCGCCGGGCGGTTTCGGAAGAGCTGATGGAGGAGGCCGGGGAGGAAGTGGCCCGCCGCTATCACCTGTTGCGCAGCATCCGCCGGGCGGTGAAGCCGGTACACCTCTTAATTGGCGGGGTGGCGGGGGTGGGGAAGAGCGTGCTGGCCTCGGCCCTGGCTTATCGGCTGGGCATCACCCGCATGATTTCCACCGATGCAGTGCGGGAAATTTTGCGGGCTACCATTCCCAAAGACCTTCTACCCACCCTGCATACCAGCAGCTTCGACTCCTGGCGAGCGCTGGCTACCCCCCACACGGCTGAACCCAGCGCTGCTTTGGTCATGCAGGGTTTCCGCGACCAGGTCTCGAGGGTGGCGGTGGGGCTGCGGGCCATCCAGGAGCGCAGCGCCCGAGAAAAAACCTCGCTGGTGGTGGAAGGCGTGCATGTGGTTCCGGGTTACATGACCCACCAGTACCAGAGCGAGGTGATTCAGATTCCCATTATGTTGGTGCTGGAGGGTGAAGCCCTGCACCGCGACCGTTTTGCCCTGCGCGAACGCGAGACCCGTGGTTCACGCACCAGCGGTGCCTATGCCCAGCACTTCGATCAAATTCGCCTGATTCAGCAGCATCTAGTGGAGTTGGCCCGCGGTGCTGGGATTCCCCTCATTGCCGCCGAGAACCTGGACAGGGCCATTGACAAGGGCCTCGAGGTGATTGTGGATCGCTTGCAGGAAGCGTATTTCGATGTGGCGCAGGGAGAGTCAACCTAACCGCACGTTATACGCATTTCGGTAGTATCGTTCACTTTGAAAAGCCTAAACGATACTACCGAAATGCTTTTCTACTCCCTTCGGTCGGCTTGAATCCTTCACCTCTGACTCCGTCCAACGGTGAAGGATTCAAGCGTAATCGGTATTACACATCTTTGCCCAATAGGCAGGGTAGGCTCGAGCGGTGAGTGACTTCGTTCAGATCCAGGGGCTTCCGGCCATTCCGCCGCTGGGCATTGGTACCTGGCAGTGGGGCGACCGCTTGGTCTGGGGTTATGGCCAGGGCTACCGGCAAGAAGATCTCCAGGCCGCCTACCAGGCCGCCCTGCGGGCCGGGGTACGTCTGTTCGACACCGCCGAGATTTATGGCTTTGGACTGTCCGAGAAGCTGATCGGGCAGTACTATCACGCCCATTCCCCCAAGCCCCTGTTGGTGAGCAAGATGTCTCCCTACCCTTGGCGCTTCTCCCGCAAGGTGCTGCTGGGTGCGCTTAAAAAAAGCCTGCAACGCCTGCAGATGAACCAACTGGACCTGTACCTGCTGCACTGGCCCTGGAAACCCGTACCCATCGAACAATGGGCCCTTTCGCTGGCCGAGGCCTACGAGCAAGGGCTTACCAAAGCGGTGGGAGTGTCCAACCACGACTTGGGCCAGCTCGAGCGCGTAGCAAAGGTGCTGGCCAAGCACCGGGTGCCCCTGGCGGTTAACCAGGTCGAGTACCACCTGCTCGAGCGCAAACCCGAGCAGACAGGTCTGCTTCAGGCTATGCGAGCCGAGGGCATTGTGCTGATGAGCTACAGCCCGCTGGCGATGGGCTGGCTAACCGGCAAGTACAGCCTGGAGAACCCGCCGCCCGGACGCTACCGTGCCCAGCGCTACGTGACGCACAAAACGCAGATTCCCCAGCTTCTACAAACCCTGAGCGAAATTGCCCAAAACCTCAATGCAACCCCGGCCCAGGTGGCCTTGCGCTGGTGTATTCAAAAAGGTACCCTGCCCATTCCCGGAGCCAAAAACGCCCGGCAGGCCGAGGGCAACGCAGGGGCTTTGCAGATCCGCTTGTCGGAGGAAGAGATGGCCCGCCTTAGCTCCATTGTTTGAAATGTTGTGAACGAACCCGGGTCAGCAAGTGATACCGGATTCAAAAAGATAGTCTTCAAACAAAAACCCTCAAGGAGGGCTATCTTTTTGAATCCTACGGTTGCTGAGCTGGCCGAAGCCGAGCACACCCCTCGCTCTGCTCGGCGAAGCAAGCGCATCCCGTTCCAAGGGGCGGTATCGCCCTCCGCTACGCGGATAAATTCGGTCGGGTTAGTTTGTCATCGAACGGTGGCAAACTAACCGAATCCGGTGTGATTGCGAGTGGGTTTTATCACGGCCTACGACATTTTTGCCGCTGGTTCCAGCAGCAAAAAAGTGCTCGTAAAAGCACTTCTTATGATTGGGATGGCACCATTCTTTCTGAAGACCGCTCTAGGCCATGCCCAACAGTTGCCGGTACAGCGCCACGTACTCGCGGGCTGGCCCATCCCAGGAAAAATCCTGCTGCATGGCTTTTTTGGCTACGGCTTCGCGGTCGGGGTGCTTGAGGAACTCGTGAACCCCGTGCAGAATACCTCCGGCATCCATGGAGTCAAACATAAAGCCGGTTTCCCAGTGCTTCACGGTGTCGAGCAGGCCGCCCACGGCCCGCACAATGGGGGGGGTTCCGTAGCGCATGGCGATGAGCTGGGCCAGCCCACAGGGCTCGAAACGCGAGGGCATCAAGAAACCATCACAGCCGGCATAAATACGGTGGGCTAGAGCTTCGTTGTAGCCCTGCACATAGGCCATGCGACTTGGGAGGTGCGAGGCCATCCAGGCGAAGGTGCGCTCGAGGCCCGGCTCCCCACTCCCCAGTACCACCAGATTCACCCCCATTCCCATCAGGCCATCCACCGCATCGCCAATCAGATCGATCCCTTTCTGATGGGCAAAGCGCGAGACCACCCCCAGGGTGGGGCGGTCTTCCAGAGCAAACTCGGCCAACAACGCAGCACGGTTGCTGGTCTTGCCCGAAAGGTTGCTGGCATCGTAGTGATATTTGAGGTATCGGTCGGTAGCAGGGTTCCAGTAGTCATGATCGAGACCGTTCAGGATGCCCCTGAGTTTCCACTGTTGAGCGCGCAGAACCCCGTCGAGTCCCTCACCTCCCTCAGGGGTGCTGATCTCCCAAGCGTAGCGGGGCGAGACGGTGGTCACGGCATCGGCATTCACAATCCCGGCTTTCATCAGGTTGACCGCCCCATTGTGCTCGAGGCCCGCCCCATAGTAGGTCTCGCCCGGCAGGCGCGTCCAAGCATAGAAGTCTTGGGAGCCCCAAACCCCCTGATAGGCCAAGTTGTGGATGGTGTAGACCGTGCGGGCCTTGAACCAGCCCAGGTTGCGCAGCAAGGGCAGCAAGGCCGCCTGCCAGTCGTGGGCGTGGACGATATCGAAGTTACCCAGCAATTCTGCAGTCGCCATAGAGAAGCGGACAAAGCGGCGGAAATCGTCGTCGTAGCCGTAGGGTTTGTCGCGGGAAAAATCCCCCAGCCCCACCAGCACATAGCGCACCCCGTCGTGCTCGGCGTGGCCGATCCCAATCTTCTCGCGCCCACCCTCGAAGCTGAACCAGGCCTCGCCCACATAGTAGCCCTGGATACCCCAGTACCAGGGCAAAAAGATGGTGGGCTCGAGGCCCTGAGTCTTGAGTGCGTGCGGTAGGCTGCCCACCACATCGGCCAGACCACCGACTTTAGCAAAAGGAAAAGCTTCGGAGGCAACAAAGGCAACTTTCATAGAGACACTGGCAGTTTACCCCTTCCGCCCTTCCATTTCATGCCAGACCCCCCCCGGTAGCCAGAGGCCCGAGACGCTTTGCATGGCCTCTAGGCTGGGGTAGGTATACACCCAGACCGTGCAGGGTTGCAGGGCTTGCTGGCTCAGGTAGGCCGTGGTGGGGATACGCCGGTACTCGCGGCCTTCGTCCTCGAGCTCGTCGAGCAGCTCGAGCGCGTGTGCTAAATCGGCAAACCATTGTACCTCGCCCCAAACCCGTCCCTCCCCACGCACCACCCCCGGATAGGCATAGGGGCGCACCTCGCTTTTTGGGATGTGAAAAAGCCTAAAGCCTTCTATGTAGGCCTCGGCTGAGCGCAGCCAACCCGCCTCTTTCGACACCTGGAAGTTGCGCTCGCCCTGCTTGAGGGTACCGTAGACAAAAACCGCTTCTGGAACATTCATCTTCGGCCAAGCATACCGGTCAATGACTGCCTATGGTTGAAGTTTGCTGCGCAAACTACCGCCCCAACAGCAACACCACCACCGGATGCTCGGTATCGGGCAACGCCAGGAGTTTGCGTACGTCTTCGTCGTAGAAGGTTTCGGCAGGATAGGCTTGCAACCCCAGCGCGGTAGCCGCCACCATCACCTCGCCCACTGCGTAACCTACCTCGAGCAGGGCATAGCGAAAGCCACGCAAACCAAACACGGCTTCGGAGCGCTCCGGCACGGCACTAAACACCACCAGCGCCGCCGAGGCTTCCACCGCTTCCAAGTCCATCAGGGCCGATTTCCAGCTTTTAGGGTCGAAACGACCCGAGAGCTGCTCCAACTGATGCTGCTTGGCGGCGTAGTGATAGATGCCCTGGAAGGTGTCCTGTAGGTGCTGCACAGCCAGGTAGACCTCGAGCGGATACGCACCCCCCGCCGAAGGATAGCCCCGCCCCCCTCGGCGCACCGCCAACGGGGCCAGCACCTGCGAAAGCTCGGCCTGGGTGATGGAAGAACCCACTTTGGGCGTGGTGGGCATGACCCTAGAGAGCACCCGCCACACCGCCGGGCCACCGTCCCGCACTGGCTCGGCCAGTTCCACCGACTCCAGTGGATTGGCATAGACTTTGGCGGCAGGCGCCCGCCCGCCCGGTAGCTGGTCTCCGGGGAAAATACGTGTCAGGCGGTAAAAAACCTTACCAGGATGCTTATCCATAAAATGCCGCAACCAATAGCTGATAGCTTATAGCAAAACCGCTACCGGCTATAGGCTACCAGCTATAGCTAAACTTTAGAACCTAAAGCTCTTGGGCACCACCACAATGCCTTCCGAGGTGACGGTAAAACCCCTGGCCCGGTCGGCCTCGAGGTCGTAGCCGATCTCGACATGGGGTGGAATGCTCACGTTTTTGTCCACGATGGTGTTGCGCAGCTTGGCGTAGCGCCCTACCTCCACCTCGTCAAACAAAATGCTACGCTCTACCAACGCGTAAGAGTTGATGCGGTTGCGGCGGAACACCACCGATTCGCGGATGGTACCCCCGGAAATGATACAGCCCCCGGCGATCAGGCTGCTAAAAGCCTGTCCAGTACGAGCTCCGGCCTCGTGGACAAACTTGGCGGGTGGGGAGTTGAAGTTGGCAGCCCGCAGCGGCCAGTCGGGGTTGAACAAGTCAAACTCCGGAGTGACCTGGATCAAGTCCATGCTGGCCTCGAAGTAAGCATCAATGGTTCCCACATCGCGCCAGTAGGTGTTGGGGACTTGCTGGCCGGGGATGGGATTGCGCTTGAAGTCGTAGACCTGGATGCGGTAGCCCTCGCTCAGAGCCCGGGGGATCACATCCTTGCCAAAATCGTGCGAGGAGTTGGGGTCTTTGGCGTCGTGCTCGAGCTTCTCCACCAGGGCCTCGGTACGGAAGATATAGTTGCCCATCGAGACCAGGGCCTGGTCGGGCTTTCCGGGGATGGGGGTGGGGTTTTTGGGTTTTTCCTGAAAGCCCACCATGCGCCACTGCTCGTCTACCTGCAATACCCCAAAACGGCTGGCCTGCTCGATGGGCACCGGGTAAGCTGCAATGGTCAGGTCGGCCCTGTGGTCGGTGTGGTAGTCCAGCATGTGGGCGATGTTCATCTTGAAGATGTGGTCGCCCCCAAAAATCGCCACGCACTCGGGTTTATGGTTGTTGATGAGGTGTAGGTTCTGGTAGATGGCGTCGGCGGTGCCGCGGTACCAGACCGGCCCCAGCTCCTCGTAGCGGTACATCTGGGCCGGCACCAGCAGAATGAAGGCATCCTCCAGAAAGCCCCCAAACCGCCAGTGCCGCTGCACGTGCTCGGTAAGGGACTGGGCTTTGAACTGGGTCAGCACGTAAATTCCGTAAATCCCTGAGTTCAGGAAGTTGTTGAGTACAAAATCTATGATGCGGTAGCGTGCCCCAAAAGGCACTGAAGGTTTTGCGCGCTTGGCCGTGAGGGGGAACAACCTTGAGCCCTGACCCCCCGCGAGAATCATTCCAAGAACTCGCATAGACATGACGAAGTTGCCTCCTTTGGCAACAGCATAACAGGGTTCATGGGATTTTTGGCTCTATCACCCAGAGGCCCAGCGGCGGGCTTATTGAAATAGGGGGTAGTATCCCAAATTAGGGTTCTTCCACCTGCTAAGTTTCCCCAGCGATAGGGGCATCGCTCTTGCGCTGGCAACGCCAGAAACCGGCAGGACATCGCTTTTGCGACCGGCAACGCCGGAAACCTAGACCAAAGAGAGCATGGGTTCTCCCCCTCTCATCGTGATGGGTATACTTTTCCAGCATGAAGCTTTCCTACCAAGCGCTCGAGTGGCGCACATTTAGCGATCATTCCACCGATATTGTGGCTTTCCCCCCCGCGCCGCCTTTTTTTGGTCAGGAACGGGCCAAGGCAGCCTTGGAACTGGCGATTCGGGGGGGGTTCCACGCCTATCTGGTAGGGCCGTCCAGCCTGGGCAAACACGAGGCATTGCTGGCCTATCTGAGCACCCAGACCGTCGAAACCCCACCCGACCTATTGTATGTGCCCCTCTCGGAGCGCAAGGTGGCGGTGCTGACCCTGCCCAGCGGACAGGAAACCCATCTGGCCGATGCGGTTGAAAACCTACTGCTCGAGGTGACGCGGCTGGACGAACTATTCCGCCAGGGCTCTTTTTTGCGGGAAAAAACCCAGTTCGAGGCCCGCTTCAAACAAACCCGCGAACAGCAACTGGCCGCGCTCCAACAAGAAGCCCAGGAGGCCGGGTTCGCTCTGTCTACCAACGGCGAGCGGCTGGAGCTCACTGGCCCCGGCCCGGTTCCTGCCGAACTCAGCGCCCGGCTGGAGGAGGTCACCCTGGGCAGCCTAGCCGATGCAGCCGAACTCGAGGTTGCGCTTAGGCGGCTGCGCCGCGACTGGGCCCTGCACTACCTGAATAATCGGGTAGAACCCCTGTTCCAGCGCTTTCCCCAGGCCAGAGCCTACCTCGAGGCCCTGCGGGCCCGCCTAGCCCGCTACGCCGAGACCGGCGAGCCCCTCGACCCGGCCCAGTGGCGGCCCAACCTGCTTACCTCTTCCAGCAGCGGCACCCCGCCCCCCATTGTGTTTGAACCCTACGCCACTGCTCCACGGCTGTTTGGACGGTTGGATTACGCTGTAGACCGGGGGGTGTGGAGCACCAACGTAAGCCTGATTCGCCCAGGTGCCGTCCACCGCGCCCAAGGGGGTTATCTGATTCTCGATGCCCTGAGCCTCAAACGCGAGGGCACCTGGGAAGCCTTCAAGCGGGCCCTGCGCAACGGCCAGGTCGAGCCGGTCACCGAACCACAGGCCCCGGCCAGCCTCGAGGTCGAGCCCTTTCCGATCCAGATGCAAGTCATGCTGGTGGGGACTCAGGAGGCCTTTGAATCGTTGGAAGAAGACCCTGCCTTCAATGAGTTATTCCGCATTCGGGTGGAGTTCTCCCCCACCTTGCCTGCCACCCCAGACAATTTCATGGCCCTCGGTGGGTGGCTTCAGGCCCAAGGCTTCCAGCTCACCCAGGGCGGCCTGATCCGGCTTTACGACGAAGCCCGGCGCAGTGCCGAGCAGCGCGATCGCATGGATGCTCGCCTGATCGAAATCCGTGCCTTGGCCGAAGAAGCGGCTGTTTTGGGTGAGGGAATTCTCACTGCCCAAGCCGTCGAGGAGGCTGTTCAGGCCCGCGACCACAGAAGTTTCCTCTCCGAGGAGGAGTTTTTGCGGGCCGTACAGGAAGGGGTTTGGAGCCTCCGCACCACCAGTCAGGTGGTGGGGGAGATCAACAGTCTAGTGGTGGTCGAGGCAGCACCCTACTGGGGCCGTCCGGCCCGACTGACCGCTCGAGCCGCCCCTGGCCGCGATCACCTGATTTCCATAGACCGTGAGGTCGGCCTGGGCGGGCAGATTTTCCACAAGGCGGTGCTCACCCTGGCCGGCTACCTGCGCAGCCGCTATATCGAAAGCGGCCCACTCCCTGCCACCATCAGCCTGGCCTTCGAGCAAAGCTATGTCTCCATTGATGGCGACTCGGCAGGGCTGGCCGAGTTGGTGGCCGTGCTATCGGCCATTGGCAACTTCCCCCTGCGGCAAGACTTGGCCGTGACCGGCGCGGTAGACCAGACCGGCAAGGTGCTGGCCGTGGGGGCCATCAATGCCAAGGTGGAGGGCTTCTTTAGGGTCTGCAAGGTGCTGGGTCTGAGCGGAACCCAGGGGGTGATTTTGCCCAAAGCCAATATCTCCAACCTGACCCTGAGGGTCGAGGTGCTGAAGGCGATCCAAGCCGGCCAGTTCCACATCTACGCGGTCGAAACCGTAGAACAGGCCCTCGAGCTGCTGACCGGCGCCCGCATGGAGGGTTTCCGGGGTCTGCAGGACAAGATTCGGGCCGGGCTCGAGGCCTTTGCCAAGCTGGAAGAAGGCCACGATAAAGAGGACAAAGAAAATAGCCAGTAACCCGGCTGCCACAGTTTGCTGTCCGCCCTTCGCATATCATGCAGCTATGCGCTGGTGGATTGCGGGCTTAGTGCTATGGGGCAGCCTGGCTTTGGCCCAGAATCAAGATACCCAGGCCTTTGCCCTGCGCCTCGAGCAGGCCTGGCGGCTGGTCAAGGAGCGCTACTACGACACCGGTTTCAAAGGGGTGAACTGGGAGGCCATAGGCCATGCTTACCGGCAGCGGCTGGGCGAGGTACGGGACTGGGAGGGGCTATACCGTCTGCTGGACGAGATGTACGGCGAACTGGGCGACGACCACTCGAGGGTCTTGAGCCCCGCTCAGGCCCGGCGCTATCTGAGCGGGGGGCAGTGCCTGGCCTTGCCCTTCAAAGACCAGGACTTGCTCCCCAACGCCACCCCAACCAACCCCAGCACTCCCAGTCCCCGGCCCGCTCAGCCGGTGAACCCTGTTTCACCCCCTTCCCAGCCATCCCGAACCCCCTACGAGACGCCCCAGGTGCGCTTTACCGATGGGGTGGTCATCGTGCGGCTGAGCAACTTGGTGGACGCGGCGGGCCTGAGCGCTTTGCAGGACGCCATCCGCCGCTACGAGGCCAGGGCTCGGGGTTACGTGCTGGATCTGCGGGGCAACCCTGGCGGACTGGTGCTGCGCATGGCCGAGGTCGCGGGGGTCTTTATGCGGGGCGTACCCTGGCGCATTGTGAGCCGAGGCCTGGGGGCCATTCCGTTCCCCACCACCCCCTTCTTGGGCCGCCCACAAACGCAAAAACCCCTGGTGGTACTGATTGATGGCGACGTTCACTCCGCTGCCGAAGGACTGGCGGGTGCCCTCAAAAACGCTAAACGGGCCTATATTATTGGCACCCGAAGCGCAGGCAACACCGAAGCCCTTACCCCCTACTGCTTCCCCGATGGCGGGGTGGCGCTGGTTGCGAATGGTGTTCTGGCCCCCTTAAGTGGCCCCACCTGGGAAGGGCGCGGGGTGGAGCCCGATCTAGTGGAAGAAGACCCCAACGAGCAGCTCGAGGCCGCCCTGCGCTACATCCTGCGCCAACGCTAGAGCTTGGGAATTTTTACGAAGTATCTCCGTTTTGGAAATGGGCTGCTCCTCGAGCAATTCCCACAATTGCGTTGCACGCTATGCAGAGCAACCTACCCCGTACCACCAAAACCATTGCACGGGGTATTCGTAAGAACCGTTCACAAGCGACTTGGGATAAAGCAGCGCCGCTGCAAACGTCTTTCACGTGGCTACACAGTCTCCCACCCACAAGCTTCGGGCATGCAGCAAACAGGGGCCAGCTTCTGGGCCAGCCCCTGTAGTGGGAAACCCGGTTACTTTTGCGGCAGGTTCTGAAACAGCTCGGCCTCACCGATGCGCTGAACCCCCGCAGGGTTGCTGGTAAAAGACATGCGGTTAATGGGGGTCAGGATGGGGAAGCTGGGGTTGGTGAGGTCGAGTTCGGCCACTGTCCAGAGGGTGCCGGCACGGTTGGGCACACTGTAGGTTGCGACCAACGTAGCGCCTCGGAAAACCCGCACCTGGGCTCCAGAAACAGCCATAGCACTGCTGCTGGTCAAGTCCTTGTAGCTATAGTCGTGCACCGAGAAGCGGTACACCCCCGAGCCGCCGGTGGGTTCGTAGATGGTGGTGGTCACGGGCAAGAACCCAGCACGGCTTACCAGCAAATTGTAGGTGCCCCCAGCCAGTTGGAAACTATAGTCGCCCACGGGATTTTCCACCGGGTTGGAGACCGGGGTGTTGCACCCCCTGAGTGCAGCTAGATCAACGGACTTTCAGGATCTGAGCTCCGCCTGGCGCAGCTACGACCTTGCTGATGTCGCCAATGTGCGAACAGAGCAGTCTTTAGAGAGATGGCACCATCCCAATCATGAGAAGCGCTTTTCCGGGCCTATCGCGCACTTCACAGACTTTGCCGCCTAGCGAAAACAAGAAGACCGCGATAGTGCTGCTTTGTTTCATTGGTCAAAGGCCGGATGTCGAGAACGGGTTCAGCTCGAGGTTGGCGAGCCCCACACCCCAGCTCGTCCCTTCTCGATCAGGTGTCCTGTCCCTCTGCCGGACGGTACTTGGAGGGGTAGTTGATAATTTTGTCCCACTCGTCTGCCGCCGAGCGGGCCACAAAAACCACCAGCTCCTCCTCGCCGATGTTGAACACCTCGTGCGGCACGCCGGGTTTGATGTAGATAAAATCGCCCGCCTGGTTAATCACTTCTTTTTCCAGGTTCTCGCCAAAGGTGTGCTTGACCCTGCCTTGAAGGATGAACAGCATCACCTCGAAGCCGTTGTGAATATGGGCATAGGCCACGGCCCCCGGCGGTACGGTGGCCAGGTTGATGGAAAGGGCGGTAGAGCCCACGTTCTTGGCGGACATGCCCTGCAGGTACTGGATGCCGTTCCAGGCCCGCCGGCTGCCCCCACCACGAATTACGCTGATGCCGCCCAGGTCTTCCACGATGCCCAGGTCTATGGGCCCGGTTCCAGAGGTGGTTTGCATGCCGCATTGTATATAAACCAGAACTTAAATGGTTCAAACATTGCTCCTATTAGCCGGTAAAACTTTTTGGGGGAGTAGCCGTTAAAGTCTGCGTCCGTACTTCTCATCAACCACGCAAAAGGTATCCACTAAGCCTGCTGGTAGACGCTGCCGAGGCCGGTCTGCTGAGTCCCGCCTACACCCTGAACCTTACCCTGGGCGATACGGCCCCTGCCCCGTTTCAAGACTTCTCGGGCCTGCTGGTTTTCGGTTACGAGCAGTGTCGCTGGTGTGCGCTCGAGAAGGAGGTTTGGGCAAAGTTGTGTCAACAGTCGGTGCGTTTGCGCGTGATTTACAGCGAAGGGAGGTGGCCCGAGGCCTGTACAGGCGAGTTAAATACAGAGCTCTTTAGCACTTTTGGTATACCTGGTTCACCCACCCACATATATCTCCGACAGGGCCGGGTTGTGTGGATTGATGTGGGGTACCGGGGTGACCTGGCGGAGATAGTTGAGGCTTTGTCCAGGAAGGAGGCAAAAAATGAAAAGTAAGTCAGGGCTATTTGTCTTGTTGGCTCTTTTTCTTTTTGCGTTCTTTGGCAACAGTTTTGGACAAGCACAGGAGGTAGGAAACTACTGGGAGGAGAACAAAAGCGGCTCGGGCAACCAGACTCAGTGCGATGTTTCCTGTATTGATGATGGCAGTGGATCAGGAGGTGGTAGCAGCGGTGGCAATCCAGGCTCCGGAGGAGGCAGCGGAAGCGGCCCAGATTGCACAACAGTTTGCACTCTTGTCTGTGTTCCCGTCGTATCTGAAAGCTGTAATCAAATATGCCAACCCCCATATCCAGGGGCTGCTGCCGTCTGTAGGATGGTGTGTACCGCCGTCATGTCTTACGTATGCTACGATTCGTGCAGGAGATCATGCCCATGAGGAACTTGTTTTTAATGCCATCTCGCTGGCTTCACTACCTGATAGCGTTGCTGGCATTTCCACTCCCTTGGTTGGTAAACCTCTGGTCACCAGGTTGGCCGGTGGCAGAGGTTGGGTTTTCGTTGGCTTTTAGTCTGGCTGCGGGTGCCTTGCTTGGCATTGCTTTACACATGAAGCAGAGAAGTTTCTGGGGTCCCAAAAGTGCAGCTATTGTGTTTGCAATCCTGTTTGGTTGGTGGGCCACATCCACTATTCTGAACTTTTCCTCACCGGTGCTTCGGCAAAACATTTTGTTGCTGGCCCTAATTCTTGTGGGGGTAGGCCTGGTGCTGATGTTTTTTGATCGGAGCCTCAACGAAGCGCAAAACCATCCTGGCTAGCACAAGCACCAAGGCTAAGAGCTGTGCGGTGTCACTTTGACTTCAAACTTCAGACTTAAGAGGTTCCTCCTCAACCCAACAGTTGCGCTTTTTATGCTCCTTATGGCTGAGGTATTCCGCCCTTACTTCGGCCTGCCAGAGCGCGTGGCTTGGCTTGCGATTACAGCCGCTCTATTTGTTGGTATGGGCCTGGCATTCAGGCTCGAGCCTAATAGTAAGACCTGGGGTAGATACCGCTATTTAGCTGATTGAAACATCTTGCTTTCGTTCCTGGGCGCACTCTGGCTGGTTACACGGCGGTGGCGTTTCAACGAGAGGAGCTCGCTACCTGGCCCTTGGTTGGATTTTCTGCGTTGGGTTTGCTGGTCGGTTTTGTGTTCAGATGGTTTTTTCCACAAAAACGAGTTGCGCGAATCCACAGAGTAAACCGGTATCGGAGTGCCCTATGTGCAGTAGTGCTTTATACCATGGGCGGCCATAGTATTGCCCAGCTCAAGGCTCGAGCGCCAGCCGCACCAGCCGGTCGAGCAGGTCGGGGTAGGCCAGCCCGCTGGCCTGCCAGAGCTTGGGGTACATGCTGGTGGGGGTAAAGCCAGGGATGGTGTTGAGCTCGTTGAGATAAAGCTCACCCTGGGGCGAAAGAAAAAAGTCTACCCGGGCCATCCCGCGCACGCCCAGGATGCGGTAGGCCTCGAGGGCGGTGGCGCGAACCCGATCCGAAAGTTCGGGGGGGATGGGCGCGGGCAGGTGAAGCTGGGCTTTGCCCTCGGTGTACTTGGTCTGGTAGTCGTAGAACTCGGCCTGGTAGGTAATCTCGCCCACCACGCTGGCCTCGGCGTGGATGTTGCCCAAAAGGGCCACCTCGAGCTCCCGCACCCCCTCGATGCCCTGCTCCACCAGCACCTTATCGTCCCAGGCGAAAGCCTCGGCCAGGGCTTTGGCCGCGTCCTGGTCGGCCTTGACCTTGGAGATACCCACCGAGGAGCCGGTGTTGGCCGGCTTCACAAAGTAGGGCGGGGGGAAGGGGGGCTGGGGTGTCGGTTCACCTCTGTACAGGGTCACCCAGGGTACCACCGGGATACCGGCCTGGCGCAGCACCCGCTTGCAGAGGTCTTTGTCCATGCACAGCGCCGAGCTGGCCACGCCCGCGCCCACATAGGGCCGCCGCAGGAGCTGTAAAAACCCCTGGATCACCCCATCCTCGCCCAGGGGGCCGTGCAGCAGCGGAAAGACCACGTCGTAGTGTGGCCAGGGAACGGGAGGTGGGAAGGGATGGGTGCCATGTTCGGCCACGCCGGCCCGCAGGGCTTCGTACGCGTCCTCGCCCAGCAGCCACCGGCCATCCTTGGCCAGCACGGCCAGCTCGGTGGGGTGGGGCATGGCCGCCAGCACCCCCCGCGCCGAGGAGAGCGAGACCTCGTGTTCGCCGGGGGGGCCGCCGGCTAGCAGTAGAACCTTCAACAGCCCCCTCCCATCGGTCGAGCAACCGACAGATCAACAAGGAGTAAGATGTGTAATTGGCTCATATAGATGATGATACTACCCGGTGGCTGCTTCGCCCGAGCGGCCCATAACACACTAGACTAGGGCTATGAGCTGGGTTGTGGTTTTTCTGGCCCTCTTTGTGCTCATCGCCCTGTTTGGCCTGGTCAACTACTGGGGTTACCGGCGGGTCGAGCAGGCCCAGCGGGCCTGGTTCCGCCAGGTGCTGGGGGAGGGGGTGGACCTCGAGGCCTTCCTCCAGTCGGCCCCTTACGAGTACAAACCCCTCAAGGGCAGCAAGGCCTACGGCATCGTGGACAAGCGCACCGGTGAGGAGGTCTACCGGGTCAAAACCCCCGAGGAGGCCGAGGCCTGGATTGTGACCAACACCCTAGCCGAGCAGGGAAAGCTGCCGCAAGCGGGGCCGGAAAAGTCTGGCTGAACTGCGCCCCTAGCAGCCATTTTTTTGGCACTGCGGACAGAAGTGCGTCCCCCGCCCACCCACCACCATCTTAGCGATCCGGCCTGTGCAGCCCTTGCGCTTGCAGGGCTGACCGGCGCGGTCGTAGGCGTTGTGGGCAAACTGGAAATAACCGGGCTCGCCGTTTGGCTGCCGGTAACTCGCATCCGAGAGCGTGGAGCCTCCGGCCTCCACGGCCCGCTCCATCACCGCCCGGATGGCCTTGTACAGCCGCCGGACTTCGGGCCTCGAGAGCGAAGCCGCCGGTCGTTCGGGGTGGATTTTGCTCAGCCACAGCGACTCGTCGGCGTAGATATTGCCCACCCCCGCCACCGCTCCTTGCGCGAGCAGCACCTCCTTGACCTTTCGGGGGGTACAAAGCGCCTGCTGGAAACCTGCCAGCGTGAAGTCGTCCGAGAGTGGCTCGGGCCCCATGCGGCGCAGTAGGTCAATCTCGCGGTAGTCGCCCGTCTCCACCACCCACCACTTCCCAAAGCGCCGGGGATCGGTGTAGTAGAGGGTTTGGTGGGGCAGGTGCAGGGTAACCCGGGTATGCCGGTGCGGCTCGAAGCGGAAGCCCCCGGTCATACCCAGGTGCACGATGAGTTCTAGGTTCTTATCCAGGTGCAGGATCAGGTACTTGCCCCGGCGGGAAGTGCCCAGCACCCTGCGCCCCTGGGCCCGCTCGGTGTGGCGGTAGCGGGCGGGATCCTGGTGCAGGAGTTGTTGGATGCGCTGGCCCAGCAGGTAGGGCTCGAGGATGCGCCGGGTGGTCTCCACTTCGGGGAGTTCGGGCATGGCAGGGGTAAGGGTATAGGGAATTGCGTTGGGGAAACAGCAAGAGGCTCACAGTTGTGGGTTTGCATAGAGTCGCCTAGCGCAAATTGTGCAGCCGTTCTCTGGCAAATCCTTGCTCGAAAACCTCGACGGCGTTGCGGGGGGTTAGGCGGAGGGCATGCTCGAACTGGATCCGTGCTTGCTGCGCCGCCCCTAGCTTCACCAACACTTGGGCATACCAGACCCGAATCAGAATAGAATTGGGCTCCAGGCGTAAAGCTTCCTCAAAAAGCGGTCTGACCTGGTGGATGTTGGCTCCATAAAGCCATCCGACCCCGGCTTGTGCGACCTCGAGGTGCCACACTGCCAGAGCTGCCCGGGCCTCGGGATAGTCCGGACGCAAGCGCAAGGCTTGCTGTAGGTGGTCTCGCATCACACTCACATTGGCTGCGCGCCCCAACAGATTTTGCTGGGACAACTGCCCCCCTATCGAGCGAGCCAACTCGAAGTGGGCTTCTGCCGACTGAGCATTGAATTCCAGCATTCGCTGGGCAGCTTCTTGTCCTAGGGCAAACCATTTCCCAATCTCACTGTCGCCGGTAGCGATATAGGATGCGTGTAAATTGGCGGCCTGCGCGGCCAACAACCACCCCGCGCCCCCGGCAGTCCGGCCTTGCTGATAAGCCTCGGCAAAACGCCCTTCCACCAACAAGGGGTTGGCCCAGACCAGCCCCCCGGCCCACAGCAAAACCCAGAACCACGGCATAGTTCTCCGTATCAAACGACAAAACCCCACCCCATAAGCCGAGGTGGGTCACAAAAAACCAAGGGCTATTCAGCTGCGCGTTCTCGGGCGCGGTTGTCTTCCAGGGCCCGGCGGGATTCGCGGAACACGTACAGCACCAACACTGGAAAGGGGATATCCTGCTCGAGGGCATCCTGCACCGCGTAATAACGGCCCGGATCGGCCACCCGCACCCGATGGGCCAGTTCTGACCAAAGCTTTAGCAATCCGTCGCGGCTGTGCGGAAGCACTTCCTCGAAGCGTTTGAGGGGGTCGGTGGGTGTTTTCATTTTCAACAGATAAGGCCGAGCAGACTTAATCACGCTCTCAGGGTAGACCCGGCCTGGTTTTTCAACAGTATTCCAGACTAAGCACCAACCAACCGTTTAGTTGTGAGGATTCCAGGTAACTCCACTTCCAGGGATCGCTCCAACAAAGAAAAAGCGCCACGCATGTGCACAGGGTCAGCAGTATTGCCCATCTTGAGTTGTAAATACTGATCCAGTGTGATAGGGCTGAAGGGCAGTGGGGAGATCAATGGAACCACCCGATCCATCAGGGCCAGCGGAATAGAGAGCAGGGGTTTGCGGGAGCCCAGGGTGTCGCGCACCATGAGCAAAAGCTCGCGGAAGGTGTATTCCTTGGGCCCCACCAGGTTGTAGCTGCGCTGCACGGTGTTGGGGCGGTTCAGGGCCTGCTCGAAGGCTGCGGCTACATCGCCCACCCAGATGGGCCGGAAGACAAAGTGGCCATCGCCAATCAGGGGGATAAAGGGGATGGGGGCGGTTGCCAGGCCCTTCAGAACACCCCCAAAAAACTCGTCGCCCCGGCCAAAAATTAGGCTGGGACGCAGAATCGTCCAGTCCAGCCCCGAGGCTTGTACCAGCTCTTCGCCTTCGGCCTTGGTCTCGTAGTAGCGGCTTCCGGTGCCACGGGCCACGCCCAGCGCCGACATGTGCACAAAGCGCCGGATGCCCGCCGACTTAGCTGCTGCTAGGCTGTGGCGCACCCCCTCCACGTGGGCCTGGCGGAAGGTCTGGTCGCCGCGCTCACGGATGATGCCCACCAGGTAGATCAGGGCCTCGTGCCCCAGGGCGGCCTCCCGAAGACCCTCGTCTTTGGCGGCATCGGCTGCCACATAGCGCACGCCCTCGAGCGGCCCCTCCCCACGCCTCGAGGCGATGGTGACCTGGTGGCCCTGCGCCAAAAGGTGTTGTGCCATGTGGCTGCCCACATAGCCGCTGCCGCCGACGATGAGTACCTTCATCCCTACCTCAAACTGCTTGCAGCATCCGGCTTTCGGCTTCCAGCTCCAGAGTTTTGCGGTCTACCAGGTAAATTTTGCGGTAGCCGGTATCCAGCAGGCCCTCGTGGCGCAGATCGGAGAGTAGTTTGCTGACCGACTCGCGGGTCGAAGCGGTGGCATCTGCAATTTCTTCGTGGCTGGCCGTCACAAAGACCCCGCGTTCATCCTGGCCCTTTGCCGCAGTAGCGGCCAAGTAGAGCAGATAACGGCAGATGCGGCTGCGAAGTTCGCCCCACTGGAGGTGGGTTTCGTAGGCTTGTACCTGTACCATCTGGCTGGCTAGGCTTCCGGCCAGGGCCCGTAGATCGTCGTTGGAAAGCACTTTTGGGTCTACCGCAAAAGCAGCCGCGTCGGTCAGGGCTTCGGCCGTGTACTTGTACTGCCGCTCCGATAAGGCTTCTTCGCCAAAATAGTCGCCGGGCAGGACGTGGCGCAGGGTGAGCTGGCGTCCGTCGGGCAGAATCTCGACGATGCGCACCAGGCCACGCTCGAGGTGATAGAGCACATCTGCACGGTCGCCGGCCCGATAGACCACTTCTTTTCTACGTACCTTTTTCATACTGCCTCCTTGAACCTGGTTTCTAGCCTTACAGCACCACGTAAAAAGGGTAGACTCGTGTCAGGGGGAGCGTTCTCCCTGGGAAAGCCGTACGCTACCACAGGCCCGCCTCCTTCAGCGCTACCGACAACGACTCGGCGAGTTCACGCGGATCGTTGCCCATGTAGGAGGCCCCTAAACGTTCTACCGTGCGGGGATCACCGGCGGCAGCGCGTCCGCCTACTACCACCAGCGGTGCAAGGTGGCGTAGGGCTTGATGTGGGAGGGACTCCAACGAAATGGGCTGCATGGCCGAGAGCACAATGGCTTTGGCATCGGTGCGTTCGGCAAAGGATTTGAGGTCGGCCAGGGGGGTATTGGGGCCAAGGTAATGCACCGTATAGCCCGCCCGGCGCAAAAACAATGCTGTGATCAGGCTACCAATCTCGTGTTGTTCGCCCGGTAGCGTCGAAACCACCAGCGTAGGCCCCAGCGAACCGCCCATCAGATTGAGCAGGCCCTGCAGGGAACCCCGCAAATAGGTACTGGACAGGTGTTCTTGGGCAGTAGTAACCCGGCCCATGTGCCAGCCATCGCCAATGCGTCGCAGACAGGGCGAGATCACATCCATAATTACGGTCTCCATCGGATGTAACTTGTAGGCCTCAGAAAGAATCCGCTCGGCAGCTTCGGTGTCGGCCCGTAACAGGGCTTCCTCGAGCTCGAGCGAAAGGGTTTCGGGGGGGCGCGGCCCTTCCTGGGTTAGGCCCTCGAGGTAGCGCTTGACGGCCTGGGCCGGGGCTACCCCTTCGGCAATCCACTGTTTGATGTGGCGCAGGGCCTCCAGATCGGTCTCGCTGTACAACCTGTGTCCACCTGGCGAACGCTCGGGCCGGGGAAAACCGTAGCGCCGCTCCCATTGGCGAAGTAGCGCAGAGGACAGACCTGTGCGCTCCTCCACTTCGGCGATGGTGTAAACCCCTAGATCGTTGCGCATAAGTAAATCCTTTTGTTACATAATAGGTTAGATTACTGTCTAAGTTATGTCAAGACTTCGTTGGAGAAATCGTCCACAGTTTGTATAAGTTTAGGAATGTATCCGAATCAGAGGTTCAAGATGAGCGAAATTTTTTTAGATCAGCGCAAGCAAGCTCCCATCACGTTGGCAGCACGGACAAACCTGCTTCCCATAACCGCGATGGGCTACGAATTCTGGAGAAAAAGAGCCCTCTCGTTGCTTTCCGGCAGACCTTTTCCGTTGCAAGAAGAGTTTGCCTTATTGGTAAATGCAGTACAACCAGTTGCTGGATCACAATTCCTAGACCTAGGAACTTCTACAGGCCTCTACGCCAGGGCTTTGCTCGATGCAGGCGCAGCCCAGGTCTATGCCCTTGACCTCTCCCCGCCCATGCTGAAAGTGGCGGTCAAGAAAGCCAAGGGATATGCCGGTTTTGTGCCCTTGCTGGCTCGAGCCGAAGCCATTCCGCTGCCCGAGGCTTCGGTGGATGGGGTGGTGGTGGGGGGCAGTTGGAACGAGTTCCCCAACCCCGAGCAAGTTGTACGCGAAATGTACAGGGTGCTTAAGCCGGGCGGGCGGCTCTGGATCATGTTTAGCCACCGCTCCGACGGCCCCCTACAGCGAGTGCTAGAGTGGACAGGGCTGCGCTTTCCTGCCCTTCCTGAGCTAATGGACTCACTACTCAAAAGTGGTTTCAAGGTAGACGGCTGGCGGGAGGGGTTGATAGGATTTGTGACAGGGACAAAAGTCACAATCAAAGGATAAAGGCATTCTTAGCCAATAGTACTTTTCAAGACGGTGCCCCAGGAGATCAGAATGGAACCTAACTGGCAAGCTGTATCGGAAATTATCCGTCGCCATTCGGCCACGTTTTATTACGGTAGCTTGCTGTTTAAGGGTCAGGCTCGCAAGGGTGCTTGGGCTGTCTATGCGGCTTGCCGCATTGGGGACGATGCCGTGGACGAGTCGGCCAACCCCCTGGCCGACCTGAACGAGTGGTGGGTGGGCATCGAGCGGGCCTATGCAGGGGTTCCCAGAGAAGACTGGGAAGTGGCCCTGACTTGGGCTTTGCAACGCTGGGACATCCCAAAACAAGCTTTTGCTGACATGAAAGAGGGTTTTCTAGCCGACCTGAACCCGGTGCGGCTGGACACCCTGGAGGAGCTCTACACCTATTGCTACCGGGTGGCCGGAACCGTAGGGCTGATGATTGCGCCCATTGGTAGGGCGGGGGAGGCTGGGCGGGACGCGGCCATCAAGCTGGGCCAAGCCATGCAGCTCACCAACTGCTTGCGCGATGTGGGCGAAGACCTAGCCCTGGGCCGGGTTTATCTGCCTACCGAGCTGATGCGCAAGCACCAAGTGTCCATCGAAGACCTGCGCCAGGGCGCGATTAGTCCCCGCTACATCGGCCTGATGCGGGAACTGGCCCAGGAGGCCCGCCGACTTTACCGCGAGGGCCTGGCCGGTCTTAAGCACCTGCGAACCGGACGCGGGGCGGTGGCGCTGGCCGCTTTGCAGTACCAGGGCATTCTGGACAAGCTTGAGATGAACGGCTGGGACAACCTCTCGCGCCGGGCCTCGCTTTCCGCTTACGAGCGGGTGATGCTCCTGCCCAAGGCCATCTGGCTGCGGGGGGCTTGAAGCACGGTTCAACCCATTTTGAGCAAGCCCAGACTAGGGTATTATTCGCCCGAGATGCCGGATTTTGACGTGGCGGTGGTGGGCGCGGGGCATAACGCGCTGGTGGCGGCGGCGTATCTGGCCCAGGCGGGCTATAGGGTGGGGGTGTTCGAGCGGCGCAAGGTGCCGGGCGGGGCAGTCTCGACCATTGATTACGAGGGCTTCCGCTTCGACCTGGGGGGGAGTGCCCATATCCTGATCCGCCTGACGCCCATTGTGGATGAGCTGGAACTGCACAAGCACGGGCTGGAGTACCTCGAGCTCGACCCCCTCTTCCACGCTTCGGATGCACGGGAAAGCTGGTTCGTCTGGCGCGACCCCGAGCGCACCGCCGCCGAGCTGGACGAGCGCTATCCGGGCCAGGGCCAGGCCTACCACCGCTTCATGCGCGACTGGCTGCCCTTTGCCCAGGCGGTCAAAGAAGCCTTCCTGGCCTCGCCCAGTCCGCTCAACCTGGGCCGCAAGATGATCTGGGGGGCGGGGTTCGGGCGCGAGTGGCAGAAGCGCCTGCCGCAGATCTTGCGCCCTTACGGTGATGTGGCGCGGGAGTACTTCAGCGAGGAACGGGTGCGGGCCCCCCTGGTCTGGATGGCCGCGCAGTCCGGGCCGCCGCCCTCCGACCCGTTGTCGTCGCCCTTTTTGCTGTGGCACCCGCTCTACCACGTGGGTGGGGTGGCCCGGCCCCGGGGCGGCTCGGGCGGTCTGTCGCTGGCCTTGGTGCGTGCGATAGAAGCCAAAGGGGGGAAGGTGCACCTGGATAGCCCGGTGGCCGGGATTGTGCTGGAGGGCCGACGGGCGGTGGGCCTGCGCCTGGCGGACGGGCAAAGCGTGGGCGCTCGAGCGGTGGTGGCCGGGGCGCACATCCAGAAAACCCTGGCCATGCTGCCCGCCGACCAGACCCCCGAGGTGGCCAAAGGCCTGCGGGTGGGCAACGGCTTTGGCCTGGTGCTGCGGCTGGGGCTTTCGGAAAAGCTTTGCTACCAGACCCACCCCGGCCTCGAGGCCCGCATTGGGCTGGGCCTCCTCATCACCGACGAGCTGCAACTCAGCCGGGCCTATGGCGACTACCTGGCGGGCGAGCCCACCCGCGACCCTCCGCTCATCGCCATGAGCTTCAGCGCGGTGGACGAGACCCTGGCCCCCCCAGGGGGCGAGACCCTGTGGCTGTGGGCGCAGTACTACCCCCATAAGCTGGCCTCGGGGACGTGGGAAACCCGGGCCATGGAGGCCCGGGAGGGGGTGATCCGGAGCTTCGAGCGCTTCGACCCCGCGATTCGCCGCAAGATTGTGGTCGAACTGGTGCAGACCCCGCTCTGGCTCGAGCAGGAGTTTGCCATGCCGTCGGGGAATGTGATGCACCTCGAGATGACCCCCGACCAGATGTTCATGTTCCGTCCCTGGCTGGGGGCCCACGAGTACAGGTTTCCGGGGCTAAAAGGCCTCTACCTGACCGGGGCCAGCACCCACCCCGGCGGGGGCATCATGGGTGCGAGCGGGCGGAATGCCGCCAGGGTGTTGCTCAGGGATTTGAGCCGCAACCGGGTATGACCGTATACCTTTTGTAAAATGATATTACTTGTGATATTATTTTATGGGTGGGCCGATGGGGCAGCTCGAGAAACTGATCGAGAAAATGCGCCGTCTGCCCCCTGAGATGCGCTACGAGGAGGTGGCGAGGGTGCTCGAGGCGCATGGGTTCAAGGAAGTGCGCTCGAGCGGCAGCCACCACGTCTTTCGCCACCCCGATGGTCGAATGCAGATCGTGCCCAAGCACAAAGGACAGGTGGTGAAAACCACGTATCTCAGACAGGTGCACAAGCTTCTGGAGCTGGAGGAGGAGGAATGAGGAAGCCGGCTACACGCAAGCCTTTGGCTTACTATCTGAACCTGCACTACCCCATCACGCTGGTTCCCGAGGCCGAGGGGGGGTACACCGCCCTAATCAAAGACCTTCCGGGCTGCGTCTCGGTGGGGGAGACCAGAGAGGAGGCCTTGCAGATGATTGAGGATGCCAAGCGTTTGTGGCTCGAGGTGGCCTACGAGCACGGCGACGAGATTCCCCTGCCCTCCACCGAGCGGGCTTACGGCGGTAAGGTGCTGGTGCGGATGCCCCCCAGCCTGCACCGCCGGCTGGTGGAGGAGGCCGAGGCCGAGGAGGTGAGCCTGAATCAGTACATCGTGGGCTTGCTGGCCGAGGCCAGCGCCCTCCGCGCCGTGCGGCGTGAACTGTCCAGCCTGCGCGACGATCTTCGGGCACTAAAGCACGGCGCGGAGTTGCGGGGGCTCGAGCGCCCCGCTTTGTAACCCCGGCTAGCCAGGGTCTGGCCTTGCGGCGTAGCCTGTTACCAGGTGAGCGCGGCTTACGACTACGACTACATCATTGTGGGGGCCGGGGCGGCGGGCCTGAGCCTGGCCTACCATCTGGTGCAGGCGGGCCTGCGCGATAAGCGAATCCTACTGCTCGAGCGAGCCCCCAAAACCCTCAACGACCGCACCTGGAGCTTCTGGGAGGTGGGCGAAAGTCCCTTCGAGTCGGTGGTTTTTCGCAAATGGAACCGGGTTTGGTTTCATGGAGAAGGGATATCGCGGCGGCTGGATATCGCCCCTTATGCCTACAAGATGATCCGGGGCCTTGATTTTTATACCTTCATGCAGCGCTGGATTGCAGAGCAACCCAACATCGGCCTGCACTACGGGGAGGTCACCCACCTCGAGGAGACCCCGGAAGGGGTGCGGGTCGAGGCGGGGGGGCAGGTGTTTATGGGCCGCTGGGCCTTTAGCAGCCTGTACCGGCCTGGGCCCAAAAACCCCCGTTATCACTACCTGCTCCAGCACTTCAAGGGCTGGGTGGTGCGAACCCCCCGGCCGGCCTTCGACGCTGGGGCCGCGACCTTTATGGATTTTCGGCTTCCCCAGGAGGGCGCGGTGCGTTTTGCCTATGTCCTGCCTTTCGATGCCCAGACCGCGCTGGTGGAGTACACCCTCTTCTCGCCCGAGCTGCTGCCCCCGGACGCCTACGATGCAGGGCTGCGGGCCTACCTCGAGGGCCCGCTGGGCCTGGCGCAGTACGAGGTGCTCGAGACCGAGTTCGGCGTCATCCCCATGACCGACGCGCCCTTTGCCCGCCGGCCGAGCCCCCACGTGGTGAACATCGGCACCGCCGGAGGCTGTACCAAGGCCTCTACCGGCTACACCTTCCGGCGCATCCAGCAGCAGTCGCGTCGCATTGCCGAAGCGCTTGCCCAGACCGGCCAGCCCTTTTATAGGGAACCAACCTTTAATCGGCACGCCTACATGGACAGCGTGCTCCTGAACGTGCTGGCGCACCGCCGCAGTCCGGGTAAACAGGTCTTCAGCGACCTGTTCCGCAAAAACCCCCCCCAGCGGGTGCTGCGCTTTTTGGATGAAGAAACCAGCCTGCTGGAAGATTTGCAGATTATGTCCAGTGTAAATATTCCGGCGTTTCTGAGGGCTACGCTGGCGGTGGGAAGGTCGCGCTGGTTTCTGACAAAGTCGGGCCGAATGGCGCCCAGGCGAGGGTAGCGGTGGACTTACTGATAACCACCTTGCTGGCTGTTTTGCTCGCGGTTGTTGGGCTGTTCTGGGCACGGTGCGCGGGGCCCGCTGCGGCGGCAGGCCCGGTCTGGCTGCGTGGGCTGGGGGGGCTTTGGGGTATGGGCCTGGCCCTGCTGGGTGCGGTGCTGCTGGTGCTGGGGTGGGGTGGGCTGGTGGGTGCTGCGCTGGCCGGGTGGGGCTGTGTGCTGGCCTTGCTGGCGGTGTGGGGCGGCGATCTGCTCTGGGCAGGCCGCAGGGTTTTGCTGGTTGTAGGCGGGGTCGCTACGCTGTTGGCGGGTGGGGCGGGCTGGTTGTTTTACAAATCGCCTGCACTGGGGATCTGGGCTGTGTTGGCGGCCACGGCCACCGCCCAGGCCCTCTGGCTTATGGCCCAGCCCGAAGCCCGGGCCCGGCTTGGCGGGCTCCGGCAGCGCCTGCAACTTTGGATGGTGCTGCTGGCTTTGGCGGTGCTGGTGCGCATCCCGGTGCCGCTCTGGCCGGAGGGTTTTCCCCTCATCAGCCTAGCGCAGATGCTGCTCATTACCCTGGCGGCCCTGCTGTGGGGTTGGGGGCGGGTGGGGGTGCGAATTGTGCTGCTGGCCACTCTGGCTTTTGCGCTGGGGCTGGGGGTGGAGCTGCTGGGCAGCCAGACCGGCTTTCCCTTTGGGCTTTACAGCTACCAGGGTGCACCGCAGCCCACCATTGGGGGTGTGCCCCTGATCGTGCCGCTGGGCTGGTTTGCCCTGGTGCTCTCGGCCCATGTGCTGGCGGAGGGGCGGCCCTGGCGCACCGGCTTGCTGGTGGTGGCCTGGGATTTGGGACTGGAGGCCCTGATGCCCGCCCAGGGTTACTGGGCGTGGCAAGACCCCAACCCCCTGTGGTATGGGGCGCCCGTCCAGAACTACCTGGCCTGGTTTGTGGTGGGTTATGCCATCTCCTGGATGTATGGACGGCTGGGGCCTGGCCTGCACCAGGATGGCGCTTTTGCCTGGGCCTACCGGCTCGAGGCCCTGTTTTTACCGGTGGGGCTGGCCCTGCTGGGCCTGTGGCCGGCAGCGCTGCTCTGTGGCCTGGCCATGAACGGGCTGGCCTGGTCGGGGTACCTGCGCCTTGGAGGGCATGAGCAGCCTGATGCCAGACTCGGGTAGCTGGTTGCTGCGTGGTGGCGAAATAACCCGACAGAAGGCAGTATTCTAGGATTCAAAAAGAGACCCTCTCGAGGTCTTTTGCTATTTCTTGAATCCAGCGTGGGCAGTGTTAAGGAAACCTATGGAGAAGATGCGCCCCTGGGAACGATTATTGAGCGTGGCCTTCAAGGCTTTGTTTTGCCGCACGGTGCAGCGGGGCCTGCGGGGGGTGTGGGTGCGGGGGGGATGGCCAGGGCAGGCCTGTGTGCTGGCCGGCAATCACCACTCCTGGTGGGATGGCTATCTGCTGCCCGTCTTATTCTGGGGGGCCGGGCGGCCTTTCAAAATTGTGGTGGGGGAGCGCCGCTTGCAGGAGTTTGCTTTCTTTCGCCATCTCGATACGGTCTCGGCCAGCAAGCCCAGGGAGGCGCTGGCCGCCCTTGGGCGGGGAGAGGCGCTGATCGTCTTCCCCGAGGGCGAGCTGCGCCCGCCGGGGCCGCTGGGCGAGCTGAACCGGGGGGTGGTCTGGTTCGCCCAGCGGGCGGGGGTGCCGGTGGTGCCGGTGGCCTCGAGGGTGGTGCTGCGCGGGCACGAGCTGGCCGAGGCCTATCTGGTCTTTGGTGTGCCCATAGAACCCGATTTGAAGCTGTTGCGCGAGCAAATGGAGCAGATGCTGGCCAAACTCGACGACCAGATCCGCACCGCGCCCGCCGAGGAACCGCTGCCGGGTTTCGAACTGCGGCTGGCCGGGCGCAAAAGCACCCACGAACGCATGGCGGCCTGGGGGGCGGCGCTGGGTAAACTGATCGGGCTGGCCGAGCGTAAAGGCGCTCCGTAGTCGTATGCTGTCTATCCTCGAGGTGCTCTGGTATGGGGTGCTGGCCTGGCTGGGCCTCAAGCTTTTGATACTGCTACTGAATATGCTCTTTTTCCCGGTTTTGAAGCGAGAGAAACTGCGCAGGCCGCGCCCCACGGTCTCGCTGTTGGTACCGGCTCGCAACGAGGCCCACAACCTGCGGGAAACCCTGCCGGGCCTGCTGTTGCAGGGGGTGCAGGAAATTCTGGTGCTGGACGACCACTCCACCGATGTGACTGCCCAGGTAGTCGAGGAATTTAGCCGCCAGGATGCCCGCGTGCGCCTGCTTGTGGGCCGGCCCAAACCCGAGGGCTGGATGGGCAAGACCTGGGCCTGCTACCAACTGGCCCAGGCGGCCCAGGGCGAGGTGCTGATCTTCACCGATGCCGATGTGCACTGGCGCAAGCGCGGGGTGCGGGCGGTGCTGGCCCGGATGGAGCACGAACGGGCCGGGCTGGTCTCGGTGTATCCGCTCCAGATGACCCATAGCCTGGCCGAACGGGTGATCCTGCCCCTGATTGACGATGTGCTGCTGTGCTACCTGCCCTACCCCCTCCTCCGAACCCCCTTTCCTTCGGCGTCGGCGGCCAATGGGCAGGTGATGGCCTTTACCCGGCTGGCCTACCTGGCCTCGGGGGGACACGCTGCGGTGCGGGGGGAGGTGCTAGAGGACGTGCGCTTAGCCCAAAAAACCAAGGCCGCGGGGCAGCGCCTGGCCCTGGCCCTGGGGGGTGGCCTGGTGGCGGTGCGGATGTACCGTAGCTTTGCCGAGATTGTGGAGGGCCTGGGCAAGAACCTGATCGAGTTTCACGGGCGCAGCCGGGTGATGCTGGCCCTCTCGTACATGGGGCACCTGCTGGCCTATACCCTGTGCTGGCCGCTGGCCCTGTTCAATCCGCTGTGGCTTTTGATAGGAGTGCTGGGGCTTTTAGAGCGGCTGTTGCTGGGCCTCAAAACCGGGCGGCCAGGATGGGAGTTGGTGCTGGTGCCGCTGGCACCCTTGCTCAGCACGCCCATCTATTTGCGTTCTGCACAACGAAAATATACCTGGAAAGGGCGAGAATATAGCCGATGAAGGCCATTGTGATAGGGGCGGGTTTTGCGGGGCTGGCCGCGGCGCTGCGGCTTAGGAAGGCGGGCCTCGAGGTCACGGTCTTCGAGCAGCTCGAGGCGCCGGGCGGCAAGGCCATCGGCTGGGAAGGGGTGCCCACCGGTCCCACCGTCCTGACCCTGCCCGAGATTCCCCGCCGCATCTTCGAAGCGTTTGGGGCTATACTGCCCGAACTCAAGCCGGTCTCGCCCCTCACCCGCTACACCTGGCCCGATGGGCGGGTGTTCGCGCCGAAACTGGATCAGGAGGCCACCCTAAGCCAGCTCTCGCTGCAGGAAGCCCGGCATTACCGGCGCTTGTTGGACACGGCCAGGACCATGTACGAGGGAGCCAAAGATACCTTTATCTTTGGCCCACCGCCCCCGACTTATGGCCTGCTGCGGTATGGCCTGCGCGATGGCCTGAAGGCCCACCCCACCCGGTCGCTGGCGGCCCTGGTGCAGTCCGGCCCTTATCTGACCCCGTTTTTCCTGCGCTTTGCCACCTACTTAGGGGCCAACCCCTACCAGGCTCCGGCGGTGCTGCACAACATCGCCTGGGTGGAGCTGGGGCTGGGCGTGTTTCATCTGGCGGGGGGGATGCGGGCCCTGGCCGACCACCTCTTCCAGTTGGCTCTGGCCCAGGGGGTTCAGTTTGCCTTTGGGCACAAGGTCTTGCAGATGCAGCGGTTGCCAGGCCGCGTGGGTGCGCTGCAAACCGACCAGGGCTGGCACAGCGCCGACCTGTATATCTCAGCCGCCGACCGGCACTTCACCCTAGGGTGGCTGGACCTGCCCCTGCCGACCTATGCCCTGGGGGTCTCGGGCTTTGCGGTGCTCTTGAAGCTGGCCGAGGCGGTACCGCTGGGCCACCATATCTATTTTTCGTCAGACTACCGGGCCGAGTGGCAGGCGATCGCCGCCGGGCGCTGGCCCCAGGACCCCACCCTGTACCTGCACACCGACGGCGAGGCCGCCTTCTTGCTGGTGAACGCACCCCCGACGGGCCGAGCGCAGCCCCCAAACGCCGAGGACTACGCCTGGCTGTTGCTGGGAAAGCTCTCTCAGGTGCACCCCCTGCCCATTGCGGCCTGGCGGGCCATGAGCCCCCAGGACTACAGCCTGACCGCCTACCGTGGGGCCCTGTACGGGCGGGCGCCGCACGGGCTGCTGGGGGCCCTGCGGCCTGGCTGGGCGGTGGCGGGTCTGCGCAATTTCGCGCAGGTGGGCGGAACGGTTCACCCTGGAGGGGGGGTTCCGCTCTCTATGCTTTCGGGCTGGAATGGGGCGGGGTGGCTGCTGGATAGAACGCGTGGAGGAGGCGGGCTTGAGCCTTAAGAGCCCCAATGCTGTAAGGGATACTGGGCTCAGGGGATTGCCCCAGCCCAAGGGCCATCCCTGGGGGCCTTGGGCCCACCTGCCCCGCTGGGCGGGGGCGCCTCTGGCCCTGCTCGAGGAGGGGGCGGCCCTGGGGCCCATCTTTGCCCTGGGCCTGGGCCGTCCGGCGGTGGTGGGATATAGCCCCGACTGGAACCGCCATCTGCTGACTGACCTGGAAACCTTTCGCTCAAAAGGCAGCTTTTCCAGCCTGGTGCCCTACCTGAACGGCGGCATCATCACCACCGATGCCCCCGCGCACAGGGCCAGGCGCCAGGAACTCAACCCCCGGTTTCATGCCAAGGCCCTGGGGGGGCTCGAGGCCCGTATCCGCACGGCCTTGCAAGAAATCCGCCCCCAGGGCGTGTTCGAGGCCAACCGCTGGGCTTCTCAGGTGGCCCAGACCAGCCTCAATGTGGCCTACTTTGAGGGGCAGTTTCCCAAGGCAGAGCTGGCCCGGTTCTTGGCACCGCTCAAACAGCCCTTTCCCGCTCCCTTGTGGCCGCGGCCCCTGCTTTTTGCCCGGGTGCGCCGCCGGGTGGCCGAGATGCAGGCGAGGGGTTTGGGGCTGGCCGCCCATCTGCCCCTGGAGGAGGTGCTGATCGGGCTGGCGGCAGGTTACGACACCACTGCCCACACCCTGGCCTGGGCCGTGTGGCACGCGGCCCGCTACCCCGACTGGCACAGCTCGGCGGGGCATCCCTTGCTCATCAAGGAGATCCTCCGCCTGTACCCGCCGGGCTTTATCGGGAGCCGCCGGGTGGCACGGGCCCTCGAGTTTGACGGAATCCTCATTCCCCAAGGTGCGCTGGCCCTTTACAGCCCCTACCTGACCCACCGCCACCCCGACCTGTGGCAGAACCCCCTGGTGTTTGACCCGGCGCGCTTCGAGGGCCGCATCCCGGCCTGGGGGTATCTGCCGTTTGGCGGGGGGGAGCGTATCTGCCTGGGGATGCACTTCGCCCAGATGGTGCTGGGGGTGGCCCTTGCGCTCTTTGGGCGCCTCGAGCCCCTGCAAGGCGACCCCCAGCCCAAACCCGGCCTAACCCTGGCCCCCAGGGGCGAACTCTGGTTGCGGGCAGTGGAGTAACGCCTTCGTGTAAGCCTGCTTTTTTGCTACCCTAAAGCATGCCTAGTGCAGTGGTCTTTGATGCATACTCGACCTTGTTTGATGTACAAGGTCTAAGCCAGTTCTGCGACGCCATCTATCCGGGTCGAGGGGCTGCGCTTGCTGAGTTGTGGCGTAGGAAGCAGCTCGAGTACACCTGGCTGTTGTCTTTGATGGGGCAGTACCAAGATTTCTGGACGGTCACCCGCATGGCCCTGCACCATTCCTGCAGTGCCTTGGTTTTACCCCTGAGCGCCGATCATCAAGCGCAACTGCTGGAAAGCTACCTGGCCCTGGAACCCTACCCCGAGGTGCCTCCGGTGCTGCGACGCCTCTCCGGGCGCTTTCCGCTGGCCATTCTGTCCAATGGAACCGAGGAGATGCTGAGTAAACTGCTACACCACAACCGCCTGGAAGGCTATTTCAGTCAAATCCTTAGCGTCGAGAGCGTCAAAACCTACAAGCCCCACCCAAAAGCCTATGACCTGGCCGTCCGGGCCTTTTTTGCGACTCCCGAAGAGATTGTTTTTGTTTCGTCCAACGGCTGGGATGTGGCTGGGGCCAAGGCGTTTGGTTTCAGGGTTGCCTGGTGCAACCGCACGGGTGCGGCGCCCGAGACCCATGCCCCCGACCCCGACTCGACGGTGGGGAACCTCGAGGAACTCGAGTCCCTCCTACTCTGATGCCGTATCCACGGGGGTTGGTTTGCCCTGCTCGTCAACGGCCACATAGGTCAGGTTGCCCTTGGTAGCCAGTACCTTGGACTCGCGCAAGTTTTCGCGGTACACCTCCACCTCAACCGTTAGCGAGGTGCGACCTACCCGCACGACTTTGGCCACCACTTCCAGCAGGTCGCCTACCTTGATGGGCACCTCGAATACCACCTCGCCCACCCGCACCGTCACACAGCGTTTGCGAGCACGACGAATGGCCGCATAGGAGCCCACTTTGTCCATCAGGCCCAGTACAAAACCACCAAAGGCGTTGCCACCAGGGTTGGCGTGTTCGGGAAAAACCAGTTCCAGTGTGCGGGCTTCGCTCATACCATCACCGCACATAGCCTATCGCACTCTTCACGGACGTGGCCTCCCATCCGGGAGGCCACTGTGCTGTGCAGGACAAAGCAGTTGTGAGCGGCGCATTGTGAAGAGCGCTCCAAGGGGTTGCCAGCGAGGCGGAGCGTCGGGACATTCGAGGGATTCGGCAAAGATAGCTCCAAGAGCGGTTGCTTTGGATGATCATCTTCGGGTATTGCCTCCAGGTATACTCATGGTCGTTGAAATTAGGGTCAAACGCCCATGTCAACTGTGACAAAATGGCCCAAAGGTTTATGAAACGGAGGTTTACTCGATGCCACTCAGAAACGCCTATCGTCCCCCGGGAGATGCGAGCCTGTGGGAAAGCTTTTTGCGCCGCCTCGAGGCCACCATCAAGGTAGCCAAGATTCACCCCGCCACCATCCAGTACCTGACCCATCCCAAGCGCCTGGTGGGGGTTTCGCTGCCGGTGGTGATGGACGATGGGGGCGTGCGCAACTTCACGGCCTACCGGGTGATTCACAACATTGCCCGTGGCCCGGCGCTGGGCGGGGTGCGCTACCACCCGGAGGTGGGGCTGGGCCAGACCTGTGGTATGGCCGCCTGGATGACCTTGAAATCGGCGGTGTTTGGCCTGCCTTTTGGGGGCTCGGCGGGGGGGGTGGTGGTAGACCCCAGTAAGCTCTCGAGGCGCGAGCTCGAGCGGCTTTCGCGCCGCTACGTGACCGAGCTTATCGAACTGATTGGGCCAGACGAGGATGTGCTGGCCCCCGATGTGGGCACCAACCAAACCGTGATGGCCTGGTTTCAGGACACCTTTACCATGACCCGCGGCCAGACCACCCTCAGTGCGGTGACCGGCAAGCCTACCCAACTGGGCGGAGTGGTGGTCAAGGACGAAGGTGGGGGCCAGGGGTTGGTTTACGTGCTCTCCGATCTGGCCCAGGTCAATGGGTGGCCGGTAGCAGGGGCCAACATCGCCATTCAGGGTTTCGGGCAGGTGGGCGGTGCGGTGGCTCGCTACGCGGTCAAGGAAGGGCTAAAGGTGGTGGCTATCTCGACCAGCCAAGGCGGTGTGTATAACCCCGAAGGGCTGGAGGTGGCCGCCCTCGAGCAGCACTACGCCGAGCGGGGGCATCTGGAAGGTTTCCCCGGCGGCAAGTACATCACCAACCACGAACTGCTGACCCTGAAGGTCAACTACCTGGTTCCAGCCGCAGTGGAAGGGGTGATCAACGAGCACAACGCGCAGCAGATCGCTGCCCAGGTGGTGCTGGAGGGGGCCAACGGGGCCATCACCCCCGAGGCCGAGTACCTGCTCAAGCTCCAGGGTACCCAGATCGTGCCCGACATCCTGGCCAACGGGGGAGGGCTGGTGCTCTCTTACCTCGAGTGGGTGCAGGACCTCTCGATGCTCTTTTTCGAGGAGGGCGAGGTTCAGCAGAGGTTGCGTGAGTTTATCCACCAGAGCTTGCAGGCGGTGCTCGAGCGGGCCAAGCCCCTCCAGGGCGACCTGCGGGCCGGAGCCTATGCGTTGGCGGTCGAGCGCATCAACGAAGCCAGCCGCTTGCGGGGCGTGTATCCATAAACCAGAAGCCCTGTGCCTGAGCAAAGCCGCACACCTGGAAATTTTTACCATCCGCTATCCGCTTTTTGGAGGAGTGCATGAAATCCGAACCCCTTTCCTACCTTTCCAGCGAAAACATCGGCCCCTGGGAGATCTATCTGGCCCAGGTAGACCGCGTCACCCCCTACCTGGGCAAACTGGCCTTTTGGGTCGAAGACCTCAAGCGACCTAAGCGCATTCTGATTGTGGATGTGCCGATTCAGATGGACGATGGTTCGGTGGCCCACTTCGAGGGCTACCGCGTCCATCACAATACCTTCCGCGGCCCGGCCAAGGGCGGCATTCGCTACCACCAGGACGTGACCCTCTCCGAGGTGATGGCCCTATCGGCCTGGATGACCATCAAGAACGCGGCGGTGGGTTTGCCCTACGGGGGTGGCAAGGGAGGTATCCGGGTAGACCCCCGCAAGCTCAGTCCCGGTGAGATAGAGCGCCTGACCCGTCGCTATACCTCCGAAATCGGCATTATCATTGGCCCCGACAAGGACATTCCGGCCCCCGACATGGGTACGGGTGCCCGCGAGATGGCCTGGATGATGGATACCTTCTCCATGAATGTGGGGCGCACCGCGCCGGGGGTGGTTACCGGCAAACCCATCGCGGTGGGGGGTTCGCTGGGGCGGCAGGATGCCACTGGGCGCGGGGTGTTTGTGACGGCGGCGGTGGCGGCTGAGAAGATAGGCTTGCCCATCGAAGGTAGCCGGGTGGCGGTTCAGGGTTTCGGCAACGTGGGCAACGCGGCGGCCCGCATCTTCCACGACCATGGCGCCAAAATCATCGCCGTCTCGGACGTGACCGGGGCCATTCGCAACGACGCCGGCATAGACCCCTACGACCTGACCAGCTACGTTAAGCAAATGGGGGGTGTGAAAGGCTATCCCAAGGCCGAGCCGATTCCCGCTGCCGAGGTGTTGACCACCCCGTGTGAATTTCTGGTTCCGGCCGCACTGGAAAAGCAGATTACCGAAGCCAATGCCTGGAAGGTGCAGTGCAAAATCATCGCCGAAGGCGCCAACGGCCCCACCACCCCGGCTGCCGACGACATCTTGGGTGAGCGGGGCATCCTGGTGATTCCTGATGTGATCGCCAATGCGGGCGGTGTAACAGTGAGTTACTTTGAATGGGTACAGGATTTCAACAGCTTTTTCTGGACCGAAGACGAGATCAATGCCAAGCTCGAGCGCCTGATGCGCCAGTCGTTCGAGGCAGTTTGGCAGGTTGCCCAAGACAAAAAAGTTTCGTTGCGCACCGCAGCCTATATCGTGGCTGCGACGCGAGTGCTGGAAGCGCGGTCTTTGCTGGGGTTATACCCGTAAACGCCCCTGGCCTTTGCAATCCATTTCAACCATCCGCCACCCCCAAGTGGCGTATGCTAAAAGGGTGACGCTCAGCAATACCTGGCCGCGCCATGGCAAAGTAACCCTCAAACCCTTTACCGAGGCCCTTACCGAGGCTGAGTGGCGGCGGTTTTACGACTGTTTTCGCGATCCGGAAATCGCCGAATGGAACGGCAGCCGTCCACTCAAAATGCCCTTATGGCTCTTCAAACGGGTGGTCATGGGGGAGGTGAGCCGGGGCGACCGGGTGGGGTTCGGGATTCTCGACGAAAAGGGCGAGTGGCTGGGCACGGTGGAGCTTTATGAAATAACCCGCACCGAGGCCACGCTGGGCATCCTGATTGGGGCCAAGAACCGCTGGGGCCAGGGCTATGGCACCGATGCGGTTAAGGCAGTGCTGGAATATGCTTTCTTCACCCTCCGACTGCAAAAGGTCAAGCTGCGCACCTACAAACACAACCTTCGAGCCCAGCGGGCCTTTGAAAAAGCAGGTTTCCGCCATATAGCGACCCCTCCCGCTCCAACACCGCGTTTTAATTTCGGTCTGGCGCCCAAGGTCGAATTTGTGCCAATGGAAATTACCAAAGAGGACTGGGAAGGTGTTTGATGCCGGTTCCGCTTGAACCCTTCACCTTTGGGTGTAATCAAAGTTGAAGGGATCGAGCCGACCGAAGGGAGTTAGGAATGGAGGTTGCGGCCCGCCTACTTCACCCGCACCAGCTCGCGCCTCGCCAGGGCTTCTAGCTCGTCGCGGTAGGTCGAATGCGGCAGCCCACGCAGGGCTTTGATGGCCTGTTCGACCCGTGTCGCGATGGCTTCGGTGACCTCGAGGTCGGCCCCTGAGCGCACCGCCAACTCCTGTAAACGGGCGATATCCCCCGGTTCAGCCGCCCGGCGCTTAAAGATGGCCCCCACCTCTTCGGGGAAGGCCTCCAGAAGCCGCAGGGTGATGAGGGTCACCTTGCCCTCGCGCACATCCCCGCCTGCGGGCTTGCCCAGTATCTCGGCTGTGCCCATCAAGTCCAGATAGTCGTCGCGCATCTGAAAGGCCTGACCATAGAGCGAGCCAAAACAGGCCAGGGCCTCGCGCTCTGCCGGGGGTGCATCCCCCAGCACCGCAGCCCCCTCGCAGGCCACCCGCATCACCGAGGCGGTTTTGCCGTCAATGATGCGTTCGTAGTTTTCCAGCGAGTAGTCGTGCAGGGCGGCCACCTGAAACTGCAGCACCTCGGCCTCGGAGAGCTGTCGGGCGGTCTCGGCAAACATGGCCACCAGCTCCATACGCCCGGTCTGGGCCAGCAAGGCCATCAGCCGCGACAGCAGGTAGTCGCCCGAGAGCACCGAGACCGCGTTGCCGTATTTGCGAAAGGCGGCCTCCTTGCCGCGCCGGGTCTCGGCGTCGTCTACGAGGTCGTCGTGCAGGAGCGAGGCCGAGTGCAAAAGCTCCACCGCCAGGGCCAGTTCCATGGCATACGGCACACTCCCCAGGGCATTGCTGGCCAAAAAAACCAGCCGGGGGCGCACCCGCTTGCCCCCTGCAGTGACCAGGTCTTCTTCGATGAGCTGGACAAACTCCACTTCCGAGCGCACCACAGCCCGCAGGCGGTCTTCAAATTCTGCCAGCAGGGCCTCGAGGTTGTGGGTGAAGTCCTTCACACTCATTCCAAAAAGTATAACCCAGACCCTGGGGTCTGGGTTGGTGAGAAGCACAAAGGCAGGAGGGGTGCCTTTCAGATTTTTCAGTACAGGGTGATGGGCCTGGGGAGGAACACGGTACGACCCTGACCGTTGGCACTGTTGGCATCGTAGCTCTCAATTAGGATGCTGCCTGGAGCCGGGAAAGTATTGAAGGTAATTTCTCCATTGATGATAGGGCAGTTGTCTGGCGCGGTATTTGGGGCACAAGAAAGCACTTCGCCCCCCGGAAGCGAACCGCCGCCCACACGGTTAAGTTGGCTGACGACCCCTAGGGGGCTTCCAGGCAGGGTGCGGATAGTGTATTTCACTACGAAGGCTACGCGGATCACATTGCCGTTTTGGTCGCGTATGCTACGGTCTTCGCTGCCAGCTGGCGCGATCAGAACGCTGGGAATACCAAAATCGGTGATAAAGTTGCCGCACCCCGCCAGCACAAAAGCGGCCACCACCAAGGCGATAAGTTTTTTCATCCAATCATCTCCTCTCTCCATTTGGGGTTGAGCACGAAGAACGAGAGCCTGCTAAGTCCGGTGAGAAAGTCTACGTTCTCCACTGCTACTTCCTTGGGCACTTCCAGAACTGCCGGGGCAAAGTTCAGAATACCCTTGATACCTGACTCTACCAGACGATTGGCTACTGCTTGGGCCGAATCAGCAGGAACTGCCAGAAGGCCGAATTCAATGCGTCTTTCGGCTACGGCCCGTGGTAGGTTGTCCATGCTTTCGACGTGCATGCCGTGAAAGGTCATGGTGACTTTGGAGGGGTCGCGGTCGAACAAACCCCTTAACTCAAAAATCTCGCTGAAACCTCGGTAGTCGGCGATGGCCTGCCCCAAGCGGCCCATACCTACGATGCAGAGCCCCCATCGGCGGTTGAGGCCCAGAATTTGCCGCAGCTCACGGCGCAAAATTTGCACCGTGTAGCCCACCCCCCGCGTGCCATAGCTGCCAAAGTAGGAGAGGTCTTTACGTACCTGAAAGGCGGTGACCTGGGCTTCCTCGGCCAGTTGTTCGGAGGAGGTGCGGTTGACCCCACGGGCCTCGAGGTCCTCTAAAATCCGCAGGTAGGTGACCAGGCGGGAGATGGCCGCGCTGGGTACTTTAGCCATAAAAAACTCCTGTTACGGACATCTAGCGAACCTCCAAAACCTCGAGGCCCCTGGCCCGCAATGCAGTAGCGGCAGCAACCGTATCGTCGAGGGGGCCGACCCGCACCTTCACCAACCCACCCTCTTCCACCAGCACCACCGGAAACCCCGCTTGCTGCACGGTTTCAACGACCGATTGTGCGCTTTGGGCAGTGCGGAAAGCGCCCACCTGCAGGAAACGGCCCGAACTGGGCGTGGGGCTGGCCTGCGGCTCGGTGGGGGCACTGGCGGCCATCCGGGCTACTTGGGGTTGGTACTGGCCGAGGGTGTTGGCAACGGAGCGTGCCCGGGTCTGGCTGCTGTAGGGGCCCACCCAAACCCGGGTGAGGCTGCCAGAAGCCTCGAGGCCCACCGGATACCCCTGCTGGCGCAGGGTTATGGCCAGGCGTTCGGCGTTTTCGCGGTTGCCAAACGAGCCCACCATCACCCGCCAAGCGCCCCCTGGATCGGCGGTCAAGGTCGGGCGTTCGGGCCGGGGGGCGGGCGCAGGTCGGGTGGTTTCCGGCTGTGCGGGTGGGGGTTGTCGATCTGCTACCTTAGGAGGGGCCGGAATAGGTTTGGCAACGGGGGGTGCAGCCGTAGGGGCTTGTGGAATGGGCAGAACCGTGACCACGGTTTCGGGCTCCGGGCGGGGCTGGGGCCGTGCCGTGGGCGGGGTTTGTGGTTGCGGCTGTGGTCTAGCGGGCGCAGTTTGTGGCTGGGGCTGCGGTGTGGGGGGTGGCGCAGGCTGTTGCGGCGCCGAGGGGGCAACGGTCGAAGGGGGTGTGGGGTTCCCCTGCGGCCCACTAAAGGGATTAACCCCAATCAGGAAAAACACCACGCCTGCCATGATGGCGGCTACCAGTAAGAAGATTAGCGCATCGAGCCAGTTTGTTCTAAGCCAACCCATGCCACCAATCTACCGCAATAAGTCTCGAGCCGGGGCATAGCCCAGGTCGGCGGAGCGCTGCCAGGCCCGCCGGGCCTCGGCCACCCGACCCAGCGAGCGCAGGGTGAGGCCTAGGTTGTACCAGGCCACCGAGTTGCGGCCATCCAGGGCTACTGCTTGCGAGAGCACCCGTTCGGCATCAGAGTATTTACCTGCAGAGTAGAGGGCCGCACCCAGGTTGGCAGCCGTAGAGGCACTGGGGGCTAGGGCTTGGGCCTTTTCCAGCGATTCGGCGGCAGCAGCATAGTCTTTTAGGTTGAACTGCGAGACCCCCAGGAAAAACCAGGCCTCCGCATTATCGGCTTTTTGCTGAGTTACCTGCGAGAGGGTTTCGACGGCCTCGGTATAGCGACGCAGGGTATAAGAAGATTTGCCCAGCAAGAACAGGGCGTCTACTCTATCGGCCCCTTGGCTGGCTCTGACAGCCATCGCGGCGAAGCGGCCCGACTCGGCGGCCTGACCCAGGCGGTCGTAGGCGGTGGCCAGTCCCAACAGCACTTTGGGTTCATCGGGGTTCTGGGCATAGGCATTCTGGAAGGACTCCAAAGCTCCCCTGGCATTGCCATCGCGCAGGCGAGCTACCCCCAGGTTGTACTGGGCAGCCCACAGTCTTGGATCGAGACGGGCTGCTTCCTGTAGGGAAGTCTGTTGTTCGCGGCCCTGCTGGAGGGTGGATTTTTTGAGCAACAGTTGGGCCCGTGCCGAGTTATCCTTAGCCGCTTCCAACCCCCGGTCAATCTCGCGCAGGGCCCGTAGGGGCAACCCTTGGGCAGTATAGATATCGGCGATCTGGGAAATGGCTTGCACATTGGCAGGGTCGGTGCCCAGAATCTGGTAAAGCACCGGCAGGGCTTCTAAGGGCTTGTTGGCCCGAACCAGGCTATCTGCCAGCAAAGAAGTGAGCTCGGCATCGCCGGGTACCTTCTCCAGGCCCTTGCGGGCGGCAGCGGTGGCGGCTTCATGCTGTCCCTGGGTTCGCAGCGCCTTTACCTGGCCTATATAGGCCGGCTTCAGGTCGTTTGCGCTCAGGTTGGCTTTCTCGCCGACTTCGACGGCCCTGGCAAACGCTTGGCTGGCCTCAGCAGCCTGGCCCTGGCGGTCGCGCACCACCCCCAGGTTGAACCAGCCCTCAAAGCGATTGGGGTCGAGAGCGGTCAGATGGGTGAACTCGAAGGCAGCCCCCCGCAGGTCGCCCAGGCGGTATAGAGCTAGCCCCAATCCAAAATGCGCGCTGTAGTTGGAGAAATCGCGGGCAATAACGGCTTCAAAGCCCTGCACGGCTTCGTTGAGACGCCCGGCCTCGAGGGCAGCCTGGGCTTGTTGCAGGGTCTGCTGAACCGCAGGTGCAGGCTGTGCAGGTTGACTTTGCTGCGCCCAGCCCAGCGAAAGAATCAGAAGCGCCGCACACAAAAGTTGTTTCATAGCGTCTCCTTCAGGTTAATCCTCATCTTGCGGCTCATTGTAGCACGTGAAGAAAATGCACAAGCGGCAAATGCACTTGTCAAGCCGAAGTTCAAGTATCAGTCTAATACGCATTTTGGTAGTATCGTTCACTTCGGCAAGCCTAAACGATACTACCGAAATGCTTTTCTACTCCCTTCGGTCGGCTTGAATCCTTCACCTCTGACTGCGGCGGGCGGTAAAGGATTCAAGCGGAAACGGTATAACAGGGCATCTTGACCAAACAAGCTTGCCCGGCTAGTATGTAAAAGCTGTCACATGCAGCCGCCGACGCGGGGTGGAGCAGTCTGGTAGCTCGTCGGGCTCATAACCCGAAGGTCATAGGTTCAAATCCTATCCCCGCAACCAAATCCCTAGGCCCTCGGTTTCGGGGGCCTTTTTTGTCAAACCTGCTCGATACGCCCCAGCGCCTCGGCGGGGGTGCGGGCCCCGATGGCGAAGAGGGCGATCCGCAACTCGTGCAGGAAGTTGTGGAGCCAGGCTACCACGGCCTCGGGGCCTTTCAAGGCGGGCTCCAGCAGCGGACGAGCCACCGCAACCATCTGCGCACCCAGGGCCAGGGCTTTGGCTGCATCGCTGCCAGTACGGATGCCCCCCGAAGCAATCAGGGGTTTTTGGGATAGGGTAGACCGGCATTCCACCAGGGCCTGGGCTGTAGGAATGCCCATTTCGACCAGCTCGAGGTGCAGGATGCGCCCGTGGTGCACCAGTTCCTCGACCCTGGCCCAACTGGTTCCGCCGGCTCCGGCTACATCCAGTGCTGCAAAAGGCAGATGGATCAGTTTTTGAGCAATTTCATAGCCAATGCCGTGCCCAACTTCTTTGAGAACGACCGGGAAGGGTACTTGGGGAAGCAGGCTATGCAGCTTGTCCAGCAGACCCCCAAAGTCGGTATCTCCCCCTACCTGAAGGGCTTCTTGCAGGGGATTGATGTGCAGGGCGAGGGCATCGGCCTGTATCAGTTCGACCGCCTGCTGGAGGTGCTGGGGGCCGTACCCCTTATTGAGCTGCACCAGCCCCAGGTTGCCCACCAGCAGGGTGCTGGGGGCCACCTCGCGCACCTGGAAACTTGCCCTAGCTTGGGGGCGTTCCAACATGACCCGCTGGCTGCCCAGCATCATGCCCACCCCCAGTTGTTCGGCGGCCTGGGCCAGGGCCCGGTTGATACGTCCCCCGTGCTCCTCGCCGCCGGTCATGGCTCCAATCAGAAAGGGGGCCTGTAGGGTTTTGCCTAAAAACCGAGTGGTGAGGTCTACTTCCTCCAATGCCAGCTCGGGTAGCGCCCGGTAGCGCAGGCGGTAGCGTTCAAACCCGGTGGTGAGCCGGGTGTATTCCACCGGCTCGCGGAGGCAGACTTCTAAATGTTTACGTTTGCGTGTCTGAATATCCGGTTTATCGCTCACGGCTAAAGCGATTGTACAGGCTGAGCTGCTGTAAGGCTTGCAGCGGAGAGTGCTTTGAGATACGACCTATTGAGCGCATGAAGAAAACGTGTTGAACCGCGATATATTAATGCTGATGGTTCTTCTGGTTTCCGAAGTGATCGCGTCCAATCTTTTGCAGGATTTTCCCGATTCGGTAGAAGTGGCCTTTTTGCCTAAAGAAGCTCCTTTGTCAGAAAAAGCCCTGCAAGCCGAGTTTGCCGTGGCACCCTACGGCAGCGGGGCCAAGCGTTTTTTTGCCGAACTCCCCAACCTAAAGTACCTCAAGGTGGTGCAGACCCTCACGGCGGGCGTGGACTGGATTCTGCCCCACTTGCCCCCTGGAATTGTGCTTTGTGATGCGGCCGGCGTTCACGATATTCCGGTTTCGGAGTGGATTGTTGCGGCAGTGGTGGGGGCTATCAAGCGCTTTCCTGAGTTCCGCGATGCCCAGCGGGAGCAGCGCTGGGCCTACCGCTGGGTGGACGATCTGGAAGGCTCTACAGTGTTGTTTTTGGGTTATGGTTCAATTGCCAGGGCCACCGAGAAGCGCCTAGCCCCATTTGAAGTTGAATTTATTCGGGTCGCACGAACAGCCCGCGAGGGGGTGTACGGATTTGCTGCGCTGCCAAAGTTGCTTCCCAAAGCCGATGTGATCATCAACCTATTGCCCTACACCCCTCAGACCGACAAGCTAATCGGGGCCGAGCACTTCGCTCAGATGAAACCAGGGGTGCTTTTCGTCAATGCGGGCCGGGGCAAAACGGTAGATCAAGAAGCTTTGGTGGAGGCCATCCGAGCTAAGCAGGTGCGCTTGGTTTCCGATGTCACCGATCCCGAGCCCCTGCCCGAAGGACATCCTTTGTGGTCGTTGCCAGAGGTTTTTTTGACCCCGCACATGGCAGGCTCAACCCCCAAGCTATTCGAGCGGGGCTTCAGGCTGGTACACCAGCAGGTGGCACGGTATGTGCGTGGCGAACCCCTGCAAAATGTGGTGACGGATGGTTATTGACCTGCTGATCGCGCTGGTTTTCGCTATGGGTGCCTGGGCGATGGCCTTGTGGGTCTCGGCGGAAGTGAGTCTGAACCAGACCCAGAACCGCTTACAAAGCCGCATCAACATCGGATTTACTGCGGCTGTTCAACTGCTGTATGTGCTGCTGGTGCAGACGGTGGGTTCCTGGCGCGATGCCTTGCTGGTGGTTTCGGTCATGCTGCTCTTGGCCTGGTATGCCATGCTGGGCCTGACCAAAGCCATGACCCAAAGCACTTTTCCACCGACCGAGTGGTTTCGGCGCCTTCAACTGGCTGGACACCGAGCTTTTGCCTTCGCTGTGTTGGTTCTGATGGGCATAGGTGCGCTGCTGGGGTTCTTTGACCCTACTTTGGCACTAACCCTCACCCTGCCCTTTGGCGTGGCCCTGATTTGCACCCTGTGGGTTCCGCACTGGATACGCAAAAGGGCTTAGCCCGATAGGTACTACCGCTGGGTGGGGCGTACCCAAAAAAGCGCTATCGAGATGAGCAAGAAAGCGATTCCGGCCTGCAGCGGGATGGGGAAGCCGGGCACATACTCGACGTTGCAGGGGATGGGGCCTTTGCAGACGCTGGGGGCTACCCCAGGAACCCACTGTTCCAGAAGATGGTAGCTGCTCCAGAACAACCCTAAAAGCGATAGGGTAAGGGCGTAGGGTCGAATGTGGGGGTCGTTGCGCCAAGTAGCGATCCCAAGCATGAATACCAGGGGATACATGGCGATGCGCTGGTACCAGCACAGCGTGCAGGGAATGAAGTTGCGCACCTCCGAATAGTAAAGGCTACCAAGGGTCGCTGCCAGGGCCACCAGCCAGGCAAAAGCCAGCAGCAGGGCGTTGCGATCAAAAGAGGGTTTGGACGAGGTCTGCATCATTCTAAAGTGTAGCGTATAAAACGATCCTGAACCTGACCAGGAAATTCCATCTCTGTGCCGGCCAAGCGAATAAAAGGCCTGGGGTAGATACGCCCAACCAGGGCCGCCCCCACCCCGTTGCCCCGCCGCTCGGGCACCACCCCTGCCAGCAGGCCCACCTCCTGATAGGTGAGGATGGCGCCTACTGCATCGCCATAAAGATAAGCCACGAACGCCTGATTGTTGGGGTTTTGCAGCAACTTGCCCACTGGATGTGAAAAGGGAAAGCGCCATTCGGGGACGTTGTAGGCCTCGGTAAGGAGGCGTGAGAGGGTCCAGGCTTCCGACCAGGGAACCTGTTCGGTCCAGTAGGCGCGGGGGCTGGGTTCGGATTGGCAGAGTTCGAAGGTGGCTGAAAGCCGAAAGCCGAGGGCTACAAGCTCGGAGGGGTCGGAGCGCTCGAGCAGTGTACAGGCCAGCGGTGCGCCTACCTGCGTGAACCGTGCCCGAAGTTCCTCGAGTACCGATCTGTCAAAGCCGAAAGCGGTGTTTGTCAACAGCAGCGGGAAGTTGGGTTGGAGCAGATAGGAGATACCCGCGACCTTGCCAGAGTGTTGCCTCGAGGCCAGCGGGAGGTATAGCTCGTGCAGATCCATAGAGGCCGGCACCACCCGTATCAGCCCAGCAGCGCTTCCACAAACTCGCCAGCATCAAACGGCTGAAGGTCGTCTGCTTTCTCACCCACCCCGATAAACTTGATGGGTACGCCCAGCTCGCGCACGATGGGCACCAGCACCCCGCCCTTGGCCGTACCGTCGAGCTTGGTTACGATCACCCCGGTCAGGCCGGCGGTTTCGTTGAATTTTTTGGCTTGTTCGAGGCCATTTTGTCCGGTCACGGCATCCAGCACCAGCCAGACCTCGCCCGGCTCGCCGGGGTCGGCCTTGGTAATGGAGCGTTTTACTTTGTTTAGCTCTTCCATCAGGTTGTGCTTGGTGTGCAGTCGCCCAGCGGTGTCTACCAGCAGTAGATCGGTGCCCCTGGCTTTGCGGCTGCTGGCCGCGTCGAAGGCCAGCGCGGCAGGGTCGGAGCCTTCGGGGCCCTGGATCACCGGGATGCCCAGCCGTTCCCCCCACAGCCCGAGCTGGGCTCCACCCGCCGCGCGGAAGGTATCGCCGGCGCAGAACATCACGCTTTTGCCCTTGCTCTGGTAGTACTGCCCAAGCTTGGCGATGGTGGTGGTCTTGCCCACCCCATTGACCCCCACCATCAGAATCACCTTGCCGGCGGGCTCGACGGTGGACTTTTTGGCGTTGGGGTTGAAGCCCGCCTTGCGAATTTTGGCCCGGAACTGGTCGGGCTCGAGCTGTACCGTAAGGGCTTGTTTGAGGGCTTCGCGCAGGTCTTTTTTGCCCGACTGGCGTACTTCTTCCAGCACCTCAGCAGTGGCCTCTACGCCTACATCGGAGGAGATCAGGGCGAACTCGAGTTCTTCCAACACCTCTTCAGGGCTTTTGCTCCAAGGAACCGATCTGGTGATGTTGTCGCGGGTCTTGCTAAGGCCCTCTTTGAGGCGCTGAAACCAACTCATAACACTTTAGTCTACCGCTCGATGGGGTGTTGGGCCGATGGGAAGTCACAAAATGTCGAGTTCGCTGCATAAAGCCGGATAGACGTTGGGGGGCTCGAGATGTGGTCAGCCGAGGGGTCGGTGGGATTGTGCTCAATACCGATAAACACGCCAAGGGTAAATAAGGTACGGCTTATACGAAACACGAAAAGTCCCTTGTGTTGCCTTTTTGCGGTGCATCCGATTAGGGGTGGCTATGGGAGCTATGGTTGAGGTGTGACCAGACCATCTGAAACAGATTTCCGGGTGTTGGGTTGCCATAGCGGTCGGTGGGCAGTCTGGTCAGGACGGGCTCTACGTCTGAACGCGGGCGCTCCTTAAGGTTGCGTTTCATGAAGTCCTCCAATTGCTGCCAGGCTTCCCCCTGAGCGCCCCCCTTTTGGATGGCTTCCACGCTTTGCACGAAGGCATGGCCTTGCCCCTCATAAACCTTGATTTCGTGGGGAATTCCAGCCTGCTGGAGCCCAACCTCGAAGGCCCTCACTTCTTCCAGCGGAATCAGATTGTCGTTGGAGCCAAAAATGCCCAGAACAGGCCCTGGTAAGCGTTCCAGGGTTTCTGGGTTGGTAACGAGCTGCCCGTAGAAGATTCCGGTGGCGGCTATCCGGTTGTTGTGCAGGGAATAGTTGAGCGCGGCGGTACCCCCGTAGCAGAAGCCCATCACGGCAATGCGCCCGGTATCCACTTCAGGCTGCTGGGAGAGCCAATTAAACACCGCGTCCAAATCCTGATTAACGCGTTCGGGTGGGGTGGTGGCCGAGAGGTAGATGGCCCTGGGAATCCAGTCGGTTTTCTGGTTGCGATAGGTGTCGGGTGCAACCACCACATAACCTTGCTCGGAAAGCAGCCTGGCTTTATCCACAATCTCCTGTTTGAGGCCCCAGAACTCGTGGATCATAATGATGGCTGGGAACGATCCGCTGCCCCCAGGTTTAGCCACATAGGCCTGCACCTCGGGAGAGATGCGGGTATTGGTTAGGGTTTCCAAGCGGTTGCCGTCCAGTGCTGCATCTATCACCACTGAAAGCACCAAGACCACTACTCCTACGCCCAGAAGACCAGCCACCCAAGCCAGAATTTTCAGAACCACAGCCATGGCTCTACTATGGCAGGGTCTGTGAATGGGTTGTGTAGGTTAGAAGAAAGTTAGCCCTCTTAGTGCTCCGGTAACATAATTCCCGGGATGGATTTGGCTCACCCAATATCTGGAAGTTGCTTTGAGCGCTTCATTTTGGGAACTTCACTGGATATCAATCTTTAATTTACCAAACCACTTAGCGCCGGTGCGCTGGGTGCGTTGCGTTTTCGGGATTGCCCTTCGCAATCCAATGGCGGTGCGGCTCTGCTATTATGTCGGGGTTATATGGTCGTGTCCCCCACCCCCGAAAACCTCGAGCGGGCCGCCCATATTATCCGCAGCGGTGGGCTGGTGGCGTTTCCTACCGAGACCGTCTATGGCCTGGGGGCCAATGCCCTAGATGCACTCGCCGTGGCCAAGATCTTCGAAGCCAAAGCGCGTCCTAGCTTCAACCCGCTGATTGTGCATGTGGCCAATCGGGAGATGTTAGAAGTAGTAGTGCAGGAAATTCCGGCGGTGGCCGAGCGACTGATGGCGTGCTTCTGGCCGGGCCCCCTTACGCTGGTCTTGCCCAAATCGGAGCGGGTTCCGGGTATCGTGACCGCCGGGCTTCCGACGGTGGCGGTGCGAATACCGGCCCACCCGGTGGCCCAGGCGCTCATTGGGCGGGCCGGGGTGCCGGTGGCCGCGCCCAGTGCCAATCCTTTTGGTTACCTGAGCCCTACCCGGGCCGAGCACGTCGAGCGGATGCTGGGGGAGCGGGTAGACCTGATCCTGGATGGGGGAAGAACCGAGTTTGGGGTGGAGTCCACCATCGTGTTATTGGCCGAAAAGCCAACCCTGCTGCGCTATGGCGCGGTAGCGGTGGAAGAGTTGGAGCAAGTGCTGGGTTCGCTGGAATTCCAGGTAGCGGAGCGCGAAAAACCCCTGGTTCCGGGCCAGTTGCCCCAGCACTACGCACCCCGAACCCCCATTTACATGGCCTTACCTGAAGAAATACCCCCAGAGCTTCGCAAGCGGGTGGGGTATCTGGCTTTTCAGGAAGTGCCCAAGGGATTCAAGGTAGTTAAGGTTCTGTCGCCCACCGGCAACCTGCAAGAAGCTGCTGCGCATCTGTTTGAAGCCCTGCACCAACTCGACCGGCTGGGTTTGGAGGCCATTTACGCCGAACCTGTTTCAGAGGAGGGGCTGGGCCGGGCCATTATGGATCGCTTGCGGCGGGCTTCCCAAGGAACCGAGGGCTGAATCTACTTGATGGGTTGCAGTGCAGTTTACAACTGTGGTCTATTGTGTAAGTGGTTCCCACGTATGCGCTGCACGGTGTTTATTTCCATGCGCCGTAACGGTGGAACCACGATGTGCGGTCAAATGTTTGCTATGTGGAACGGCGGGGATTTTATACTTGATATCAACTGCAAGGTTGCTGTACGAACCGCCAATTTGGGAGATGAATTTGACTGGGTCACAAACACAGGTCACCATTTCGGCTGTGTTGCGCCTGCTCATCTGGGGCAAATTACCGGTAGAGCGGGTGGCTGGAAAGCGTTGGGGATGGCTCGAGGATGCCCTTTCATACGCCGCATTCTGTGGTTTGGTGATCGTTGAGTTGCCAGGAGGGGAACTGGCTCGGTTGCTCTACCACCGGGGTGCACTGGTTTATGTGGGTTGGAAGGAGCACACCCCAGGCGAGGCGGCGGAAAGAATCCAGCAAACCGCCTTGCTGGCCACTTTCTCGGTGTATCCCTTCGATGAGCCCCGGCAGACCCTGGCTTTGGCGGCGGTGGATGGGGTGATTATGCGGCTAGCTGAGCCTCTGGAGACTCACTATAGCGAGCTGTGGAAGGAATTCCAGCGCAGGCATTTTTCGGGGGTCTTGGCCCTCGAAGATAGAGCCGTCTTGCATATCAGGCTTTTTCAGGACGGGCTGATCCGTCTGGGAACCGAAACCCCTACGGATTTTGAACCAACCCGCCAAACCGTTATCGCCTGGACAAAGCGCGACCCTCCGGTACTAAACTTGAACCTCCAACCCCTCAAACCCTGGCCCTCCAGCGAGCTCAAAGCCACTCCTCTCAGCAGCGACGCAATCTGGAACCTGGTTCATGGTGTACTACAGACCCACCTGGGTTTTCAGGCAGGGCTGGTGGAATTGCGCCTGCGGCGCGAGTTTTACCACCAAGAAGCGGATCAACTAATCGAAAGCCTGGTCACTTGGCTGGTCCACAACAGACATCACGACACCGCAAGAGAACTGCGCGAACAGCTCGACCATCTGCAGTATCGGGCGTTTTATGAGCATTTCGAGTGAGCGCCCAAACCATCCACGCCTCCACTAACCCCGGTGGCGCTCCAACTGCACCAGCCGCATGACTGCTAGCTGGGTGAAGGCTTCCCATTCTTCCGGCACTGCTTCGATGGGATCGAGCAGGAAGCGCCGCTCAAAGATAGAACGCTGTTTGCGGATGCGATAGCGGTTGTTGCCATAAGAATCCACCACCAGGTAGGTGGGGTTGAGGAAGTAGAGCAAGGCTCCGGCAAGCACCCACCCCACCAGTGGGATGTCGTCAATTAGACCTGCGATTCCCTCGATAACCTTGATCCAGGGGTTTTCTTCCTGCACGTGGTAGACGACGTTGCCCTGGGCATCCTTAACGAAATAGCGGGTGCGCCAGAGTGAGTTCCAGCCGTCGTTTTCGAAGCTCCCCACCCGTTGTCCGGAGGTATCTTTGATGAGATGCTTGGCCCCAAAGCCCATCACCCGGTCGGCCTCGAGGGTGTAGAGGAGTTGTTTTTTGCTTTTGTCCGCAAAGACCGAGGTGGCCTCGCGCAGGGTGAAAATCTTTTGCTTGAAGGTCAGGAGGTTGCGCCCCTGTGCGTCCACCAGGTGCAGCTCCGGCGAGAGCACAAAAATAGGCCATTTGACCTGCCACGGGTACGAACTCATATCCAAAAGCCTAGCAGCTCAAACCGAGGGGGTGCGCCCATCTATCACCAGTACCCAGCCTTTGGTTGCCCGGCGGGCCTGGGCCTACTACAGGACTAGGATGCCAAGGGATTGGCAACGGCTAGTTCAGCAAGCGCGAGGAAGGATGCGGAAGCCGTAGAGCAAAGGCCGGAATTTCTACCCGAAATAGCTCACCCAATGTGTTTTGGAAGGTGTAATACCCCTGCATTGAACCCGGTGGATGGGCGATGGGACAAAAGCTGTTGTACTGGTAGCTTTGCCCCGGCTCCAGAATGGGTTTTTCGCCCACCACGCCCTCGCCCTGCACGTGTCCTACTTGGCCGTTGCCATCGTGGATGAACCACTCGCGGCTCAACAGTTGCACGGTTTCTTGGCCGCGGTTTTCCAGGGTGATAAAATAGATGAACACATGCTGCCCTGGTCTGGAATGTTGCTCGGCATACACCACCTCTACCTGGATGTGGATGGTATCGCGGATGGGCAAGTGGGCTTCCTGCACACCCCCAGCATAAACGGCCCTCGGCGTCTGATACCGTTTCCGCTTGAATCCTTCACCGTTGGACGTAGTCAGAGGTGAAGGATTCAAGCCGACCGAAGGGAGTAGAAAAGCATTTCGGTAGTATCGTTTAGGCTTGCCGAAGCGAACGATACTGCCGAAATGCGTATGACTATGAGCGATGCATTAGGAATTGTGCTTCATCGAAAGAAGGATGTGGCAAGGTGTGTTGAGTGCAGTCAATCAGGCTGCCCATTTTCGGGGGCAACTATCGGCCCTGGTGCAAAACCTGGGATATCCGACTCCCTCCACCGAGTTGGCAGACTATTTTGTCGAACTTGAGCTGATGCTTCCTACAGCGGGTCGTCCTGAAAAAGAACCGTTTTGAGGTAGAGCGACTCCGGTACGTGCAGGCTCCAGGGATGGTCGGGGGGATTGTGGTGGATGGCATGAACCCGCAGGCGGCGGCCTTCATCGGCACTGGCCCGGCGGGTGACCTCCAAGAGCGCATCCACCCCCAGGTAGTACGCACAGCTCGAGAGCCACAGCCAACCCTCCCGATCCAGCAGCCTTAGGGCAGGCCGTAGCAAATCCACCAGCAGCCGCTTGACCCTGGGCAACTCCTCGGGCTTTTTGACCAGGGTGGGGGGGTCGAGCAACACGTGCTGGAAGGGGGGCGTTTTGCTCCTCGCCAGGTTTTCCAACACTTCCAGAGCGTCTCCCTGGCGTATATCCACCCGCAACCCCTGCATGGAGGCTACCCGATCCAGCACTGCCAAGGCCTCCAGGTCTTTGTCCACCGCCAGGGCATAGGCCCCCTTGCGGGCGGCCCGCAGGGCAAAGGCCCCCACATAGCTGTACACGTCCAGCACGCGCTCACCTGGCTTCAGCATCTGCTCGAGCCGCCTGCGGTTCTCGCGCTGGTCAAGGTAGTAGCCGGTTTTTTGTGCCAGCAAAAGCGGGATGGGGAAGACCAGCCCATCCTCGTTCACTTCCAACACCGGCGGAACCTCGCCGTAAAGGATGCCCACCCGCTCGGGTAGCCCTTCTTGCCGGCGGCTATCCATATCGGAACGCTCGTAGATGCCCACCGGTGCTACCGCCTCGATCAGGGCCGGCAGCCAGGTTTCCCGCAGGGCCTCCATGGCCCGGTTGCGCACCTGTACCACCAGTACCCCTCCAAAGCGATCCACCACCAGCCCCGGCAGCCCATCGGCCTCGGCGTGTACCAGGCGGTGAAAGGGGTCTAGCTGGGCCCGTTTTTTCTGGGCCCGCTCGAAGCGCTGCAGGAAGAATCTTTTATCGAGCGGCCCCTCGTCGAAGCGGTAGACCCGCACGGCCACGCGGCTTCTGGGGTCGTAGTAGCCCACCCCCAGAAAAACCTGTTCGCTCGAGAAAACCTGCACAATCCCCGCCCCCTCCGGCGCAGATTCCAGTTCGTCGGCAAACAGCCCCGGATAGAAGTTGCGTACCTTCTTGTCTTTGCCGGTTTTGGTGATGACCCGTTGCACCCCATGAGCATAAAGAAAAATCCCCACCGCAGGATGGGGATACCGGTTTTAGCTCCAAAACCACAACCCTCCGGTGCGGATTTGGAAGGTAAGCCCCTTTTGACAGGGCAAGGTTTGGTGGGCCGTGCAGGACTTGAACCCGCGACCTGGCGATTATGAGTCGCTTGCTCTGACCAACTGAGCTAACGGCCCCCAACTGTGGCAAAGGCTAGTCTAGCGGATATGCCCCTTTTGCTCAACGCGGGGGCGGGGGGTGCTTGTCCTGGCCGGTAATCTGATCCTCGAGCTCGCCGATATAGGCGGCCAGGGTATTGCCCGCCTTTTCAATGTCTTCACGCAGCTCGTGCTCGACCCGGTCAATGCGCTCGACCACCTCTTGCAGCTTGGTCTCGAGCCCCGCCGGGCTTTGGGCCTTGAGGGTGGCCAGCTCGCCCTCGAGCCACTTTTTCAGTTCAGAGAAGCGGCTGGCCTCGGCCTCGTCGGCCAGTTTGCGGGCCGAAAGCAGCTCTCGAGCGTATTTCTTGACCTCGAGCAAAGCCGCTGTCTCGAGCCCCACGGTGTACAAGAAATACACCACCACCAGCACCGCCATCACGGTCAGCATCACAACGCCAAAAGGCGCCGTCACCTGGGTGAAAAACAGCGAAAGCGTCTTTTCCTCGCTAAAGACCGCCCAGTTTCGCCAGGCAAATAGCGCCATCACCACGATCAGAACCAACAGAAAGACATTGCGCCCACGCATCTTCGGCCTCGAGGGGATTATATCTTTTCCTACAAAGTACACGTCAGCCGTAACGGTGCTTTTTACTCACTTTTCCAGGAGGTTCTACTGGCCGACGACCCAAAACTTCCCCCTGCACATTACACCTGGCACTCCAGAAGGAGCCAGCCCATGCAGCGCTGGATTACGTCTTCCACTGGCTTTGACGATCAATTTCTGCTAAAAACAGAGCGCATACACCGTTGCCAGGCGTACCCCCCTAGACGAGCAGGGGTTCCGTTTCGTGCGCGTCTTCGGTGAGGCGCAGGAAGAATTCCTCCAGGTCGGCGGAACCGTGCTGGTGGAGTAACTCTTTGGGAGAACCCAGGGCCAGCAAGCGGCCCCGGTGCACCAGGGCCACCCGGTCGGCGACCTGCTCGGCCAGATGAAGCTGGTGGGTGGCGTAGAGCACCGCCCGCCCGTCCTTGGAGTACTCGCGCAGCAAGTCCTTAACCAGCCGGGTGGCGTGGGGGTCGAGCCCCACCATCGGTTCGTCCAGAATAAGGGCTTGGGGAGCGTGCAGAAGGCTCATGGCCAGCGAGAGCTTTTGCCGCATACCGTGCGAATAGGTCTCGATCAGTGAGGAAGCAAAGCGGTCGAGGCGGAACTGCACCAGCAGCTCTTCGATGCGGGCCTCGGCTTTTGGCCTGGGGAGGCGGTACACCCCAGCGGCAAAGCGCAGGAGCTCGAGGCCCGACAGCTTACCGTACAGGTAGGGCCGGTCGGGCACGTAGCCGAACTGGGCCTTGGCCCGCACCGGGTCTTTCCACACGTCCACCCCGCCCACCAGCGCCCGGCCCCGGCTGGGCCGTAACAACCCCACCAGGGCTTTAATGGTGGTGCTTTTGCCCGCGCCGTTGGGGCCTAACAAAGCCAGGGTCTCGCCAGGACGTGCTTCCAGGTTCAAGCCGTCCAGGGCCACAAAGGGGCCGTACCGCTTGCTGAGGTCTTCCAGCCGGATCATCGCCACAATTAAAGCCTAAGGCCGAAAGCTCCAGGCAAAGGTGCAAAACCTGCTTTTGCGCTTTCGGCCAAGCGTAACAGCGTTATCGAAGCTCTTCCAGCGCCCGCCGCAGGATGGCGTCTTTGTTCAGGTCAACCTCGGCCTGGCCGCGCTCGGCGGGCAGGTTGACCGCGGGCCGGGGCTGGCTGAAGTTGTACTTGCCCTGGGCGTCGGCCCTGGTCGTAAAGGTCTGGCCGCCAATGGTGATGGTCACGTTTTCACCCGGCTTGGCCCCGGTACCCTCGAAGGATACCGGTACTTCAAAGCGGGTATCCTTGACCTCGATATCGGGCTTGATGCCCTCTTTGTTGATGCCCCGCCGCTTGGGGGTGAGCCACTCGAAGGTGACCAGGGTCAGGTCGCCGCCGTTGGCCAGGTCAATCACGTTTTGCCCCACCCCTTTGCCAAAGGAGGTTTCGCCGATCACCTTGGCCCGTCCAGTGTCCTGCATGGCCCCGGCCACGATCTCCGAAGCCGAGGCCGAGTTGCCGTTGATCAAGACCACCATCGGCCCGCTCCAGGCTATCTGGCCGTTGGCGTCACAGTAGAGCCGGGTTTCGTTGCGGGTGCGGGTATAAACGATGGGCCCCTCGCGGATAAAGGCCCGTGCCACCTGGCAGCCCTGATCCAGCAGACCGCCACCGTTGTCGCGCAGGTCGAAGACCAGCTTCTGCACACCCCGCTGCTTCATCTCGTTCAGGGCCGCATTGAGCTGCTCGATGACGCGCACGTTGCCGAAGGTTTCCAGCGCCACGTACCCCACGTTGCCGGGCAGGATGGTCTTGGAGACCGAGATGATCTCGACCCGCTGGCGGATCATCTCGAAGCGCAGGATGGCGTTGGTGCCCTCGCGGCGGATGCCGATGGTGACCTTGGTATTTTGCGGCCCCCGAATCTGGGCCACAATCTCGTTGAGGTCGAGCTTGGTGACGTCCTGACCGTTGACCTCGATGATGACGTCCCCGGCCCGGATGCCCGCATTGAAGGCCGGTAGGCCCCGGATGACCCCCTGTACCCGTGCGCCGCCGCCGTTTTCGTTGGGGGCCAGGGTCGCGCCAATGCCAAAGAACTCACCCTGGATATCCTGGTTGCGCAGATTGGCCCGTTGGGGCGGGGAGTAACTGGTAAACTCGTCGTCTAGTGCGCCCAGCATGCCCCGGATGCCGCCCTCGAGCACGCGGTTGAGCTGGTCGGCCTCGAGGCGGGTCAGGTATTGGTTCTGGATCAGTTGATAAGTCTGTACCAGGGCTTGTCCGTTGGGGTTGCGGTTGAAAGCCTCGGCGACCCCCCCTGAGAGTTGGGCATAAACCAGGGCAGCCAGAATGCCACCCACCACGATTATCCAGGCTCTACGCTTCATGGTTTCGTTCACCTAAGACAACAGTGTAGCGGCAATGGATGAGAGCGAAGTGTTCATTAACGGACAAAGGGCAGAGAGCAAGCGTGAAAGGTGTAGGTTTTTTCGGTGAACTACCTCGTGCACAGCGCTACCCGGCGCACAGCGCTACCCGGCGCACAGCGCTACCCGGCGCACAGCGCTACCCGGCGCACAGCGCTACCCGGCGCACAGCGCTACCCGGCGCACAGCGCTACCCGGCGCACAGCGCTTCTCCCGAGGCCCTTGTCCGTAGTACCCTAAGTACCGATGATCCACTTCCACCGGGTGACGCTCGAGTACCCCCGTACCCAGACCAAAGCCCTGTTCGACCTGAACCTAGAAATAAAAAAAGGCGAGTTCGTATTTTTGGTCGGCCACTCGGGCGCCGGTAAGTCGAGCCTGCTCAACCTGATTCTAAAGCGCCTCGAGCCCAGTTCCGGAGCGGTGTATTTCGCGGGAGAGAACCTTAAGGCTCTGTGGGGAGATCGTATTGCCCTGCACCGTCGCCGGATTGGGGTGGTGTTTCAGGATCACCGGCTATTGAAAGACAGAACCGTTGAGGAAAACCTGCTTTTTACCCTGCGCGTCCTGGGCGTTCCCAAAACCGAGTGGGATACCCGTGCGACCCGTGTGCTACGCCAGGTGGGGATTGTGCACAAGAAGCGGGCCTACCCCGAGGAACTCTCGGTAGGGGAGGCCCAGCGGGTGGCGATTGCCAGGGCGCTGGTGGGCGACCCCCAGGTGCTCTTAGCCGATGAGCCCACCGGCAACCTCGATCCGGCCAATGCGCTGGCGGTGCTGGAAATTTTCAAGTCGGTGCATGCTCGAGGGGCCACCGTGCTGATGGCAACCCACTCCCGTGATCTAGTGGAAGCCTATCCCCAGCGGGTGGTGGTGCTCAAGGCCGGGCAACTGGTGCGCGACGAACGGGAAGGGAAGTATAGCCTGGTGTAATACCAGTTCCGCTTGAACCCTTCATCTTTGGGTGCAATCAAAGGTGAGGGGATCAAGCCGACCGAAGGGCGTAGGAATGTATATGAGTGAGGCAGTTGGACAAATATCCCTCATTTGGCAGTGGTAGTATTGAGCTACCAGGCGGAGGGCATTTTGAAAGCCTAAAGCATCGTTTCGGGAATCCCAAATCCAGTGGAGGTTTCCGAGTTGCCTTCACCACCCCGAAGCCCAGCCTGGCAACCCAACTCGGAGCACGATTGGAGGGCGAGAATGAACGTCTACAAGCTGGTTGGTCGTCAAATCGAGATTACCGAGGCCCTCAAGAACTACCTGGACAAGAAGATGGCCCGGCTGGATCGCCACTTCGAAGACAACGCAGAAGCTCGAGTGGTGCTCTCGATGGCCCAGGGGGCACGGGTCGAACGCAAGGCCAAGGCCGAGATTCAAGTCAATGTGCCGGGGGGCATGGTGCGGGTGGAGGAGTCCGACCCCGACATGTACGCGGCCATAGACCGCTCGATTGACCGCCTCGAGTACCAGCTCAAGCGCTATAAGGAACGCCATTTCCAGCGGGTTCGCCAGCCGGCGCCCGAGCCGGTATTGATGGGGGCTGGACAGGTCGAGCTCGAGGAAGAAGCTGTACCCCGTATTGTTCGCACCAAGCGCTTCAATATGAAGCCCATGACCCCAGAGGATGCTGCCTTTGAGATGGAGGCCCTGGGCCACGATTTCTTTGTGTTCCGCAACTCCGAGACCGAACAGATCAATGTGATTTACCGCCGCCGCGACGGCGACTATGGTCTAATTGAACCCACTGCTTGAGCTGCCGAGACCCCCCACCTGCTGTGCAGGTGGGGGGTTCATTTCATCCCATCCCCTATCGCACTCTTCACAGACGTTGCCTCCCATCCGGGAGGCAACTGTGCTGTGCGGGACAAAGCACTCGAGTTATGGGCGGCTCAATAGTTGTGAAGAGCACTCTAAAGCATAGTATCGGTAAGAACGGTAGGGTTTTTCTCTTGGTTGACCTGTGCCGATTTGCGGTGGTGCAGGTCGCGGGGGTAATAGGTAGGGTTGCTGAGAGCCTGGGTTTGCTTGGCAACGGTGGCAGCCATTTTGGTCCAGCGTAGCTCGGCCAGTCGCTTGCGCAGTGTTTGCTCGCCGATGAAATTTTCGGCGACCAGGATTTCCCCCAACCGAGGGCGGTATACGCCAAAGTCCTGCATTTGCATGGCCAGTGCGAGCTGATTGGCAGAAATATCGTTGTAGAAGAGCAGTTGATCGCCCAGCCGCAGGCGGTTGGCCTCAAGGTAGGGCTCACCCATATAGGTGGGTTTGGCTTTGGAAAACCCTTTGATCAAGCCCTCTAAAATCCAGCGCAGGGGAAAACCGGGGGGTAGCAGCAGGGTTTTGCGGGCTTCTTGGGGGCCGTAGAGGGTTCTTACTGCCCTGTAGCGCATGGCCCCCCGCACCATCCAAGTTGCGGCAATGAGTGCGAGCAAACCTTCCAATGCTGGACTGCCTGCCCCAGGCCAGCCAAAGAGTTGGGCCAAGAGGGCGTAGACCAAGGTGGGAAAACCGATCAGATGGGCCAGGTTGAGTAGGGCATGGGTGAGCCTAGGGGGCAGTAGCAGCCGAGCATTTTCGGCCAGGGGGCGGCCCAGCAGCAGCCTGAGCAGTGGCAGACCCAGGCCACAGACCCAGCGCAGGTGGTGTTGGCCCCAGACACTGTGAGGGCCCGGCGACTGCCTGACTGCAATAATTTCACGCCGTGTTTGACCGTTATCGTCCATCCGCCGGATGGGCTGCAAGTGAAAGTGAACCGGCTGGCCGATTCGCCACAGCCGCAGGGCGGGGTCGAAGGGGGTAGCCCCTGGCTTTGGGTCGAAGATGTGGCCGTCGCTGGCCATCTCGGGTAAAAGGCTACGACGCACAGCAAACCCGCTGGGGGCGCACGGCACAAAAAACCCCAGGGCTTCCCGAACCGGCAGGTGGCGAAGTTGCTCTTCGGCTGAATCGCCGGTATAGACAGCATTAAGCAGACCTTTCCAGAAACCGCCCTGGGACGGGAGGGTCAGCACCGGCAGTTGCACGGCGGGATACTTGCGCAGCAGGGTGCTGTAGAGCTTGAAGGTGTAGGGATGTATTACATCGTTTGCGCTGTGGAGGGCAACGACCTCGAACTCGAGGCGGTTGCTGCGCTCGAAGCGCTCGAGGTAGCTAAACAGGGTGTTGAGCAACTGCCCCCTGGACGTAGGGCCAGGCCCATCCGCGACCACCAGGTGTACATTGACAAACTCCTGCGAGAGGGTTTCAACGGCCTCGAGGGTCTCGGGGTCGTTGGGGTGCACCCCTACGAAGAAGTCGAGGTGCAGGGGAGAGTAGTTGGTGTAGCCAAGCGTGGCCCGGATCATGGGGGCAATGTTGGCGTCCTGCCAGGTAGGCAGCAGAACGGCCATGCGCTTGGGTTTATCGGCCTCGAGCTCTTCGGGGGTTAGGATGTGGTTTTTGAGCTTGCGGTAACGCAGCAGATAGATCAGATCGAATACCAGCTCATCCCAAAAAACCAGCGCGTACACCAGCAGTACACCAGTCACTAACACTCCAGCCAGCACCTCATTCATGATTCCTCCACCCAAATAGAACCGGGGTTGAGACCCAAATGCTCAACCCCTGCAATTGCCGCTATGGTATCGCATAAAAACCTGTTGTGTGCGAAATGTAGCGGTTTAACGCCCACTTTATGCGAGCGTAACGTTGCGATTAGGACGTACCTCAGGTGGACGAGACCCGAAAAACCGCCTCTAAAGCGGGCTTTTGACCTACCTAAACTGTGCTTTTGCAGGCTTTGCCCGTTTCATACCGGTTCCGCTTGGGCGGCGTGCCCCGGTTGATTTTGAACCCACCGCTTCTCTTACTGCCGGGCCTGAGGATATGCTGCTGCTATGCGACTCCCGATCGGTTTTCGCGCCGGTGCAACCCAGGCCGGCATCAAACCCTCTGGCAAGCCCGACCTGGCCCTTTTGGCCTCGGGAACTCCCTGTAACTGGGCTTTTGTGGGAACCCTGAACAAAGCCGCTGCGCCTTGCGTGGCTCGAGGCCGCCAATTGCTGGCCGCTGGCCGGGGCCTACAAGCCATTGTGGTCAATGCCGGCAACGCCAACTGTGCCACAGGTGAGCAGGGCATCTGGGCCGATGCACGCATGGCCGAACTGGCAGCGGCACAGCTACAGCTGGCTCCCGAGATGGTGCTGACCGCCTCTACCGGGGTGATTGGGCAGCCCTTACCGGTGGAAAAAATCGAGGCCGCTCTGCCCCAGATTCGGCTGGGACTGGAAATAGACCCCTTCATGGAAGCCATCCTGACCACCGACCTGGTGCCCAAGATGGCCGAAGCCACCCTCTCGAGCGGGGCGCGGGTGGTGGGGGTTTGCAAAGGGAGCGGCATGATTGCCCCCAACATGGCCACCATGCTGGCCTATATCGTCTCGGACGCGGCGGTTTCCCAAGAAGAGCTACGCCGGGGCTGGCAGGGCGTGGTGGACAAAAGCTTCAACCAGGTGACCGTGGACACCGACACCTCCACCAACGACATGGCCGTTTTGATGACCAACGGCGCGGCGGGGCCGGTAGATTTAGCCGAGTTCTGGCAGGCGGTGGAAAGGGTTTGTGTGGAGCTGGCCCGCAAGCTGGCCCGCGACGGCGAAGGGGCTACCAAGCTGCTGACCGTAAAGGTAACCGGGGCCAAAAGCGACGCGGAGGCCCGCAAGGCTGCTCTCTCGGTAGCGGCCAGCCCTTTGTGGAAAAGCGCGGTCTACGGCAACGATCCCAACTGGGGCCGCGTCATGATGGCCCTGGGCAAGGCGGGGGTGGCGCTCGAGCCCGACAAAGTGCGCATTACTCTGCAGGGCATCCCGCTTTATGCAGGGAAGGTGCTCGAGTTCGACCGGGCTCAGGCCAGCCAGGCCATGCAAACCGAAGAAGTGCTGGTCGAGGCCGACCTGGGGCTGGGGGAGGGGCAGGGAATGGCCTGGGGATGCGACCTCACCGAGGGCTATGTGCGAATTAACGCGCTGTATACTACCTAAAGTAACGCAAAAATAACGCGAAGGTGTTAGACTACGTTCGGAGGTGAGCAAAAAATGAAACGTTTAGCACCGTTGGTTGTGTTGTTTGCGCTGTTGTTTGGCTCTCTCGGTAAGGCCCAGTCGGATGGTTTTGGCCTCTACTCGGGCTTCCCAACTTGGCTGGGTGTACAGTACCAAGTCAGTAACTTCCGCGTGGGCGCTGGTCTTGCATTTGCAGGGCTGGGGGCTGGGGTGGATTACATGTTCCTCGAGCAAGCCATTCCAGCCGCACCAGGCTTTGACCTGAGCTGGTACGCCGGCGCTGGGGCCTCTGTGGGCCTTTGGACCTTCAGTGGTGTGGGCGGCATCTACATCTTCCCTCATGGTCTAGCGGGTATCGAATATGCCTTTCCGGGACAACCCTTTAGTGTCTATGGCGAGCTCCAAGTTGGCTTTGGCATCTTTACAGGTGGCGTGGCAGGGGTAGGTGGCCTGGACTTTAACGGACGGGCCGGCCTAATTTTCAGACCCTGAGTAACTGTTAGGATGAAGGGGTGCGGTACGCGCCCCTTCTTTTGTTATTGCTGCTTTCGGCTTGCCAGCGGCCGGGGGATACCCAGCCGCCCCTGATTGGTATCACCCAGCCCAAAAGCGGGGTGCTCTCCCAGCGCTCGTTGCAGGTACAGGGGTACGCCCTCGACGATGTGGGGGTGCAAAGCGTGAAGGCCGGTGGAAAGGAACTGCTTCCCGAGGCCAGCCGGGGGCAGAAGCTGGTGCGCTTCAGCTTCCGGGTGCAGGCCCCGCAGTCGGGGCAGGTGGAGATCAGGGTAGATGCCACCGATACCAGCGGCCAGACCCGCACCGTGCGCCTGCCGCTGGTGCTGGATGCCCGCCCGCCGCAAATTGTTATCGAGCGGGCCGAGCGCGTCGTTACCGTGGTGCAACCGGCCCGCAAGCGTACCCTGCCCGATGGCACCGAGGAGGAAATCCCGGCCCGTACCGAGTCTACGCTGCAAATTTCCGGGCGGGTGCTGGATGACACCGGGGTAGACCGGGTCACCCTGCAGTACGACCGCACCTTTAGCCCGCTCTCGCTGCCCAAGGGCAAAGAGGTCAGTTTTTATGTGGAAGTGCCGGTGCGCCGCGTGACCCTCATTGCGGTGGATGCAGCCGGCAACCGCACCAGCGTGGCGGTGAGCCGCTGAGCTACCGATCGAGTTGAGGCTGGGCACTAACGGCAAGGCCGCTGTGGGTTGGGCGCAGCCCTTCCCGCACCACCTCGAGCCAACCCGCTTGCAGGGCCTTTTCTCTGGCTTGCTTGAGAAACCGAGGGTTCCAACCAAACTCCTCGAGCACCTCCTGTTCGGGAACCGGCTGGCTGTGATGGGCCAGGTGCGCGACCAGTAGGCGGGCGGCGACCTCGAGGCGTTGCCGATCTCGGCGCAGACGGCTGGTCAGGAAACCTTCCAGAGGCGAGAAGAAGAAGGCCAGGGCAAAGCAGATTCCAGCTACGGCTGCCATCATGCCGGCAATGGAAGCGTCCAGCCAGATGGCCAGCGCATACCCCGCCAAGCTGGAAATAAAACCGATCCCAACAGCCAGGGCAATCATGACCGGTAGGCGCTGCGTAAGTAGGTAGGCGGTGGCGGGGGGGATAATCAGGAAGGCTACAATCAAAATAGCCCCTACTGACTGGAAAGCCCCCACCGAAGTGAAGGAGACCAGGGTCATCAGGCCGTAGTGCAACGCGCCGGGCGCAAAGCCCAGCGTGGCGGCCAAACCCGCATCAAAAGTGGAGAGCTTGAGTTCTTTGTAGAACAGCAGTACGAACAGCAGGTTGAGCAGGGTCAGTGAGCCCATCACCAGCCACGACTCGGGAATTTCCCGGCCCCACAGGGTCAGATTGTTGAAGGGTGCATAGGCAATTTCGCCGTAGAGCACGGCGTCCATATCCAGGTGCACGTTGCGGAAATAGAGCGAAACCGCCAAGACCCCCAGGCTAAACAGCGCGGGGAACACAATGCCGATGGCCGCATCGTTTTTGACCTTGCCGGTGCGGGTCAGCCATTCCACCAGGGTGACGGTAGCGAGGCCCGCAGCAGCGGCCCCTAGCAAGGCCGGTAGGGTGGCCCGCTCACCGCCGGAGAGCCAGAATGCCAAAACGATACCCGGCAGCACCGCATGGGAGATGGCATCGGCCATTAGAGCCATACGGCGCAGCACCAGAAAGGTGCCCACCAGGGCCGAGGCCGTGGAGACCAGAATGGCGGTGAGGATAATCACGAGATCGGCGTTCATACGAAAATCGGGCATGGTCAGGAGGGATTAGACCCCAGAAAGGTTGCCGGTGGTTCGCCCTTGGCTCTGGGTAAAACACGCATGGCTTGTTCTAGCTCATGGGCTTTCTGGTCGCCCGCCGGCGTGAGGGCCAAGCCCTTCTGGCTCTGTTGTACCCAGCCCAAAGACCGCAGCGCCTCGAGGTGCCGCTGGGCCATTGCCACCGATTCGCGGCGGCGTTCCGCCAAGGTCTGCGGGGTCAGGACATCGTGGTTGTGCAGCACATGGGCGTCCAGCAGGAGGCGCTCGAGGTGGATCCGGCGGCGGTTTTGCCGGGTGCGGGCCCAGTCCCACACCAGCCCGCGCAAGGGCGCGAAGAAGAGCGAAACCAGCAGAATCGCGCTGATGGAGAGGATAACCAATGGTCCGGTGGGCAGGTTTTCACGGCTGGCCGAGATCAAAGCCCCGCTCACACCGGCCATGGCTCCAAACAGGGCCGAGAGCCAGATCATCGTCCCCAACCGGTCGGTCCACTGCCTTGCGGCAGCAGCCGGGGCAATCAGCATAGCGGCCATCAAGACCACCCCTACCGTTTGCAGCCCTACCATGACCGCCAGTACCGTCAGCGAGGTGAGCAGGGTACCCAGGCCACGCACCGGCAGACCCAGGCTGACGGCATAGCCAGGGTCGAAGGAAAGCAGTTTGAACTCTTTGTAAAGCAGGCCCACGACCAAAAGTGCGATTCCGCCCAAAACTATAAAGTTCAACACATCCGATGCCAAGATGGTAGCAGCTTGTCCGAAAATGAACTTATCCAGCCCGGCTTGGTTGGCATTGTTCCCATGCTGGATAAAGGTCAAGAGGGCGATGCCAAAACCAAAAAAGCTGCTGAGCATCACCCCCAGGGCTGAGTCTTCGGGCAGCCGGGTATTGCGCAACACGGCCAACACCAGCAAAGAAGCCAGCCAACCGGCCAAGCCCCCTCCCAGGAGCAAGATGAGCGGTGCTTTGGAGCCGGTAAGGATGAAGGCCAGGCAGATACCCGGTAGCGCAGCATGGGCCAGCACATCTCCCAACAAACTTTGGCGGCGGAGCATGGCAAAAGCTCCCAGCACCCCGCCAATCACGCCCAACATGGCCGAACCGAGCGCCACATTGCGCAGGGTGTAGTCGGTAAAGATCTGGGATACAAGTTCAAACATATAGTTTTTATTGCTATAACGATGGCGCCGAATCAAAGCGATGGTTAGGAAACCATAATCATGCGTTCGCCATACGTCCGTTTTAGGTTCTCGGGAGTGAAGGTCTCGTCCATCGGCCCGCTGGCAATGACCTGCACGTTGAGCAGGGTCAGGTGGTCGAAATAGGCCCGCACGGTTTCTAAGTCGTGGTGTACGACCACCACGGTTTTCCCATGTTCCTTGAGTTCATGCAGCACTCTCAAAATGGCATCTTCGGTAACGGCGTCTACCCCGGCAAAGGGCTCATCCATAAAATAGAGGTCGGAGTCCTGGGCCAGGGCCCGGGCCAGAAACACCCGTTGTTGTTGTCCGCCTGAAAGCTGTGAGATTTGCCGCCCGGCGAACTCGCTCATCGAGACTTGCTCCAAGCAGCGCAGGGCTGCATCGCGCTCGAGCTTCCCTGGTCGCCTGAACCAGCCCAACTTGCCATAGAGTCCCATCACTACCACATCCAACACACTGGTGGGGAAATCCCAATCTACCGAGCCACGCTGCGGTACATAGCCAATTCGGGAACGGGCTTCGACCAGCGTTTGCCCGAAGAACTTGACTTGCCCGGAGGCTTTGGGTATCAGCCCCAGTACGGCCTTAATCAGGGTGGATTTACCCGCCCCGTTGGGGCCCACGATGGCACATAACTGCCCAACGGGTACTTGCAAATCCACGTCCCAAAGAACAGGCTTTTCACGGTAGGCTACCGTGAGATCACGCACTTCCAACGGAGCTAAGCTCTGAGACAAAAGCGCTTTAGGGTTGGATTGGGTGTGGATCAAGGGGTACCTCCCAACAACCCACCTACGATGGTGCGGATGTTGTGTTCCATCATGCCCACATAGGTTCCTTCGGGGGTGCCGGGATTGCCTGCAGCATCGGAAAACAGTTCGCCTCCCACCGCGACATTCCAGCCTTTGGCCCGCACAGCTGCTATCACTGCATCAATAGCCCGCCGGGGCACGCTGGACTCCACGAAGATGGCGCGAATTCTTCGCTGAATAATAAAATCGGCCAATTGTTGTACATCGCGGGTTCCGGCTTCGGCCACTGTCGAGACCCCTTGCAGCCCCCGCACCTCGAGCCCGTAGCGCCGTCCAAAGTATTCAAAAGCGTCATGGGCGGTGATCATCACCCGCTGCCCAGGGGGAACCCGTGCGATTTGCTGGCGAATAAAGGCATCGAGTTGATCGAGGCGCTTGCTGTAGGCCTCGGCATTGGCTTGGTAGCTGCTGGCCCCCGCGGGGTCTACTTTGCTGAGCGCGTCGCGCACGCGACCCACCGTTAGCTTCCATAAGGTTACATCGAACCAGACGTGCGGATCGTAGGTGTACTGACCCTCGAAACCTCCAGGAGGTTGGATCAGGCGTTCGCGCGGGATGGCATCGGTTACCGCGATGGCCTTGGGCAGCCGTTCCAGAAGTTCCATCATTTTGCCTTCGAGGTAGAGACCCGAGTAGAAGATTAGGTGGGCTTGCTGCAACTTGCGCACATCCCCAGCTGAAGCCTTGTAGAGGTGGGGGTCAACCCCAGCTCCCATCAAGCCCTCTACGCGGACACGGCTGCCGCCCACTTGCTGCACCAGATCGGTCAGGAAATTAACCGTAGCCACGATTCGGATGGGGGTCTGTCGCACCGGCTGGAGCTGGGCAATTTTGTCGGGTTGCTGGGCGGAAGCCTGGGAAAAAAAGCCCAGCGTCAGCAGCAACAGCATCGAAGGTCTAAATAGGGTCCACATATGAATCTCCCTCGAGGTGTATCCATAGCACCTGGGCCAGGCTAATGGGCAGAAGGTAGCGCTCCTTACCCACGCGAACTCGGCTTCCCTCGGCTATGTGTTCCAGCAATTGAACCTGAGCGCCGGGTTTGAGCCCCAGATGGGCAAAGAGGTTGAGCGAGTCCTGATCCTGGGTGGCGACCCGTGCCACCATGCCATACTGGCCGCTTTGCAAGGCTGCCAGGCGGCGGTTGGGGATGGTTTGAGGCAGCTCGAGGGCCGCGCTGGGAATGAGGTCGCCGTGGGGGTCGTGAGAAGGGTGGCCCAGCCACTCGGCGATGCGCTGTTCAAAAGCTTCGGAGATGTGGTGCTCGAGCTTTTCTGCCTCAGCGTGGACTTCTTCCCAGCCATATCCCAAAGCTTGGTGCAGATAGGCCTCGATGAGCCGGTGGTGGCGGAGCACCTCGAGGGCCACCTTATAGCCCGCCTCGGTGAGCCGCACGCCCCGGTAGGCTTCGTACTCCACCAGCCCCAGCTCGGCCAGCTTTTTGAGCATCCCCGTGACCGAAGCGGGCTTAACCTGCATCCGGTCGGCTAGGTCTTGAGTAGATACAGCTAGGGTATCTTCTAATTTTCCCATTCCCGCGCCCCCGCTGCCCAGCAAGAGCACCTGCTTCAGATAGTCTTCCTGGGCTTCGGAAAGGGGTGTTCTGGCAGTTAGTTCGCTCATGGCATTCAACCTGGTTTCCGGATTTAGGTAAGACTTACCAAAAAAGTATAGAAAGTTTAGGCTAGCCTAAAAAATTTGTCAAGGGTTGGCCCCGACTGCCCTGAAGAATCCTCGGCGAGGAAGTCCTTAAGAGAGGCAGCGGCTGGGTGAATTTTGAGTGGACTACTGCCCTCGACTGTTGGCGAAGCGCCAGGCCGTCTCGACGATCCGGTAAATGTCTGTGTATGAAGCCTCCCAGCCCAGTACCGTGCGGGCTTTGGTAGGATCCGCGACCAAGGCGGGAGGATCCCCAGCCCGGCGGGGGGCTTCCTCGGCGGGTACTTTGCGGCCTCCTACTTGTTCCACTGCGGCGATGACTTCGCGCACGCTGTGGCCTTTACCGGTACCCAAATTAAAAGCGGTAGATGGGCCGCCCTCGAGCAGGTACTGTAAGGCCCGCACGTGGGCATCGGCCAGGTCCATCACGTGAATGTAATCGCGGATGGCGGTGCCGTCGGGGGTGGGGTAGTCGGTACCAAAAATCTTGACCGGGGGGCGCTTGCCCAGAGCGGCATCAATCACCAGGGGGATCAGGTGGGTTTCGGGGTCGTGGACTTCGCCAATTTCGCCCTCGGGGTCGGCCCCGCTGGCATTGAAGTAGCGCAGCGCCACCCAGCCCATGCCATAGCACTCGCCAAACCACTTGAGCATCTTTTCCCCCATCAGCTTGGACTCACCGTAGGGGCTGATGGCCGACTGGGGAAAGTCTTCGTGGATGGGAACCCGCTCAGGGATGCCATAGGTGGTGCACGAAGAGGAGAACACGATATGCTGGACGTTCGATTCGTGCATGGCCTCGAGCAGGTTGAGCATGTTGGCTACGTTGTTGCGAAAATACTTTGCTGGGTTCTGCATGGACTCGCCCACATAAGCATTGGCGGCGAAGTGAATCACCGCGTCAATTTGGTGGTCGTGCAGGGTTTGCAGAACCGCCTTTTTATCGGCCAGATCGGCCTCAACAAGTGGCCCCCAGCGCACGGCCCAGCGGTGGCCGGTGCTGAGGTTGTCCAATACCACCGGGGTATAACCGGCTTTCTTTAGGGTCTTGGCGGTATGACTGCCAATATAGCCGGCGCCACCTACAACCAAAACGTTCATGGCTGAATCTCCTGGGGCAGAGCTTCGTCCAGCAGACCTCGAAAATAGGCGATGGTGCGGGCCAATCCCTCTCGCACCGGAACCTTGGGCTCCCAGCCCAGCAACTCCTTGGCACGGCGGATGTCCGGGCGGCGCTGGCGGGGGTCGTCCTGGGGTAGCGGTTGGTAGGTGAAGGGGGTCTTGGAACCTACCAGCTCCTGAATCAGTTTGGCGAGCTGGAGCATGGTGTACTCTTCGGGGTTGCCCAGGTTCACGGGCTGGTGATACTCCACGTCCATCAGACGGCGAATGCCCTCGATGAGATCGTCCACGTACTGAAAGCTACGGGTCTGGCTGCCCGTGCCGTAGATGGTGAGGGGCTCTCCCCGCAAAGCCTGGACGATGAAGTTGGTGACCACCCGCCCATCCTCGGCGTCCATGCGGGGGCCATAGGTATTGAAAATGCGGATGATGCGGGTCGAGACCCCTTTGGCCTGCTGGTAGGCCGTCGTGAGGGTCTCGGCGTAGCGTTTGGATTCGTCGTAGATGGAGCGGGGCCCAATCGAATTGACGTTGCCCCAGTAGGTTTCGGGCTGGGGATGTACCAGAGGGTCGCCGTAAATCTCAGAGGTGGAGGCCAGAAAAAACCGAGCGCCCTTTTCCACCGCCAGGTCGAGCAGGTGGCGGGTGCCCTCACCGTTGACCAGCAGGGTCTCGAGGGGCAGCTTGAGGTAGCGCGGGGGTGAGGCGGGCGAAGCAAAGTGCATCACCCAGTCGAGGGAACCCTCCACGCTTAGCGGCTTGGAGGCATCGGCCTTGATGAAGTGAAACCGGGAATGCTGCGAGAGCAGGGCAATGTTGCGTGGCTGCCCGCTGCTGAAATCGTCTACACCGATGACCTCGTGCCCCTCGAGCAGCAGCCGCTCGCACAGGTGGCTCCCCAGAAAACCTGCTGCACCAGTGATGAGTATTCGCATCTAGTAAACCTTTCGTACCGGGCCAAACCCGGTTTTATAGCTTTGGTTCAACCGCGGTTATGGGCCTTGTGCTTCGGGCCTCGAGCCGCAGATGGGCAGTCTGAGCGAAAAGTGCAAACATTTGGTTTGCAAGCCCCTGAGAATCATCCCTCTGCCGTGACCAACTGCGGGTTGGTACCCGTGCCCACCCCCACATGGTGGAAACCGGCCCTGGTCAGGCGCCCTTTATCTAGGAAGTTGCGCCCGTCCACCACCAGGGGTTTCTTCATGAGTTTGGCCATGCCTTCCCAGTCGAGGTCGCGGTAGACGGCCCAGTCGGTGACCAGCACCAAAGCATCGGCATCCTCGGCCAGGTCCATCACGCTCTCGCAGTACTCGACGGCCAGATCGGGGTTCTGTTCTTTGGCCTGCTTTAGGGCAATGGGGTCGTGGACGCGCACCCTGGCCCCGTGCCGAATCAGGCGCTCGGCCAGGTCAAGGGCTGGGGAATCGCGCAGATCGTCGGTGTTGGGCTTGAAGGCCAGGCCCAGCAGGCCAATGGTGCGGCCCTTGAGAATCTTGAGCTCATGCTGGAGTTTCTCCACCATGCGTTCGCGCTGGCGGTAGTTCACTTCACGGGCGGCCTGCACGATGGGCATGATGAGCCCATACTCCTTGGCTGTGGAAACCAGCGCGGCGGTGTCCTTGCCGAAGCAGCTCCCCCCCCAGCCGATGCCGGCCTGCAGAAAGCGCGGGCCAATGCGGCTGTCAAGGCCAATGCCACGGGCAATCTGGGTGACGTCGGCTCCCACCCGCTCGGCTAGGCTGCCGATCTCGTTGATGAAGCTGATCTTGACCGAAAGGAAGGCGTTGGCGGCGTACTTGATCAGTTCCGCCGAGGCAAGGTCGGCGGAAATTAGCGGAACTGCCTTCATGGCGTTGGGGCGGGGCTGGAAGGCCGGTTCGGCGAAGCTTTGCTCGATCAGGGGGCGGTAGAGGTTGTAGAGGGTCTCGAGGGCTTCCCCCCGCTCGGCCCCTACCACGATGCGGTCGGGGTAGAGCGAGTCGTAGATGGCCGAGCCCTCGCGCAGGAACTCCGGGTTGGAAGCCACTGCAAAGTTGCCCTTGGCCTTCTTGCCGTGCTTGGCCTCGTACGCGGTTTGCACCAGCGACTCCACCCAGTTGCCCGAGCCGATGGGCACGGTGGATTTGTTCACAATTACCACGAACTTGACATTAAGATGCTGACCGATGCCCTCGGCGGCGGTCTGCACATAGCGCAGGTCGGGGCTGCCATCGGCAGCGGAAGGGGTGCCCACCGCAATGTAGATCACATCGGCATCTGGCACAGCTTCGGCATAGGAGTCGGTGAACTTCAGGCGTTCCCGGGCTAGGTGCATGAGTTCCTCGAGGCCCGGTTCGTAGATGTGGGCCTTACCGGCTCGCAAAAGAGCCAGCTTCTTCAGATCCACATCCACACAGGTCACCTGGTGGCCGATGTAGGCCAGCGTGACCCCCGTGGTAATGCCTACATATCCAGTACCGATAACCGCAACTTTCATAGCCTTCATGCTTGACTCCTCTAGTCGTATTCCATCCAGAGAGGATGGACTATCCCAAAGCTGTTGTACAGTGTACAGGGCTCTGTGGCCGACCTAGCAGCCAAATATCACAGCCCATTAGGAGAAGATGCCTCATAAGCGCCATTTTTACGCTGTAGCGTTACAGAAGAGTGAAGGTAGTGGGAAGAATTCACGCCTAGATCGCTTGGGATCCCATTGTCCGCAGACTACAGTTACACATGGCTGTCCAGCCGCTGGGCATCGTCTTCTCCCAGATACTCGCCGGTTTGCACTTCGATCAAGACTAAGTCCAGCAACCCAGGGTTGATGAGTTGATGGGCCACCCCCGCGATTGCACTCACCGACTCGTTGGCCCGTAAGATTCGCACCTGGCCATCCAGCCAGATCTGGGCGGTGCCCCGCAGCACCGTCCAGTGTTCGCTGCGGTGGTGGTGCAAATGGTTGGAGAGGGCCTGGCCTGGCTTGACCACCACCCGCCGTATTTTGAAACCGTTGGTTTCTTCCAGGGTCACGTAGCTACCCCAAGGGCGCTGGATGGTGCGGTGGCGACGTACCGTGTCGTGTTTGGAGTGCGTGAGTTGCTCCACTACCTTCTTCACGTCCTGTACTTTGTCGCGCCGGGCCACCAGCAGGGCATCGCGGGTATCCACGATTACCAGATCGTTGGCTCCAATTACCGCCACCACACGGTCTTCGGTCTGGACAAAGGTATGGGTGGTCTCGAGCAATACCGCCTCGCCCAATACCCGGTTGCCCGCGGCATCGGGCGGCACCATCAGGGCGGCCGCGTCCCAAGAGCCCAGATCGCTCCAGCCCAGGTTGGCCGGCACGACGGCCACCCGCTCGGCTTTCTCCATCACCGCATAATCCACCGACTCGCTGGGCACTTGCTTGAAAAGGGGCGCATCCAGATAGGTCACGTCCCCCTTCTCGCTGCCCTGCCAGCAGGCCAGCACCGCCTCAAACATCTGGGGCTGGAGTTTTTCCAGAGCTTCCAGATAGACCTTTGCCTTGAAGCAAAAGATGCCTGCGTTCCAGTAGTAGCGCCCGGTCTGTAGGTAGGCTTCGGCGGTGGAGCGGTCGGGTTTTTCTACAAAGCGGGCCACCCGATAGGCGTGTTTATTGAGGGGAGCACCCTGCTCGATGTAGCCAAAGTTGGTAGCGGGGTAGGTGGGCTCAATACCAAAGGTGACGAGGTAGTTGTCGGCAGCCACGGCAGTAGCCTGGACAACCGACTGCGCGAACAGGTCTTCGTGTTGGATCAGATGGTCGGCGGAGAGTACCAGCAGTACCTCCTCGGGGTTGCGTTCGGCCACGGCCAGGGCGGCCATGGCGATGGCAGGTGCGGTGTTGCGGCGCAAGGGTTCTATAACAAAAGAGGTCTGTACCTCGGACAGCCCCAAGGCCTGGTATTCGCTCGCCGTGCTGAAATAGTATTCCTGGCCCGTGACCGTGAGCACCTGCTGGGCTCCTGCCCGCACTGCCCGTAAAAAGGCCTTTTGTAAGAGGCTCTGCCCATCGGGCAGCTTCATGAAGGGTTTGGGGTATTGCTCCCTCGAGACCGGCCATAACCGAGTGCCTGCCCCGCCCGAAAGAATGACTGCGACCATACTTGACCTCAAAATAGAAACCAACAGCGCACCAAGGCATAGTGTACGAATGGGTGTTGCTTGGGAAGGGTCATATGTGGCTTGAAGCAACGGCCAGCTGCGAACCACTTGCGATCCAGTCTTGTAGAAGGTTGATTGCAGTGGCCCTTACGTCACAGCATAGAGCCGCTTGAGGGATCGTCGTGGAAGGTCACAAGGTGTTCAAACCTTGGTTCCCTCACCACCCCAGCTCGAGTACGCATAAAAACGGCCCCGCTCCCCGCGGATATAGTCCATGAGGGGTTCCAAAAGAGGCCGGTGCTCGTCGAGTTTGACCGCGACCTCTTCTGGGGTAAAAAAGCGGGCCTCCACGATGTGCCCATCGGGGTCTTTGGGGTTGAGTAAGCCTTCGTAGTCGGCGCGAAAGGCCATGGCGATGGTGCGTTCGCTCTTACGATAGTCTTCGACCTGAATCACATAAGCCAGATGTTGAATCCCCCTGACCCGCAGCCCGGTTTCTTCCTGCACTTCCCTTGCAATCGCAGCCGGGATGGTCTCCCCAGCTTCGACCATTCCGCCAGGCAGGGTGTAGCGCACCTTGCCCCGACGGCTCCAGTCGTTGGCGACCAGCAAGACCCGCCCCTGCTTGTCCATCAGGATGGCTGCTGCCACCAATAGGTCACGTCGCAACCCATGCATCTATAGCCTGCCTTTCGTGTCCTAGGCGGACTTGGAAGATGCCGTCTGGGGGGCTGAAAGAGCCTCGAGCTGCCGCTCTTGGTCGGCTTTGCGCAGGGCCTCGTGCAGCTTGGAGAGGTCGCCGGCCAGCACCCCTTCCAGGTCGTGGGTGGTGAAGCCGATGCGGTGGTCGGTCACGCGCGACTGGGGGAAGTTGTAGGTGCGGATCTTCTCCGAGCGCTCGCCCGCCCCAATCTGGGCCAGGCGGTCTTCCCGGCGGCGGGCGGCTTCCTCAGCCCGCTTCATCTCCAGGAGGCGCGAACGCAGGATGGAGAGGGCTTTTTCTTTGTTTTTGATCTGGCTGCGCGACTCCATGCAGGAGACGATCATGCCGGTGGGCTTGTGCAGAACCTGTACCGCCGAGTCGGTGGTGTTGACCCCCTGCCCCCCCGGCCCCGAGGCCCGCGAGACGGTGATCTCGAGGTCGGCGGGGTCGAGCTCTACGTCCACTTCCTCAGCCTCGGGCATCACCGCCACGGTGGCGGTGGAGGTGTGAATACGGCCCTGGGTCTCGGTGGCGGGCACCCGCTGCACCCGGTGCACCCCGGCCTCGTACTTCAGGTAGCCATAGGCCCCCGGCCCGCTCACCTCGAAGACCACCTTAGAAACCCCCCCCAGGTCGGTGAGCGAGGTGTCCAGAACTTCGACCCGGTAGCCGCCCTGCCGGGCGTACTCCATGATCATGTCGCGCAGCTCAGCGGCAAACAGCGCGGCCTCCTCGCCCCCGGTGCCGGCCCGGATCTCCACGATGGCGTTCTTCTCGTCGAGGGGGTCTTTGGGCAGCAGCAGCAGCTCGAGCTCGGCTTCCAGCTCGCGGATGCGGGGCTCGAGGGCCGCGATGTCAGCCTGGGCCATCCCGCCCAGCTCGGGGTCGAACTGCAGTTCGCGGGCCTCCGCTAGGTGGGCCAGGGCTTCTTTGTACTGGCGGATGGTATGAACCAGATACCCCATATCGGCATAGCGCTTGCTGATACGTTGATACTCCGCCTGATTGGTGAGCACCGCCGGGTCGGCCAGTTGCCGCTCGAGCGTTTGGTACTCGGCTTCTAGGGATTCAAGTTTCTCTAGCATAAACGGTCACTGTCTACCAGAATAACGCGAATGCTGCTTGGCTGATAGGTGATGGCCTTCATAGAAGGCACCAGGATCTTCAAGATTTGCTAAAACAGCACCTTGCACCCTACCGCACACATTCGGCTTAGGGGTAGGCAATATTGACTTTTCCAAATGCAGTATAGAAGGCTTTTGCTGGCCTCTAAGCACTATCTTTCGGCTTGAGCCGTATGGGGCTTTGTTTGCTGGGGTCGCGGCCTACCTTGTCGGCGTAGAAGGCCCGGATTTGCTCGAAGTCGGCCTCGATGTCGCCGCTGGGGGTAAAGTAGCCCCCGATGCCGACTTCCTGTCGGCTGTAATCGAGGTAGGCCAGGGCGATGGGGACCTTGGCCTCGAGGGCCATGTAGTAAAATCCACTTTTCCAATACTCGGCGCGGCTGCGGGTGCCCTCGGCAGCCACCACCACCCATAAATTGTCGTGCTGGTCGAAGACGCGGGCTACCTGGGTAACAAAATCGCCGCCTGCCTTGGAGCGGTCTACCGGAATGCCTCCCAGCCACTTCATCACCACCCCGATCACTGGGGGAAAGAGCTGCTTCTTGCCCACCCATCTAAAGCGGGTTCCAGAGGCCATACCCCACAACAACGCATACAGAAAGTCCCAGTTGGAGGTGTGGGGGTAGCCCACCAGCACGAACTTCTTCCCTGGCGGTGGGGCCATCACCGCTGCCCAGCCCAGCATTTGCAAAGCCCACACCCCAAAGCGCTGCCAGGGCGTCTGGGGCCTAATCACATTGGGATGCACCATTGTTACTTGTATACCACACCGGGCCGGGATATCCTCAGACATGAACGACGATCTGCCGATTTTCTACGGCTGGGTGCAGCGTTCCCGCGAAGTCCTTTTTGGCTACTGTGAATCACTGCCCCTGGAAATCTATACCCAAGAGCGCTCCGACTTCGGCTTCGGCAGCATCCGCAACCTGCACGTCCATGTGGCCGACCGCTACCTATGGTGGGTGGGGGCGGTTGGGATGGGCCACTCCGAGACCGACCTTAAGGGGGCAGATTTTCCGAATGTTGCTGCGGTGCGGACAGTGTTTGACGGTGTAGACAGGTTGGTGGAGGAAGCCTTACGTTCCTTTGACCGGCTGGATGAGGTGTACGTCTGGACGCATCCGCGCAAGGGCTGGAAGGCCAATGTGAGCCAGCGCTGGTTACTGATGCACCCCATTACCCACGAGTTCCACCACAAGGGGCAGATGGTGGCTTCAGGGCGGGTGCTGGGTCACCCGGTTTTGGACAGCATCGAAACCGATCTGGTTAGTCCTCTGTCTTCCTAAACTTCCTAAGCAGTTCCTGGGCCTCATTTAGTTTGGCTTCAACCTCCTGTAGCTGCCCTATATTGCCTGGTGTGGAAGCCTTGTTTCCTTGCAGGCTCTTACGCATCTCGTCCATGCTGTTGACCACGATGCCTACCAGCAGGTTCAAGAACACCAGCGTGCCCAGCAGGACAAACGAGACCATGTACACCACCGCGACCAGGGGCTGGGCCTGGGGTTGGACACACAGGGCCGGGTCGGGCAGCTCGAAGCGCTCGCAGCCAAGGTACTGGACGCGCAGCACATCCACCCAGCCTTCCAGGGTCAGGATGCTGAAGAGGGTGAGTAGCGCGGTGTGCAGGTTGCCGAAGTGGAAGGGGTCGTTGGCCCCGAATAAAAACACCCCGGCCACCGCGTAGACGTAGAGCAAAAGCAGCATCAGCAGCAAGACGTAGCCGATGGAGGGGATGCTGCGCAATAGCGCGCCCAAAATAATTTGCAGGTCGGGGAGGGTGCGGATGAGGCGCAGCACCCGCAGGAGCCGCAGCAGGCGGGCTGCCACCGCGTAGGCCCCCAGCCCCGGCAGCAGGCTCCCCACCACGATCAAAAAATCGAAGACGTTCCAGCCGTCGAGGAAATAGCGCAGCGGCCGGGGCCACAGCGCCCCCATGCGCAGCAGCACCTCGAGGGCAAAGATAGCCAGCACCAGGTTGTTGAGCAGGTGGAGGGCGGGGCCGTAGCGCGCCATGAGGGATGGGTAGGTCTCGAGGCCCACCAGTATGGCGGCCAACACGATAACAGCGGTAATAAATCGGTTGAAGGCGGCCGACGCCACCAGACGACCCAGGGGATTGGGTGTAGAGGCACTCACAGGCCCAAGTATAGGCCCTGCCAAGCCCCTGACCGGGCGTGCAGGCTAAAGGAGCAACCCAAAACTCAATTCAGAGACACCTCGGAGACACCTTGGCGGTTTGCGGTTGTTCCCATGTTGTTATCGCGCACTGTGTACCCTGCCCTTGGCTCGCCACCAAAGAAGCGCGGGCCGCAAAGTGACACAGGGAGGTAGCTATGCAAAAACGCCGTTTGGGTTTTCAGGTAGGAGCTCTGATCTCGGCCTTGGTCAGCGTTGTGCTGGGCTCGGTCGTGCTGGTTAGTCAGGGATTAGTGGAGTCTGATAAGGCTCATAGAGCTTCTTCGCCTTACCAGCTCGTTGGCGTGGAGAGCCGCCGATTTGAGCCCATGCCGCTGCCCTGGCCACGCCCAATTCCCATACCGATTCCGCTTCCAATCCCTGAACCAATGCCGTCTCCGGAGCCCTGGCTTCAAGCATACCCAGTTCTTCAGGAAAGCGGTCCATCCCGATTGGTATAAGCCCATGTTGTGCATACGGGGGCTGCGTGAAAAATCCTCGCCGACATGATGCCGTGCTTTTGGCCTTAGACACCATTCGAGCCAGGTTCCGCGAGGCCCCGCTTACCCGTACCTGGACACACCAGCAGGTTTTACTTGGGGAGACGCTGATTGCTGTGGCAGAAGAGAAACTCAGCTCCGGCCAGGAAATTTCGGACGTCCTGGCCAAAATTCGCCAGCTAGCCAGCAACCTTCTGCCCCCAGCCTCCGCGACGGTTTCGGCCTCGTTAGAGGCTATTGTCAACTGGCTCGAGTTGGACAGAGGAGATGGTTATGCAGATTAACGAAATGTTCCTCAGGGAGTATACCGAAACAAAGCTGGCCCGGTTACACCGGGAAGCCTCCATAGAGCGCCAAACCCGGTTGAACAATCAGCGCAGTAAGGATGAACGCGCCCTGGCTGTGCGGTTGCCGTGGCTAAGAGTTCTTCGGAAGTACTTTTAGGAGGTGGTTTGGGTTCGCTATTCCACCAGGTCGCCAAACTCCCGAACCACCGCTGGATCGGGGTCGGCCCCGTACTCATCGGCCAACATACGCACCAACGAGCGGAAAACCAGTTTTGCCCGAGGATGGTCACCAAGCCGGCGCAACACCCTCAGCAGTTTGATGTACGAGGCCTCTGCGAGGGGATCAAGCTCAACCAGCTTTTGAAAAGCCCAAGCAGCCTGGGTGGGGTTATCCTCCGCCAGCATTTCACCCAACGAGGCAGCTGCAGCCAGGGCTGCATCGAGGGCTCGGGTTCGGATGGGCTCTACCCAGCCCGCCTCGACTTCCGGCAAAAAGGTTCCTCGGTAAACTTTCAGGGCCATTTCCAGGTCTTCGGCACTGCCAAGCGCCAAAAGACGCTCCAACTCCACGACGTCCACCTGCACCTCGAGGCGATCGCCAAGCCTGTAAAGGCCGCCCTCGAAGGGTACTGGATCAAAGTCCACCAGCGGATGACTGGCAAGCGCCGACCGAAGCCGACGAACCGAGATCTTGAAATAGTCAATGTGACGATAGTCGTCGGAGCCATCCCAAAGTGCGTCCACGATCTGTCCGCGGCTTCCTTTGCCGTTGAGTGCCAGCCAAACCAGAATTTCCCGGGCCTTGCTGTTGGTTATAGCTACCGGTCTGCCCTCAATCTTTACCGCGAACTCCCCCAGGGTAGAGAGGTACATCCGCAGCCGCGTTGGGGTAGCATCTACCCTCAGACTACCGGCCTGGGCCATCTCGAAATACTTATTGGGCAAACCCAGCGCAAGCAGCTCCTCAAGTGTCTTGCCCAATGCCGCGCGATCCACTGCCAGCACCCCAGCGTTGCCTAACTGCTCAATAGCCTGCCGGAGCTTTTGGACGTGCATGTGCTCCAAGTGCCCTTCCAGCCGGGCAATCTCGGCCAGGTAGAGGTGGCTTCGCGCCTGCCGATCCCGTTCCAATGGCCTCGCGAGTGCAGCCTCGAAATGTTTCCTGGCGCCTTGTAGCTGGCCTGTGAAAAAATGGAAGATGCCCTCATAAAAATGTGCGACGCCATTCGTGCTGTCCTGTGGCTGAAGTGGCACCGCCCTGGCCTGCAAGACCCTGTTCTCTGCAGCCTCCAAGTCGCCCAGGCGGCAGCAAACCTCGGCCAGTTTATACAAAACTCGTTGTTCTATGGCGAGGTAACGAAGCACGTTGCGTTCCAGTGCCAGCAATAAATTATCTCGGGCCAAAGCGAACTCGTTTAGCCAGATGTAGCAATCCGCTTTGGTCTCCAATATAAGCTGGAGATTAGGGCTGTCCTCCGCGCCCAGCAAGGCCAGCGCCCGCTCGACGTGCTGGAGGGCCTCCTGGGGCCGGTTCGTCAGGCGGCACAACTCGGCTAGGTCGTTGTAAACAGAAATTTGATCGAAGATAAGGTGCTCCTCCTGATATACACGAAGTGCCCTGAGAAGGGCAGATTCGGCCTCCTCAAACCGCCTCTGGCTGGCAAGTGGCCAAACGAGGAGGCGTATTGATTTGGCAAGTTCGAGCGAGTCGCCTGCCTGCGCAGCCCACTTCACGCACCTTTCCGCCTCGACTATGGCGCGCTCCCAGAGTCCTAGGTTGACTAGGCTATGGGCAACATTTCGCCGGAGGCGGTTTTCCAGCAGGTCATTGCCCCCCTGGGCGAGGCCCTGCTCAAAAAGCCCCAGCGCTTTCGAGGTATCGCCTTTGCGCGCGGCTACCAGCCCGAGCGAAAAATACCCCCGCCTTTGGAATATGCCGTTTGCATATAGCTTTTGCATGAGGGTTTCGGTGCGTTGGGTTTCACCCAAATAAATGTAGGCAACTGCCAGTGCATCCTGTAGTTTGTCGGAGAGTTGGTTCTCGGGAAAAGCCTCTAACACTTGCCGGACAAGTCTAAATTCTGCGCGGGCCTCGAGCCTGGCTACTACCTGTTCGGCCAGCCTTCGGGCATCGTCGAAGCACTTAGCAACTAAGTAGTGTTGGATGGAGGTGAGGGAGTTTCCCGCTTGCTCGGCCATAAGGGCTGCTTGCCGATGTAGTTCTTTTCGGCGGGCAGGCCGTTTGCACAGGCGGGCATCCAGTGCACGCAACAACAGCGTGTGCGGGCGGTAGACCCCACCTCCCAAAGGCGTCATGGGTAAGCCCAAATCCCTTATGCGCTCGAGCCATCCCTCTGGGAGTGATACGCCAAAATTCTCAGCTTCTGTCTCGCTCCAGACTTCTAGCACAGATAGTTCTGGCAAAACTTCCTGCAACGGAGTTTCCAGAGTGTCTAGTATCTCGTCTACCAACTTTTCGGGAGGAACCTTAGTATGGGCCTCCTGCGCAATCATGGCCAGACCTGCAGGCCATCCCTCGAGCCATTGGTATGCCTCCATGGGGTCGCCCTGGTAGCCGTGGCTTGCAAGGAAGACTTTGGCTTCTTCAAGGCTAAACTCCAGATGTTTGGGGTTGATGGCTCGCACCCGGCCCTGGGTTATTAGCCGCCCCAAACGAAGCTTTGGCTCGGTATAACCACTCAAAATTAGCTGATGCCCCTCGGCAAGATTGGTACAAAACAGTTCCATCCAATGGGCCGCTTCTGGCCCGAGGTGCTGGGCTTGATCCACTATGATGCGCAGGTTACTGGCCGAGGTGTTCAAGTCCTCGGCCAGCGCAAAAGCGCTGGCCTCTGATGATTGGAGACCCCGGGCTGTCTCGAACTTTTCCAGCTTTAGTGAGGGTTCTGCAGCCTTGATGCTGCTGCTTAGAGAGCGGGCCAGCTGGCTCGGATCTTCGTCCTCCGAATCTAAATTCAGCCAGGCAACACGACTCCTGGTAGCTCGAGCCCACTGTGTTAAGGTGGTTGTCTTACCGAAGCCGATGGGGGCGGTCAAGACAAGTAAAGAGAAGTCGGCAGACTGCTCGATTTCTTCAATGAGGCTTGGGCGGGTCAGCTCGTACTTAAGGACGCTTGGAATAACGAATTTTGGCTGAGGCCCGGTGAATTTATTAGGCATATTCCGCTCCAGTAAACACAACATTTCAACTCAAAAGGACTTATGACGACTTGATTGTATTTATTTGAATATAGTTAAAATTATAGATAAAAACACGTTTTCTAGCTGTTCAAGGCATTCAGCATCAAAAAAGGGGCTACCGGACATCTGTGGAGACGAACTAAAGACAAGTCCTGCGTTGCCCTACTCCTCTATAAGCCAGACAAACACCGCTGAGGAAGGCGCTTGAGTAGGAAAGACACTTGACAACAAAATGTCCCCGCCCTGTCTCTCTGGAGATGGAATCATACGGCCATCTGAGAGAGGAGGAGGTGGTATAAACAGGTAACTTCGCCAAAAAAATCTTTTCCGCGTAAGCCGGCCCTAAGCCCTCTAGTTTTGAGTTGAAAGGATAAACCATGACAAATACACTGGTTCGAAAGCAAGAAGAAGCAGATGCTACGCTTTGTCCGCTCGAGTTGCAGCCCCTCGAGACAGTCACCGTTTTGGACGATGAGAAAGCTTGGGGGATTTTAGTCGGGATTATTATTGTGGTTTGCGGCGGTCTTTGAACTCTCAAAAAACCGAGGTGAGGTTTGCTTATGAACGATCTTGCAGTAGTGAATCCACGCGACATGGCATTGACTGAGCTCGAAGATATAACTGCGGCTTGGGATTGGAGTGAGTTTTTTGATGGTGTAGGTATTGGAATTGCTATAGGCACTGCACTTGTGTGCGGCGGCATCTAGCCTTGGGCGCGGCCTAAGCCACACTCTTGTGTGCCCTGAGCGACACAACCTGCGCTCCAGGGCACACCCTTTGGGAAAAACCGTGACGAAAAGTACCCCTGAACAAATCATGAATGCAAGCAGGCCACACTGGGGAGAGGTAACCGTGCTAGGGAGTTGCCAGTCTAACATTGTAGGTATGGGCCAGAAGTTTTTTCGTGTTAGTGGCAAGGTGTACGCTGCTCTGGCCGAGCTCGTTAGCCAACAGACACCGATGGAGCGTGAAGCAACCATCTCTGCGCTTAGCAAACACTTCGCACAGGCCGACGCAGTGGTTCTTGCCGACCAGCTACTTGAGCTTGTGGCCCAGCGGAAGAGTAATGGCATCCCTTCCCTTATCTGGGCCGGGATCAAATCGGGCTTCATTAAATTCCCCATCTGGCGGCCTTCAGAAGCATTTACCAAAGCCATCGAAGGTCGAGTACTAAAACCAATACTTGCAAGTATTCTCTGGATGCTTGCAACCTTGGCTGTTTTAGGGTTTTTCAAAGGTATACCTTCGTTACCAAATTTGACACAGTTTAGCTGGCAGGAGGCTTTACTTTTGTGGTTGGCGCTGACTCTCACTACAGCTTGGCATGAGCTGGGGCACGTTTCAGTGGCAGCGCACTTCGGCGTTCGCACTAGAAGTGTGGGAATCGGGCTTTTCTATCTTCAACCCGTGGGCTACGCAGACGTTACGGAATCGTGGATCAAGCCAGCTAGGGTTCGGGCCACCATTGCGCTTGGTGGAATTCTCTTCCAGACCATCCCTCTGCTAGCGGCAGCTGCAGCATGGATAGTCACCCAACACCATTTCTTGGGCGCCTACACCCTTGCCAGCCTGATTGGCATTGCCCTCAATCTTGTTCCTTTTGTGCGTCTTGATGGGTACTGGTTGCTCTGCCACCTTCTCGATCAACAAAACCTCCGCCAGCGTTCGCTCGCGCACCTGCGCTACTTGCTGACCCGCCGCGGTCAGCCGCAGTTTGTGGGTGCTGCCTCAGGCTTAGCTGGCGTGTTTGCGGTCCTCTCGGTGGTCTTTGCATCGGGCCTGTACCTGAGTGTTCTCGTCTACATCGCAACTGCCCTTTTAGTTTAGGGGTCACAGGAACCCAATCGTTCATAGGAGGATAAGCATGCATCCACACATGTTCGTAAACCCCTACCGCTTCCGTGCGCGGCTGGGTGAACATCTTCTCTTAGGCGCTGTTAACTCCGTACAGGTTCGTTATCGGCCCGCTCTTGAGGCACTCGAGCAAGGTGAAGAAGTGGTCTTAACTCACCCAGAAATTTCTGAGGAAGAGCGCCGGTTTCTTGAGCAAGAAAGATATATTGTTCCTTACAGGATCGAAAAGGGCAACCGCTATGCCCGACAACTGGGATTCTTCAGCTTCTGGCCCGACGACCCTCACCAGCGCCAGAAACGCCTGGAGGCGGCCCGCGTGGCGATTTTGGGGGTTGGCACCTTGGGCACTCAGGTGGCCTATTTGCTCGCGGCAGCTGGTGTCGGACAACTTGTGCTTAGTGATAAAGATGTGGTGGAGCCATCCAACCTCAGCCGCCAGCTGCTATTTGGTCAACAGGATATTGGTAAAGCAAAAGTAGTTGCTGCACAAGATCGCCTGCTATCGGTTAATCCAACCATAACAGTTGAGGCTTATCACGAGTCAATCGAGTCGGTTGACCAGATTGAGGAGCGCATTGCGGGGTGTGATCTGGTTGTTCGAGCGGTAGATACTCCCCAAGAAATCGCTTTCGTAATTGACGAAGCAGCTGCTAGGCAGGGTATCCCTCATATCGGTGCGGGTCTGCTCGAGACCTGGACAATGGTGGGACCGTTTATTGACACTTGTACCGGCCCTTCTTTGGGCGAGCTAATAACGCCACCCAAGTTTGTGCGTAGCCCCTTTAGAGAGATACCGGTCTTTGGACCTACTGCTTTTTGGGCTGCCTCTTATGTCGCTGGTGATGCCCTGCGCTACCTGGCAGAACTGGGCCAGCCCTGGACCGCGAACCGTCTGCTGTACCTGGATGGACGCACTGGCCGGATGTTTGCCCGCGATTTACGTGCTGGTGCGGCAATTGGAGGATAAACATGGTTCCGTGGTTAATTGCTATTGTAAGCTCACTTAGCGCGCTGGGAACAGCCATGGGGTCGGGTGGGCCACCCATTTTTTCGGTTGGACTGGTGGGGGCGGTGTTTAGCGGTATAGTAGCATGGACGAAACACCATACGCTCATCGAGATGAGCCTCTGGGTGCTTGCCTGGTCAGTTGGCTGGGCAACAGCGGCTGTTGTGGTGCAGTTCCCTGCACTTTACAATAGCCTGGGAGTTGCTAGCCTACCTGGGGTTTTGCTGGTTCTGCCACTTTACGCAATGATTTTGTTTCTGTCAGGGTGGCTGGGTGGGATTTTTCTTCAGTTCTTGCGTCGTTCGAGCAAGAGCAGCAATTCAATAAACGGACAGGAAGGCTTCACGGCGGAGGGTAGATATGCTGGGGAAAAGTAAATCGAACCGTCATTTGAAAAAAAATCTAACCAGGATCCTGTTATCACTTTTTGCACTGGTCATCGTTGCGGTGAACGGCGATATGGTTATTAACTGGAATTCAGGCTTAGCCGTTGCAGTATGGGCCATAGTATTGTTCGCTATAAGTCTGAACGCTGCACTCGCGGTGTTGGCTTTGCTCCGTGGTGCACGTCCAGATAAGCCCACTGCAGAGGAATAAGTCTGGTAATACAAACACGCTCTCTAGGACGGTATCCCCTGTTTAAATCCAGAGCCGAGCGAGCTTTACGGAGAGGTGCTACAAGAAGTTTGCTTTGATGAAGTGGGCCTCATCCTTGGTAGATCACCTCAGTCTTCCACCGGCCCGCAGGTTGGGTGTGCAGCTCCCAGAACTTTTCGGCGATCAGGTCGGGGTCGAAGGGGGTGTTGCGCCGGATCGGGCCGGCGATGGTCACGGTAGCGGCATGGATGCCTTCCCGGTAGAGCTCTTTGCTCAGGGCGCCCACCAGGGCCCGCAGGGCGGCTTTGCCAATGGAGAGCGCGGCCTGGTCGGGCTGGGGGTTTAGGGCCAGGCCATCCCCGGTAAAGAGCAGGGTGCCCTGGCGGCGCGAGAGCATGCCGGGGATGACCAGTTGAGCTGCCAGCAAAGCCCCGTAAAGGTTGACCTGGAGGGTTTGCTCGAGGGCCTCCAGGCTCAATTCCGAAGCCCGGCTGCCCTGGGAAGCATAGGCGTTGTAGATCAAGACCCCAATGGAACCAAGCTGCTTTTCGGTTTCCCGAACGGCCGAAATAAGTTGCTGGGTACGGGTTACGTCGGTAGGGAAGGTTTTGACCATGCAGCCATCAAGTTCCAGTGCGCCTGCGTAGTTTTGCAGGCTGGTTTCGCTGCGGGCAACCAAGCCCAGCCGATACCCCTCCCGACCAAAGCGCCGGGCCACGCTTAGCCCGATACCCCGTCCCATCCCCACCACCAAACAAACCTTCGGTTCCATACGACAAGTGCATGGTAACATCAAGGATGCTGTTTTTGGGCTCATGTAACGTAGGCTCGTGCCCTTCCTGGACAGCCGCCCCTGTGGGTTTCTAAACTGAATGCGAGTGGAGCTATGTATCGAGTAGTGATTGTGGGTCGCCCCAATGTGGGCAAGTCGAGCCTGTTCAACAAACTATTGGGATTGCGTACCGCACCGGAGAAATATGCCAAGGCCGGAAGCCGGTTTGCGGTGGTGGCCGATGTGCCAGGGGTTACCCGCGACCTCAAAGAGGGCATGGTGGAAAGTGAGCAGGGCCGCTTCAAGCTGGTGGATACCGGGGGTTTGTGGTCGGGGGATGTGTGGGAAAAGAAAATTAAGCAAAAAGTCGAACGGGCCATCGCCGATGCTGATCTGGTGCTCTTTGCAGTGGATGGCCGCAGCGATATTGCCACTGCCGACCTCGAGGTCGCCGACTTTCTGCGCCGTCAGGGCAAACCGGTGCAGGTGGTGGCCACCAAAATTGACGATCCCAAACACGAAGCCTACCTGGGCGATTTTTACGCCCTGGGCTTTGGTGAAGCCCTGCCCACCAGTGCGGCTCACGGGCGTGGTTTCGACGACTTACTCGAGCGTATATGGGCGCTGTTGCCCGTACGCGAAAGCAAAAGTGAACCTGAGGTGGTGCCGATCCGACTGGCCATTGTGGGCCGCCCCAATGCCGGTAAGTCCAGTCTGCTAAATGCCATTCTGGGAGAGGAGCGGGTCATTGTCTCCGAACTACCGGGTACCACCCGCGACTCCATTGATGTGGAGTTTGACTATGCGGGCAACAAGTTTTTGTTGGTGGACACAGCCGGTATCCGTAAACGCCCCGAAACCGGGGTAGAAGAACAGGCTATCGGACGCGCACATCAGGCCATCCTCGATGCCGACGTGGTTTTGCTGGTAGTAGACCCCAGAGAACTGGGCGATCATGAGATGAAGCTGGCCAACGAGGCCCTGGACGCAGGCAAGCCAGTGATCGTGACCATCAGCAAGTGGGACTTGATCGAGAGCAAAGAGGAGGCCAAACGGGTGCGGGCCGACCTAGGGCTCAAGCTTTCGCACATCCAGCACCTGCCCATTCTCTACGTGTCTTCGGTCACCAAACAGAACCTGCACAAACTCTTATCGGAAACGGCTCGGCTCTACGAGTTGGCTCGAGTGCGTTTCGAGACCGCCGAGCTCAACCGCTGGCTCTCGGTCTGGAGCACCCAGACCATGTTCCCCAACTTCAAGGGCAAGCCCCTCAAGCTCTTTTTCCTCACCCAGCCCGAGGTGGCCCCCCCCACTTTTGTCTTCTTTTGCAACCACCCCGAGTTTGTGACACGGGCTTTCGAGGGCTTTTTGCGCAACCGCATCGGCGAAGACCTGGGTTTGCGCGAGATTCCCTTCCGGATGGTCTTCCGCGGGCGTCGGGAGCAGGTGGGCAGGGGGGCGGGAGAGACGGAGTAATACCGTTTCCGCTTGAATCCTTCACCGCCCGCCGCAGTCAGAGGTGAAGGATTCAAGCCGACCGAAGGGAGTAGAAAAGCATTTCGGTAGTATCGTTT
>NZ_JBBINI010000009.1:0-109207 GCF_037443965.1 Meiothermus sp.
CACCCAGACGTAGGTAGCCACCAGGAGGGTTTCTGCGTCAAGATAGTACAGGGGGTGCTCTCTGTGGGTTTCCATAGCACCCCCTCTTTTTTACATCCCCTGGGGTAGGTCAAGTAGCACACGAAGGCATCTTCAAACTTGACCTCGCCCACCAAGCTAAGACCTTCAGCCGCCCCTCTCCCCCGAGATGGGGGTGAGGGGTCGGGGGAGAGGTGGTTAGAAGCAATCCGGGCCGGTTCGCGCCAGAACTCTTCCAGCCTTTTATAGCTGGTTGAGCCACGCTGGAAGATGGTGAGGGTCCAGCCCAATCCCACGATGGGCCAGCCCATCATCATCAGATAGGCGTTGAACTGTACAAACTGTCCGGCGGTCATCTCGCCTCGGATGACCATACCGCCGCCCATCCACAGCACGATCAGGGCAGCAGAGCCCATCAGCAGGCCCATCAAGGCCCGCACCGGGCCGTCCACGCGGGTCAGGGCCAGGCTCTTGGCGATGTAGTCCTTGTTGAGGGCTTGGAACGACTCGAGCTCGCGGTCTTCCAGGGCAAAGCCCTTGACCACCCGGATACCAGAGAAATTTTCTTGTGCGCGGGTGGAAATCTTGTCGAAGGACTCCTGGCTTTCGCGGTAGCGCCGATCAATCAGGCGCAAGACGTAGTACATGATCACAAAAATCGTAGGGAAGACCAGCGACAGGGCCAAGGCTAGCGGCACGCTCACTAGGTACATGGCTACGATAGCAAACACAATGAACATCAGCAGGCGGCTGCCCATGTTGATACCGCCCCCCAGCATCTCGCGCACCGCGCCCAGATCGGTGGTGAACTTGTTCATCAGGTCGCCGATGCGGTTTTTACCGTAGAAGTAGCTGTCCAGCGAGAGGGCCTTCTTGAACAGATCCATGCGCAGGTCGTGCTCGATGTAGCGGCTGGCCACCACTAAAAGCTGCCGGTTGGCCCAGGAGAAAAAGGCCGAAGCCACTGCTGCGCCAAAAATGGCCCAGACCCAGACCAGATAGGCCTCCCCGGCCTGAATTGCGTCAATGGCATGACGCAAAAAATAGGGCGACAAGGCCGCCACCCCCACGGAGGCAATTCCGGCCAGCATGCCCCACCAGTACTGGGGGCCATAGCGCCGCAGGTAAGGCATCAATGCTTTGAGGGGGCCGAATACTGACTGGTCAGTTCTGGGGGATGGGTCGGCTTGCATTTGCACCACTCTATTCCTCCGGGCGGTCTTGGAGCGTGAGCCTTTCCCTGTTTGAGGGGTCGCGGGGCCGGGATAGCCCCAAACAGGGGCACAGAAACCTAAGTCTATCAAATGCGGAGGTTCTTGGCTAGTTCATCTGCGACTTGGCGCCAGGGGGTTTCCAGGCCCACCATCCGCCAGGGCTTGGGCGGTTCCGATTTTTTCAGTAGTTTGCGCAAGGGGTTGGGCAAAGGCAGGTACTCGGGGTCATGCACGTACAGCAGTCCCTTAACCTTGCCCAGCCTCGAGAGGTAGCGGTGCATGCCGGCGGCCTCGAGGTCGGTCGGAAGCTCCAGCCCCAGTGCGAGGCTGGCGCCTTCCTGGCGAAGTTCGGCAGGGGCCTTGTCGGCCAGGAACAGGTTCAGCCCATGCTGGGCCAGCGCAGCCCGGAGGTCTGCCAGCCAGACCGGATCGTCGGTCAGCATGGGCTGGGTAACCAGCCCAATCAGATGGGTTCCGGGTTGCTTTGGGGGTTTGAAGGGGGGCTCGAGCAGGCGCTTGGTGCGTTCCAGGGCCCGCCGGGCCAGCATGGGGTTGCGGGTCAGGTTCTGCCCAATTTCCGCGGCCAGACCGGCCACCTCCGGCGAAAGCTCGGCGGGTACGGTCAGCGTCGGCGGCAGCCCTGGAACCAGTCGCCCCAGGGTCGCGGCCAGATCCACCATCCAGGGAGAAGGGCTGCCCTTGCGGTGCTCGATACCCAGTTGCACATCGGGCAGCAGCAAAAAATCTACCCCCTGGTTTTTCAAACTGAAGGCCTGTCCCAGCAACCGGCGGATCGGCAGGGGCATGGGAAGCTCGACCGAGTTCTCCTCCGGACGGACGGTTTCAACATCCAGCGCCTGCAAATAAGGCTCCCAGAAGGGCAGATAGCGGTGGCTCAACCAACAGTCGAGAAGACCAATGCGCACCGGATTATCCTAAGCGAGGGGACGCAGATGGGCAATCCGAGGCTCAGCCCACCCGCTCTGTGTCTGGTTTGACCAGTCCAGTGAGGGCTCCGGTCGGGGTCTGGGCCTGCAAAGGTGTTGGGTCTTTGGTGGGGGCCGACAAAAACTGGGTCAGGGCCTCGAGGCTCTCGAACTGGTAAAGCTGACCGCTCACCTGATCCTTGACCACAACCCAGGGGCCGCGCGCATCTTGCCACAGTTGCAACAAAAAGGTCTTGCTTTCCGACATAGCACCCTCTTGAGGCCAGAGGATAGCAAGACCGGCGTTATATCGTCGTTACAGTTTGCCGATTTCAGGCCTGGGCCAGCAGTTGCCGAACAAAACTGCGCAGGGCACGGGCTCCTAGTTGCAGGGATTCGGGCTCAACCCACTCCTCGGGGGTGTGCGCACCCCCCCCACGGTACACGCTCAACGTGATGGCCGGGATGCCCACTTCCACACCCGCCGAGCCATCGGTAGAGCCGGCGGTGAACTGGGCCTCGAGGCCCATCTCCAAAAAAGCCCGGCGGGCGGCTTCCAGCATGGCCGGGGTAGCGGTCATGCCCGCGGGGCGCTCACCCAAGACTTCAATTTCCAACCGAACGTTGAACCGGCGGGCTGCTTCCATCAAGGTTTCACGTACCTGGAGGGTCATGCGGCCCAATACCGAGGCTTCTAGTGCACGCAAATCCAGCTCGAAACCTACCTCGCCCGGGATGGCGTTGATGGCCTCGCCGCCCCACAGCTTGCCCACATTCAGGCTGGTATCGCCGGGGCGCTCGAGGGCGTACATCTGTGCAAGGGCCTGCCCCAGGGCCGGTACCGGTGAGGGCGCCTCGCGGTCGCCCCAGGCATGGCCGCCAGGGCCGATCAGATGGGCCCGCATCCGGTGCGAGCCGGCCGAGCGATGGACGATGCCGGGCAGATAGCCATCTACGGCGATCATCTGCTGGGGCTGCAGATGCTTCACCAGGTGCCGGGCCCCGCGCAGGTTGCCCAAACCCTCTTCGCCCACGCTAAAAGCCACCGTACAGCCCTGGGCTACCAGTTCCCCGGCCAGGGCCATCAAGACCGCTACCCCCGAGGAATTGTCCCCCACCGCCGGGCCATACCAGCGGTTTTTCTCCCGCCGCAAGGGTGTGGGGGTCAGAACGGTGTCAATGTGGGCGACCAACAGGGTAGGGCCATGGCCGGCCCAGACGTTGCCCAGTTCGTCGGTATAGGGCTCCAACCCCTGGGCCTGCAGGTTCCGGGCTACCCAGGCCCCGCGGGCGGCGTCGCCGCCGATTTCGGCAATCTCTCCCAGCAGCCTCACAGGATCGAGGGCAGTATGGGTGGTAAAGTCGCTCATTTACTGCTCGTCGCTCTTTTCTGCCAGCCCCTCGCGCAAAGCGTAGAGGGCCGCCTGGGTGCGGTTGTTGAGGTGGAGTTTCTGGAAGATGTCCGAAAGCCGGTTGCGCACGGTTTTTTCCGAGAGCGATAGCTCGGAGGCGATCTCGAGGTTGGTGTAGCCCTGGGCCACCAGGCGCAAAATCTGCACCTCGCGCTCGGAAAGCTCGGCATGGGCTTTAGGGGTGGTTTCCTGTTTGGCCTTGAAGTCCTGGATGATCTGCTCGGCCATCTCGGCATCCAGCAAGACCTCACCCTGATACACCCGCCGGATGGCCTCCAGAAGCTCCTTGGCATCCGCGTCCTTGAGCATATAGCCCCGTGCCCCGGCCTTCACCGCCTCAAAGACGTAGCCGTCCTGGCGGTACATGGTGAGCATAATGACCTTGGCCTGGGGCCATTCTTTTAGGATCTCCTGGGTGGCCTGCACACCGTCCAGGTTGGGCATCTGGATGTCCATCAGGATGATGTCGGGGTGGGCCTCGAGGGCGTGGCGCAGGGCTTCGCGCCCATCCTTGGCCTCGCCCATGACCTTAAAATCGGGTTCCGCTTCCAGAAGACTTTTGAGTCCCTGGCGAAAGAGGGCATGGTCGTCGGCGAGTAAGATGCGAATCATTGATATGTATTGTACACAGTAGCCCGACTCAAACGAGGGTGTAAGCACTGGGCATAACGTAATCTGGAGCAATGATGAACGGTTGGGTTTTACTGCTGCTGGCGATTGTGTCGGAAGTGATCGGCTCGACGGGTCTCAAGGCTTCGCAGGGCTTTAGCAAACTTCTGCCCTCTTTGGTGGTGGTGGTGGGCTATGCCAGTGCCTTCTACTTTCTGAGCTTGGCGCTCAAGACTATCCCGCTCAATACCGCCTATGCGGTCTGGTCGGGGCTGGGTACGGCCCTGATTGCGCTGCTGGGCTGGTGGGTGCTCAAAGAGCCCATGAACGGCGCCATTGCCCTGGGCATCGTGCTGATTATCGTGGGGGTGGTGGTGTTGAACCTGGCCTCGAGGGCGCAGGGATAGAGCTGATGGTCATGGCAGCTGCAAACGGTTTTTGCCTGCTTCACATGCCCCTAGGCTGCCCAGTGGCCCCCAAGACCTGCTGCCAGAGTTCGCTCTGAGGGTCAATTTGCTTGCGCTTTTGCGTAGCGAGTGCAAGGGGTACGTGGGTAAAGTGTTGATTCCAGTAGCCCACCATCATCTCGGTACGCCCACTCATACCGGCATGTACGGCATGTTGTCCTAGCGCAAGGCAATACTCCGAGTCCACCGCGTTGGCCGGTACGCTGCGGATGATGTAGCTGGGGTCAATGTATTTGATGGTGGTTTCCAGACCTTTTTGGTCGAAGTGGCGGGTTATGGCCTCCTTGAGGAAAAGCCCAATATCCTTGAGCTTGATGTTGCCCGAGGCATCTGTGGTGGTTTCCCCCTCGATCAAGTCCTGACCGGCCCCCTCGGCCAGAGCAATGACCGCATGGTGGCGGGTTCGCAGGCGTTCCTCCAGGGCCGCCAGAAAGCCTTCCAGGCTAAAGCGCACCTCCGGGACCAGGCAAAAGTTGACATCGGCGTTGGCCAGGGTGGCGTGGGCGGTGATGAAGCCGCTGTAGCGGCCCATTAGCTTGACCAGTCCGATGCCGTTGTAGGCTCCGCGGGCTTCGGCGTGGGCGGCTTCCAGCGCCCGGGTGGCTTCCTCTACAGCCGTGGCCACGCCAAAACTGCGTTCAATCCAGTGGATATCGTTGTCAATGGTCTTGGGAATGCCAATCACGCTGATAGGTAAGCCCCGCTTTTGCAGTTCTTGGGCCAGCGCCGAGGCTCCGCGCAGGGTGCCGTCCCCACCCACCGCAAACAGAATCCGTACACCCAGTTGCACCAAATGTTCAATCATGTCACCCGATTCCTGTGGCCCCCTCGAGGAGCCCAGCAAGGTGCCACCGTCGTCGTGGATGTCTTGCACCATCTCGGGGGTCAGGAGCAAGGGTTCGATGCCCTGGCTGGCCGCCACCCCGGCATAGCCGTAGCGGAACCCGTAGATGCGCTTCACGCCGTAGCTGTAGCTGAGGGTCATCACCACCGAACGAATCACGTCGTTCAGGCCGGGGCATAGCCCACCACAGGTCACGATGCCACAGGCAATTTCGGCGGGGTTGAAAAAAATGGTGCGGCGGGGGCCAGCCAACTCGAAAGTTATGGGTGGGTTTTGCAACTCGTCCAGCATAGAGGCCAGCAGTACCCGGCTGCTATCCTCTACGAAGACATCCCGCTGGCTTTGCAGGGGACTGGCGAAATGGCTTGTACCCAGGGTACGAATGTGGGTATTGGGAGAACCGTTTTGCACAGAGGCTATCTTATCCGTCGGTTGGGGCGGGGGCACAAGGGTCTTTAGCCCTCAAGCAGCCAGTGGATTTCGGTATAAGAGATGAAATTTCTTCTTCCCTGACGCAAGAAACCTATGTCTCTGGTGAGCCTGATAACCAAGGTGTACCCTGAGACTATGAGCAACCCCAACCCAAAGGCCAGTTTGGGGGTTTTGCTGGTAGACGACCATACCGTGGTGCGCCAGGGGTTGCGGATGTTTCTGGCAACCGATGAGGGGCTGCATGTGGTAGGTGAGGCCGAAAACGGGCAGGAAGCGTTGGATCGGGTAGCGCAATTGCGACCGGATGTGGTGTTGATGGATCTGCTGATGCCGGTGATGGATGGTGTGAGTGCCATTCGCCAGATCAAGGCCCGCTTTCCTGATGTGGAGGTAATTGCCTTGACCAGTGTTTTGGAAGACCAACTGGTGGTCGAAGCCATGCACGCGGGAGCTTCTGGTTATCTGCTCAAAGATACCCACCCCGAGGAATTGGTGGAGGCTATTCATGCGGCAGGTCGGGGCGAGGTGCGGCTGCATCCCGAGGCAGCCAAACGGCTCGCCCGCGAAGTGCGCACCCCCGAGATGCGTGAAGCCCTGACCCCCAGGGAAACCGAGATTTTGCGCATGGTGGGGCGGGGAATGTCCAACAAGCGAATTGCCCAGCAGCTCGAGCTTTCCGAACTGACCGTCAAGACCCACGTCTCTAACTTGCTTTCCAAGCTGGGGCTATCCTCGCGTACCCAGGCGGCTTTGTTTGCCATCCGGGAGGGGTTGGTTGGGCTTGAGTAACTTTTTGCATCGGCTCGAGGCCAAGACCCTGGCTGGATTTTTAGAGGCGACCCGCGACGCCATCCTAATTGCCTCATCCGAGCGCAAACTGGTCTACGCCAACCGTGCGGCCCAGGACTTGCTGGGCTATAGCCTGGAGGAGTTGCAGCAACTCGATATTCTGGACTGGATCGCACCCCCCTACCGCGAATGGGTGGCAGAACGCATCCGGCAGAACCGCACCGCCCAACCCGGCATTTTCGAGATTGCCTTGGTGCGGAAGGATGGAAGCTGGCGCTACGTGCGCTACGCCATCTTGTACCTAGAGATTGAGGGTCAGCGGTATGGTGCGGCCATTGCGCACGACATTACCGAAGCCCGTCAGAACTTGAAGAGCCTCGAGGCCCTCTACCTGGCCGACGAAAAGCTCTATGCTTCGCTCGAGCTCGATCAAGTGTTGCAAGCCCTAGCTGATGTGTGTGTAGATCTTTTGGGGGCAGACAAGAGCTGCATTCTGATCTGGGATGAAAACCACCAGCACCTGGTTACTCGAGCCCAGCGGGGTTTTACTTCCCAGTTCGTACAGGTCATGAACGAGTATTCTGGACGCGGCCTGATTGCCCATGCAGCCCGCAGCGGGGAGACGGTGGTGGTACAGGACACCTACCAGGATGCGCGGGTGGCCCGGCACATCACCGACCAAGAGGGTATTCGGGCCTTTATGCATATCCCTATTCGTCTGAATGGAGAATTATTTGGGGTTTTCAGCGTAGATAACCTACACCCCAACACCTTGGGTCATGAACAGCAGCGGGTTTTTTCCTCACTGGCGCGGCGGGCTGCCATGGCCATCCGCAACGCCCGCCTGTATGCCCAGGCCCAGGGTAAGGCGGCCCTGGAAGAGCGGCAAAAGCTGGCGCGCAACCTGCACGACTCGGTTTCGCAGGCCATCTACGGTATCGTGCTGGGGGTGCGCACCGCCCAAACCCAACTGGCCCGCAACCCCGAACTGGCCCCTGCCGCGCTGGACTTTGTGATGAACCTAGCCGAGGCCGCTACCGCCGAGATGCGGGCCTTGATCTTCGAACTGCGCCCAGAGTCGCTAGAGCAAGAAGGGTTGGTCGCGGCGCTTTCTAAGCAGGCAGCGGCAGCTAGGGCGCGCCACCAGCTTCGGCTCGAGGCCGAGCTGTGCCCCGAACCAGCCCTGAGCCTAGAGGCTAAAGAAGCCCTCTATCGCGTGGCCCAGGAAGCCCTCAACAACATCGCCAAGCACGCCAGGGCCAGCAAGGTTTTCCTGGGTCTGCACCAGGAAAATGGCACCGTGCAGCTCGAGATACGCGACGATGGCGTAGGCTTCGACAGCCAGCGCGAGTACCCCGGCCATCTGGGCCTGGTTTCCATGCGCGAGCGCATCGAGCGCCTAGGCGGTAGCTTCTGGTTGGAAAGTACCATGGGCGCAGGTACTACTGTGCGTGCTGTACTCAAGCTGGCCCACTAACCAACACCCAGATATTTTTGTCTGGGGTGCGTACCACCGCTTCCCAGCCTTGGTCGGTGGGGTGGGGGGTTTGTAGCCAGCTCAATTGGGTTTGGTGTTGGAGTCGCTGGTACAGTGCTTGCACATCGTTTACCCGTACCACCAGATCGGTGAACTGGCGGCTGGGTTGGGTGTGCAGCTCCAGTTGGTTTTTCCCATCGGGAAAACACAGCGTAGCGCTTTCAACATACTCTTTGGCCTCTTTGGGTGGATTCCTCGAGAGCAACTGAAAACCCAGGCTTTGATATAAGTTCAGGGCCGACTCGAGGTCGGGTACAAACAACACCACCCGTTCCAGACCCAGAAAAACAGCATTACACAACATAGAAGCCTCCTCGGTCGCTCCTCTACAGCTCGATTAATAGCTGGGCTGAGGGGCTTTGTCCTGCTGCAAAAGTTGTAGGGTAGAAAGGTGCAAGAGTTGCTGTGGCATTTGCTGGCCGCCACCCTGATTGGCTTTGCGGTGGGCCTCGAGCGCGAGCGTGCCAAGGTCGAGCGCCAGGGCTCGACCATCGGTGGGGTGCGCACCTTTACCCTGCTGGGCCTGCTGGGTGGGGTGGGCGCCCTCGGGCAAAACCAGTGGCTGCCCGTGGTGGGGCTGGCTGCGGTGGCGGGGCTGGCAGTGTACTCGCTCCGAAACAGCCGCGATGCTACCAGCCAGGTGGCCGCCCTGGTGGTGTATGTGCTGGGCGTGCTGTGTGGCCTGGGGATAGTACTGCCCGCGCTGTTCGCCGGGGCTTTGCTGTTGGGCTTTCTGGCCTTCCACGACGAGCTACACGCCTTCGCGGGTGGAATAGAGCGAAGCGAGGTGGAAGCGGCGGTGTTGCTGGCCCTGCTTCTGGGGGTGGTCTATCCTTTGCTGCCCGACGTCAACTATGGCCCCTATGGGGTATGGAACCCCCGCGAAATCTGGCAGGTAGTCTTGCTGGTGGCTGGGGTTAACTTTATGGGGTATCTGGCTCTGCGCTTGCTGGGCTCGAAGGGCTTGTGGGCAGCGGCCATACTGGGGGGGCTGGTTTCTTCTACTGCCGTTACCCTCTCGATGGTGACCCAAAGCCGGGCCAACCCCAGTAAAAACCTGCTCTGGGCCAGTGGGGCGGTGCTGGCCTCGCAGATGATGTTGGGGCGAATTCTGGTTTGGAGTGCCGCCATAGCGCCTGTTTTGCTGCAAAGGCTGTGGCCTGCGGTGTTGCTATGGTTGGTTTGGGGCCTGCTGGTGGCCTTCTGGCTGACCCGGCGCGACCCCAGCGAAGCCCAGCCGGTCTCGGTGCAGAATCCCCTGCAACTTCAGAGCGCCCTGCTTTTCGCGGGCGTCTATGCCCTGGTCAAGCTGCTGGCCAGGGTGGGCCTCGAGGTCTTTGGCAGTGCCGGGGTGTTTGTGGTGAGCGCTTTTTCGGGGGTGGCCGATGTGGATGCCATCACGCTCTCGCTGGCCCGGCTGGCGGCCAACGAGCAGCTAATGGTATCGGTGGCTTCCATTGCCATTGGGGTTGCTGCGCTGAGCAACACCGTGTTCAAAACCGCCCTGTCGTTTGGGGCTAAGGGATTGGGGGCATACGTGGCCCTTGGCCTGATACCAGGGGGTGTGCTGGCCTTGCTTGTTTTGCTTTTGATTTGATCCAATCCAGTACGCTACTTGCCAAACCTGCGCTCCCGCTTCTGGTAGTCGCGCACCGCCCGCAGAAAGTCCACCTTGCGGAAGGCGGGCCAGAAGGCATCGAAGAAGTAGTACTCGCTGTAGGCCGCCTGCCAGAGCAAAAAGCCCGAGAGCCGAATCTCGCCCGAGGTGCGGATGATAAAGTCGGGGTCGGGCACGCCGGCGGTATAGAGGCGCTCGGAGATGTGCTTCATATCCAGCTCGGCGGCCAGTTCTTCCGGCGACTTGCCGGTCTGGGCCGCTTCCAGCAGCAGGCTCTTGACAGCATCTACAATTTCTTCCCGTCCACCGTAGCCCATGGCAATGTTCAGGAGCATGCCGTTGTGGTGCTCGGTGGCCTTCTCCAGTTCTTCCAGGGCCTCCAACACCTTGGGGGGGAAGCGGTCGTGCCGCCCGATCACCTTGACCCGCACCTCGTTGGCATGGATGCGCGGGTCCTGGGCCATGCGCTTGGCTTCCTGCACGAAGAGCTGCATGAGGGTTTCTACCTCGGTCTGGCTGCGGTTGAAATTGTCGGTGGAAAAAACCCAGATGGTCACGGTAGGAATCCTGAGCTCGAGGCACCACTCCAAGACTTCGTAGGCTTTTTGTACCCCGAATTCGTGGCCTTCGTGCCCTTCCAAACCCAATTCCTTGGCAAAACGACGGTTGCCGTCCAGGATCATCCCCAGGTGCTTGGGGGCATGGCCCTGGCGTACCTCGGCCTCGACCCGTTTCTCGTACCACCAGTAGAGCGGCTTAAGCGCCGCCCCAAAGAGCTGTACGAGTTGTTGTCGAAGCGAACTTTTGGGAACGCGCACCGGTGTAGTTGCCGCCATGAACCACCTCAACCCATCTATCTTAGCGAGAAGTCCGCAGATAAGGTGTGAAAGTGGGCCAAGATCTTTCGAGACCGGCAAAATCCCTGCCAAGAACCACAGGGCAAACCCACCCTTGTTCAGCGCCGCAAACGATCTACCTTTAGCACAAAGCTCATCACAAAATTGCCATGTTTGGGGCTGCTCATCTGGATACTACTGCCCTGCAAGGTGAGGCTGGAGTTGCTCAGGGCCGTAATGGTTACGCTACCGCTGCCCCCCCAGCTTTTGCGGTTGTTGGGGTTGCGGTCGTCCAGATAGCTCAGGGTGCCCCGAACCTGGGGGTTGAGGGGATCGCCAATGCGGTAGGTCTGCCCTGGCTTGAGCGGCCCTTTGAGGTCAACGGAAAGAATGCGGGGGGCATAGGGGGGAGGGTTGCTGCCGGGATCGGCAAAAAAGTGGAGGCTGACTCGAGCCCGATCCCCGAACACATCGCCCGTTACCCGAATCTGGCGTTGTACAGGCAACTTGCCCAGATCGTATCCGCGTACCTGAAGCCTGAAACTCCCCCCCGTGGCAGGTGTAAGTCCCGTCTGTGCTAGGGCCATTGCCGCCAAGACCCATCCGACGCTCCATAATCTGGTCATGCTCCCAGGTAAACAGAGGGTTGGCTGAGGCACATGAAAGTTGTGTGCAGACTTCTTGATTTTGCCGTGGTTCCATGGGCACAACCGTTCTAGGCGCGCGGAACCTACCGCTCTAGCAACACCAACTAAGGTTTTGCTCTCCTGACCCATAGAAAATCTGTTCGAGAAGCACTTTTCGATATCTGCTGTGCAAATAAACCAACCTTTGCCCCAGAATCCTCTAATTTTTTAGATACAACGCTATATAGGCGTGCCTAATGACGTGGAGGTTCGTATGAAACCTGGGGGGTTTGGTCGCATAAGCCTGGTCTGTTTGGTGGTTTTTTGGATGGGAGGGGCTGTCCTGGCCCAAACCTTGCCGCGCGAGGTGCGCGAACGCATCATCGCGGCCACGGTGTTCATCACCTACCCCACAGGCAACAACTCGGCCAGCGTCGGTTCGGGTACCCTGATTAGCCCACAGGGTTTTATCCTGACCAACTATCACGTGATCGGCGATATTCAGAACCGCCAAATTGCCCCGCGCATTTTTGTGGGTACCATCCGCTTTGTGGATCAGCCCCCCGAGGTGCGTTTTCTGGCCGATGTGGTGGCTGCCGACCCCAACCTCGATATGGCCATTTTGCGCATCACCCGCACGTCCAACGGCCAGCCTATTGGCAATGTGGCCTTCCCGGCTGTGCCCATCGGTGATTCCAACAAGCTGATTGTGGGGGACCCCATCTATGTCTTTGGATTTCAAGGAACGGGGGGTAACACCCTCACCTTCTCGAGCGGCGCGGTGGGGGGTTTTACCGGCGAAGATATGGAGAGCGGGGGCAAGCAGTGGATCAAGCACGACGCCCAGACCGGTCCTGGTAACTCGGGGGGTGGCATTTACAACCAGGATGGGGAATTAGTGGGCATTCATACCCGTGGGGTGTCGGGGCAGGGGAACTCCCGCACCGCCTTCATGCGCCCCTCGGCCCTGGCCTGGGGCTTGGTGGGCCCCAACGTGGCGGGGCTGGTGAACCGGGCTCCCGCTGCCAGCACCCCCCAACCCCAAACCGCCACCGCGACCGCCTGGCCCCCAGCCATCAACACCGGCCAGACCTGGCAGGTGCGGGTGCAGGGTGGCCAGTGGACCGGGGAGTGGTCGGTGGTGGTGGGGCCGAAAGATGCGGATGGGGACTTTGAAGCGACGGCCAGCCTGGGGAGCCGCCGCACCGAGGCCCTGTTTTTCCAGCAAGACAACATCTTGCGCCTGAATATTGGCGACAAGTATCCGCTGGCCCGCTGCCGCTTCGACCCGCAAAACGGGAGTGGGGCCATCCAGGGCAAGCTGTTCGTGTTCAAAGATGCCAACAGCGATGCCGAAGAGATTGGAACCTGTGTGGCCAGCCAGCGGGGTGCTCAGGCCGTTCAGCCGGTGCAACCCCAGCAACCCCAGGCCGCAGCCTGGCCTCCTCGCTTGGCCGTGGGGCAGCGCTGGCAGCTCAGCGTGAGCGGAAAAGACCTGGAGGATGGCGGTACCGTTACCCTCTCCGAACGCGACAGCGATGGCGACCCCAAAGGTACGGTGGTCTTCAAGGAAAACTTCAAGATGGTGGCCTACTTCTACATGAGCCGCAGCGGGGCTGCCTTCCTGGATATGACCGTTCCGGACGGCGCCGAGAGCCACCGAGCCTGGTGGCGTTGCCGCTTTGACCAGCAGGGCAACGCGGCGAACCTCAAGGGAACCCTCCAGACCTTCAAGACCGACGCCAACGGTCAGATTAGCGACCTCAAGGACGTGGGGGCCTGTACGGCTACGCTGAGTAGGTAGCAACTCGAGCTAGCCGGGAAAAGCAGCAGCTCAACTTCTCTTACTGCCCCTGCGCTCCGGTATGCTTTGGGCATGAAGATTACCACCATCGTGCTGGATTCGGTGGGCCTGGGCTACCTACCCGATGCCGCGCAGTTTGGCGATGAAGGGGCTGATACCCTCGACCACACCGTGCTCAAAACCGGGATAGAACTGCCCCACCTGGCCGCGCTGGGGCTGGGCCACGTGCCGGGGGTGCACACCCTGCCCAAGGTGGCCACCCCACAGGGGGCCTTTGGTCGGATGCTGGAGGTTAACCCCGGCAAAGATACCTCTACCGGCCACTGGGAGTTTGTGGGGATTCAACTCGAGCACCCTTTTCAGGTTTTTCCACAGGGTTTTCCACAGGATTTTCTGGCCGAGTACTGCCGGCGCATTGGCGTGGAAGGGTATCTGCTCAACCAACCCTACTCGGGCACCGAGGCCATCCGCGACTATGGCGACGAGCACCTGCGCACCGGCTTTCCCATCGTGTACACCTCGGCCGACTCGGTCTTTCAGGTGGCGGCCCACATCGGCAAGGTTCCCCTCGAGACCCTCTACGAGTGGTGCAGGGTTGCGCGGGAGATGCTGGTGGGGCCGCTGGCCTGTGCCCGGGTGATCGCCCGCCCCTTCAAGGGCGAGCCCGGCCAGTACTACCGGCGTGAAGACCTGCGCAAAGACTTTGCCCTCGAGCCCCCCCACAACGTGCTGGACGAGATAAAAGCTGCGGGGCTGGAGGTGGTGGGGGTGGGCAAAATCCCCGATATCTACGCCCACCGGGGCTTTACCCGCGAGGTTAAGTCGGGCAGCAACCTCGAGGGGCTCGAGCGCACCCTGGAGCTTATGCGCCAGGGTTTTTCTGGCCTGGTCTTCACCAACCTGGTGGACTTCGATGCCAAGTACGGCCATCGGCGGAACCCGGGGGGCTATGCCCAGGCGCTCGTAGAATTCGATGCCCGGCTACCCGAGCTGCTGGCCGCCCTCGGCCCGGACGACTATCTCTTTATCGTCTCCGACCACGGCAACGACCCCACCTACCGCGGCACCGACCATACCCGCGAGTACGGGATGCTGCTGGTAGCAGGGCCGGGGATGGCCGGGCGGGATCTGGGCACCCGCGCCACCTTTGCCGATCTAGCCGCGAGCTGGGCCCAGGCTTTCGATCTGAGCTGGGCGGGGCCTGGAACCGGTATGTTCTAAGCGTTGTTGCGCACCTCTTCCCAGGTGTAGCGCCGCGTAATCACCCCGTTCTCAAATACGGTTTGCAGGATGCTCTGGGGGTGCGGCTGGGCGGCGTCTAGCGGCAGTTCCACCGTGCGGATGCCGCGCTCGTCCTGGATGACATCCAGGCGGCCCTTCTTGGAGAGTTTGCCGGGGTCGTCCACCGGGCTCTTACCCACCCCGTAGGTCTCGCCGTCTACCGTGACCAGGTGCAGCTTCTGGGCGAACTTCTGGGTGTCGCGGTGGGGGTGCTGCAAGAGGGCCCCGCCCATGCCGAAGGCCACGTTGGAGGCGCTGTAGCCCCACTGCTCCAGCAAAAACAACACCTTGCGGATGGTGTCGGCGTTCACCCCATCGCCCTGGATGACCCGCACCCCGTTCAGCACCTTGTAGCCCTTGCGGTTGAGGATGGTCCCGAACTTGGCCTCGAGGGTCTGCACGGTGCGCAGCACCACGAAGGGCGGGTCGCCCGAGTCGGGCCGGATGACCACGGTGGCCCCCGACTGCTGGATGAGCCCGCGCAATTCCTCGCCGATAATCTGGCCCACGGCGTGCTCGCGGTTGTACGAATCAATCACCATGGCCAGCAGGGCCCCCGGTTTGGCAAAGGCCTCGAGCATCTGGCGGTAAGCCTGGGCCTCGCCTGCGCGGCCAAAGCTGGTCACGGTGCTGTGCTCCATGGCCGGGATGCTGTAGCCGGCCATCTCGGCCCCGTAGTAGTTACGGGCGTAGACCAGGGCGCTGACGGTGTCGGTGCCCATAAAGTTTACCAGGTGGGCCATCCCGCCCAGTCCGGCGCTCTCGAGGCTGCTCACCCCCCGCGCGCCAAAGTCGTGCGGCTTGAAGGGCAGCTCGGCCTCGGGGTCGTCGGCGGTTTTCTCCAGGTACTCCTTGATGGTGTTACGGATGCCCCAGGAAACTGTGCAGACCGTGGTGGGGTACCAGACCGCCCGCAACAGCGCGGTCTCGAGCCAGCCCGGCAGCCAGGGTACCTTGGGATCGGTGCTCTCAATGATGACCAAGGGGTTGTGTACGGGAACCACCCTGCCCTCGGGCACGGCCCGGATGCGCACCGGCAGCCGCCCCCCTAAATCCTGGGCGATGTAGCGCCAGCCCTCGTAGGGGAAGGGCAGGCCGTGGGCCTGGAAGACCGCCTGGGCTTCCTCCACGTCGGCCAGGCTGACCCCTTTGCTCAGGTACTCGATTAAGAAGGCCTGCAGGCCAAAGAAGCGCACGAAGTTGGAGTCGCCCCCGCGGCTTTCGATGTACCAACTGGCATAGGTCATGCCCTGGGGGAACTGGGCATAGTGGCTGGCTTTGTAGCTGTCGGTATTGAGGATGAGGTTGTGGGGGTTGAGGGGTTTCACTTAGGCTCCTTTCCTTGGGACAGCGCGGGTTGGTGCGGTGCGCGCCCCAAAAACCAACAAATCTGCTGGTAGTGATCCTCAAAGAAGCGGGCCTGGTGGGGCTCGAGGCCGGCCAGGGGCAGCCAGAAAGCCCTTGCGGCGTCGTCCTGCCCCTGCACCAAAGGGGGTGGGGTCTGGCCTAAGTCAAAGAAGTGGCCCAGGCTGATCACCCTTCCGCGCAGGCTGCGGCCCGGATAGTCGAAGGCCTGGGTGGCCTTGAGGTGCTGGGCCTGTAGTTCCAGGCCAGTCTCCTCGCGCAGCTCACGCAGGGCCGATGCCAGCAGGGTCTCCTTGGGTTCCACGTAGCCCCCCGGCAGGGCCCAGGCCCCTTTGCTAAGCGATCCCTTGCGTTCGACCAGCAGCACCTGTTGCTGGGCCAGCACCATGGCATCGGTGGCGACGTGCAGGATGGGGTAGGGGTAGCGTCGCTCGAGCGTGCGGTAGTGCCGAATAGTTTTCCACTCGCCTTGCAGGCGTCTGAACTCGAGGGTGGTGGCAAACTCTTCCATATGCTGCCGCACCGCCTGCGGAACCATGGCCTTCCAATCGGTGCTCCCGCCAAAGTAGCTGTTGCGCACATCGGTGGCGTTGAGCCGGCTCACCACGCCGCTGGGCTCAAAGGGCCAGTCGCCAAAGCCGTGCAGGTAGTAGCTGCTCTCGTCCTTGTCGTAGCCGGTGATAGCAATGCGGGCGTTGGGGCCGGCGAAGGCCTCCACCGCCACCCGCACACTGCGGAACCAGCGGGGGTCGTCGTAGTAGTCGTCGGCGATGGCTACAAATTGCAAGCGGGTCGCATCCGTACCCAGGCTGGCCCGGATCATGGCCTCGCGCACCTCGGCGCTGAAGGGATTTTTGGGGGTGGGGTAGCAGTAGGCGCTGCCCAGCACCACGATCAGCCGGTCGAAGCGTTCCAGGGTGCGGGAGATGGTCTCGAGGTGGGCTAAGTGCGGCGGCTGGAAGCGCCCGATGAAGACAGCGGTTTTCACGGCACCCTCCGGAAGCGATAGAGTTCAGCAGGGCGGAAGTCGCGGCCTTGCTCGTGCTCGCCGGTGGCCTCGAGCATCCCCGAGGCCAGCATCTTGCGGCGAAAAGAGTCCTTGTTCAGTTTTTTTTGCAAGATGGTTTCATGGACTTCTTGTAACTGACGCAGGGTGAAGCGCCTGGGTAGCAGTTCAAAGCCGATGGAGGTATACCCCAGTTTGCCTCGGATGCGCTGGATCGCAACGGCTAGAATCTCGGCATGGTCAAAAGCCAGCGAATACTTTTTGTGCTTGCCATCATAAATTTCCACAGTAGCCGCTCCTTCTGGAATGCGTAACTTAAACAGTGCGGTTTCTTCGTTGATTTCTCGAACATGACTGGCTTCTACCAGCGCGTAATAGGCTACGCTGATGACACGCATACGGGGGTCACGCTGAGGGTTGCCAAAAGTGTAGAGCTGCTCGAGGTAGATGGGGTGGTGGTCGGGTTCTTCCCGGCTGGTATCTCCCACGACCCCTTCCAACCCGGCCTTTTGCCGCAGTACCCGCGCGGCGGCTTCGTCCAGCGATTCGTGCATCTGGACAAAACCGCCGGGCAGGCTCCAGTAGTTGAGGAAAGGGTGCTCCTTGCGCTTGACCAGGAGGGCTTCTAGATGCCCTTCCCGTAGGGTTAGGATAACCACATCCACCGTCACCGAGGGCCGATCGAACCTCGAGGCATCGTAGCGATCCAGGTATTGTTCTTCTTCGTTGCTGCGCTTGGTCATTCCGAACCCCCATTTGGCGGAAAACCTATCTTATATGCAATTAGCATATATGTAAATCAAAGATAAGTCAAGGGATTGTAATCAAATCACTTGAGCTGGAACTTGATCTGCAAAATGTACATAAATTTTGTGACATTCAGCTATAATAGTTAGAAATAAAGTATTGATTTTTGCCAATTTATGCTAATGTGTTCTGGTGTGCGGTTGGCCGTAAGGATGTTGGCTCTGGGGCAGTTAGATGTAGTAAGCAGATAAGCTGCACCAGCAAACGATCCGGCACCGCCCCAACGGAGGCAATGTGAACCACGACTTTGATGTAGTTTCGGCGGCCCGCAACTGGCGGTTCAAGGATGTGCGCAAGGTTTCCAGCGATATTGCCGGGGAGGTCTTCGCCAGCGATGTGTTGGATATGGACGAGCTGCGGGAGTTGGTTTCCAAGCCAGTCTGGAAATCCCTCCAGGCCACCATGGAAAAAGGTACTCCGCTCGATTCAAGCATTGCCGACACGGTAGCGCTGGCTATGAAAAAGTGGGCGCTGGAGAAAGGCGCGACCCACTATACCCACTGGTTTCATCCCCTCACCGGCTACACTGCCGAGAAACACGACAGCTTCTACACCCCGGTCTCGGATGGTAAAGCCATCGCCTCATTTACCGGCAAGGAGTTAATTCAGGCTGAACCTGATGCCTCTTCGTTCCCATCGGGCGGCCTGCGGGCCACCTTCGAGGCCCGTGGCTATACGGCTTGGGATCCCACCTCTCCAGCTTTCATCATGCGCCACTCCAACGGCGCGACCCTGTGTATCCCCACCGCTTTTGCCAGTTGGACCGGGGAAGCCCTCGACCTCAAAACCCCCTTGTTACGCTCCATCGAGGCCCTTAACAAGAGTGCCCAGCGTGCCCTCAAGCACTTTGGGGTGGAGGCCAGCAAGGTTTCCTCTACCCTGGGAGCTGAACAGGAGTATTTCCTGATTGACGAGGAGTTCTATTACCGCCGCCCCGACCTGGTGATGACCGGGCGTACCCTGTTTGGGGCCAAGCCACCGCGTGGCCAGGAGTTGGAAGATCATTACTTCGGCTCCATCCCCGACCGGGTACTCTCCTTCATGACCGATGTGGAAAACCAGCTCTACGCCCTGGGCATCCCGGTCAAGACCCGCCACAACGAGGTGGCCCCCGGCCAGTACGAAATTGCCCCTATCTTCGAGCCCTCCAACATCGCCGCCGACCACCAGCAGCTGATCATGCAGGTGCTCAAGAACACCGCCCGGCGCTACGGTATGGTGGCTTTGCTCCACGAGAAGCCCTTTGCTGGTATCAACGGCTCGGGCAAGCACTGCAACTGGAGCATGGGCACCGACACCGGCATTAACCTTCTGGAGCCCGGCGACACCCCACACGACAACCTGCAGTTCCTGTTTTTCTGTGCGGCGGTGATCAAGGCGGTGGATATGCACCAAGACCTGCTGCGCATTAGCGTGGCCTCGGCTTCCAACGACCACCGCCTGGGCGCCAACGAAGCGCCCCCGGCCATCCTCTCGATCTTCCTGGGTGACCAGCTCACCGATATCTTCGACCGGCTGTCCAACGGTAAGGGAGGTTCGGGCAAGAAGGCTGGTACCCTCGAGCTCGGCACCCCTGTGCTGCCCCCGCTGCCCAAACATGCCGGCGACCGCAACCGCACTTCACCCTTCGCCTTCACCGGCAACAAGTTCGAGTTCCGTGCGGTGGGCTCCTCGCAGAGCATCTCCTTCCCCATCACGGTGCTCAACACCATCGTGGCCGACGCCATTGATGCCCTGATGGACTCGGTGGAAGCCAAGATGAAGAAAAAGATGGGCTTCGAGCAGGCCGCTCTGGAGACCATCAAGGAAACCTATGCCAAGCACAAGCGCATCGTCTTCAACGGCGACGGCTACTCGGCGGCCTGGCACAAGGAAGCGGCCAAGCGTGGGCTGTTGAACCTGCGTACCGCCATTGATGCCATCGAACACTTCACCGACGAGAAAAACACCAAGCTCTTTGGTCGCCTGGGGGTGCTCAACGAACGCGAGATTCATGCCCGCCAGGAGATCATGTACGACATCTACTTCAAGCAGGTCAACATCGAGGGCGAGACCACCGAGTGGATTGCCCAGACCCAGATTCTGCCCGGTGCTTTAAGCTACCTGGCCGAACTCTCGGAGATCGAGGTTAAGTCTCGAGCGGCGGAGCGCTCCATCAAGCAGGTCGTGGAAGCTACCGATGCGCTATCGGATGCCCTGGAGAAGCTCAAAGCCCAAAACGCCGAACTGGGTGGCGATGAGGTACACGAGAAAGCCCACCACATGCGCGACAATGTACTGCCCGCCATGGCCGAGGTTCGCAAGGCAGCCGATATGCTCGAGCGCATCCTGGCCGATGCCTACTGGCCCTTGCCCAGCTATCGGGAGATGCTGTTCGTCAAGTAAGAACCTGCCGCTTTTACCTCAAAACACCCCCGACGTCGGGGGTGTTTTGGTGTTCCCAACCTGCGCTCCATCCAGCGCACGACCGAACCATGGCCCATTCCGAGGGACAAGGCCAATACGCTATAATCATATTTGCAAATCGTGTTATGCGGGAGGTATATGTATGTACGATTCGGTTTTGGGGGCTCTGCTGGACTCCTTTCAACGCAACAACACCATCTTGCTCAATCTGCTGCGGGCTTTGCCGGAGGGGGGGATGGACGCTAGGGCGATAGAGGGCAGTCAGTCGGTGGGGGTGCAGTTCTCGCACGTCCAGAACACCCGGCTGTTTTGGCTCGAGCAGGTTGCACCGGAGTTTTGGGAGGGCCAGACCCAGCTTTTTAGCAAGGACGGCGACAATTGGATCGCTGAGCGTGACCCCCAGCGCATCGAGGAAGCGCTCAGGGCCAGCGCCCAGGCGGTGTGTGATGCGGTGAAGGGTCGGCTCGAGACCGGCCAACCGATGAAGGGCGAGCACGCCAGCTACGACCATCCTGTTTTATTCCTACAGCACATGCTTTGGCACGAGGGCTACCACTTCGGGCAGATCAAGCTGGCGCTCAAGGCAGCGGGCCATGTGTGGAGCGACGAGCAAGAAGAAAAAGTAGTTTGGAGTCTATGGCGAACGGAGGTCTGGTAGCAGTGGGCCTCGAGTTCAGTGGCGAAATCTGGGAATGGCGCGGCCCCGCGCCGTTCTACTTCGTGACCGTTCCCGACGAGCAGAGCCAGGCCATTAAGAGCGCTGAGCGGTTTTTGACCTACGGCTGGGGCATGATTCCGGTAAAAGTCCGCATCGGCCAGACCGAGTGGAAGACCTCGCTGTGGCCCAAGAACGGCCTGTACGTCGTCCCCCTCAAGGATGCGGTTCGCCAAGCTGAAGGCCTCAAGGCGGGCCAGATGGTTGAGGTGTGGCTCGAGGTCAGTCCGGACGAGAAGAGGAAGCGATGAACATACCCGATATGTACAGCTACTTGGTTCGCGCCCGGCGAGAGCTGTGGGGAGCGCTCGAGGTTCTGCCAGATGAAGCATTGTCGCGCCCACTCCTAAACGGCGAGCGCTTTCACTGCATCAAAGACCTGTTGTTTCATATCGCTGCTGTAGAAGACTCTTGGCTGCACGAGGATATTTTGCGGGATGAGCCAGTATTTGTTGGCAACGCTTTACTCAATCACACCAATGGTGGCCCCGAGTACGCGGGCTTTGCGCTCGAGACGCTTTTGGAGTATTGGCGGGCCGTGGAGCAGAGCACCTTGGCCTATATCGCCAAACTAACCGATGAAGAACTTAACTGGTTGATGAGTCCGCACGACGATCCCGGAAAGCGCTACACCGTGAAGGGTCTGCTCTGGCATGTGATGGTTCACGAAATGCGCCATACCGCGCAGATTGCGGTGCTGCTGCGTACCCAAGGCATCAAGCCGCCCGCCCTCGATCTGCTGTGGTTTCTGCCCAAGCTGCAATGATACGCATTTCGGTAGTATCGCTCACTTTGACAAGCCTAAACGATACTACCGAAATGCTTTTCTACTCCCTTCGGTTGGCTTGAATCCTTCACCTCTGACTGCGTCCTACGGTGAAGGATTCAAGCGGAAACGGTATGATCTGGGCGATGGGCTGTCACCAACTGCCCGGCGCTAGGCACCGGGCTTGTCGGGGCGTTCAAGCTGTTCCCACAGCCGTTGCTCGATCTCGGTGGTCTGCTGGTGCAACTTGAGGATTTGCGCGTTGCCCTTGGCGCGTTGCCCTAGGCCCGGTGCTGCTCGATGGCTTTGCTGGTGGCGGTCTCGAGGTAGCTCAGGCGCAACAGCTCGGTGGCGGTCATGCCATCGCGGGTATGGCGGGCCTTGCGGGTGCGTCGGAAATCGGCGGAGTTCATCTTGAGCACGCTTTGGTTGGAGAGCGAGCTGACCTGCTGGTAGATGTTGCCTTCGCCGCCGTGCTTGGCGACCGTTGACATGAAACGCTTGCGTGACTCCACGCTCTCGAGCCGGGCCGAGAGCCAGCGCCGGTGCGCAGCCGAAGGGCTGCGCTCGGCAATTTCGGCGGCCAAGCCGATGTCGCCCTCCAGATAGCGGCGTAGGATTTCACGGGCCTTGCCGCGCCAGCGACGGGCCTCCAGCGTATCGAGGCCAAAGGCCAGCGTGGTGTAGTCAGCGTAGCTGAGCGTGGCTTCGCGTACCTCGGCAAAGCTGTGCAGGCTGGGGCGCAGTCCGTGTTCGCGGGCCAGGGCCTCGAGTTGCTCGGGGGTTCCGCTCAGACCCAGCGAGCGCAGGGCCTCGAGGGCGTGGATGCGTCCATCGGGTGTGGTGCGTACGTTGCTTCGGCCGAGTTTGACATTCGATGGGGGTTTGGGGTGGGCTGCCTTCACCCTCCCAGTATAGCACAGATTATGTTTTTAGCATAATCAAAATCCAGGCCGACTGGCCGGCAGGGCAGCGCTCGTCAATCTGAGCATTTTTGTTGTTCTAGAAATAGATAAACCTATCCTAAACACAGTCCAAAACAGCCTTGTAACAAAACACACCCAAAACCACGAGGTGGATTAGATTATGTAAAAAACAGAAATAATACCAAAGAATTTGGGGCTCGAATCACCGCTCTTCCTCATGAATGAACCGACTGTTTAAGAAAATCTATAAGCGTCTGCAACTCCGAAAGCTTGGCGTTGTAGGTCAGGTGGGTAGGGTTGCGACCCTCCCAACCGGCAAAGCCCTGAGGCAAGGTGGGCAGATCGGTGGGATAGGCCTGTACCTCGAGTTCGAGTTTGTCCGAGAAGATTCGATACGAAACGGCGGCTTTGGGTAGGTATTTAAGGTCGGTGCTGGCCAGGTAGTTTTGCAGCACCAAAAAGTGGGCGAAAAACTGCCCGATATGGTCGCGGGGACGAAACCCCAATCCATTGCATTCGAGGCGAAAACCAAAATGCCCTACCACATCAGCCTTGATCTGTAGGGCGCGGGGGTTTTCCAGCGCCACCCATTCCCCCTGACCGCTGACCAGAAGCTGCACCTCCAGAGGAGGCCTGGGCTTGTACGGCTGATAGCCTTCTTGAGACATGATTTTCACCCCTTGCTTCCATCATATCGCGCCTCCCGCTATTTTCGCTGCTGCTGCCAGTTGCAAAAAATAAGCTCTGTACAGTATTTTTCGCCCAGGGAATGGTCATCTCAGAACTTGCAGCGATACAAAACCGTGCAAAAGACGCAACATCAGGCATAAAAACCCTGTCATACCGGTTCCGCTTGAACCCTTCACCTTTGGGTGTAATCAAGGTGAGGGGTTCAAGCCGACCGAAGGGAGTAGGAATGCGTATCATTCCAAGGCGTAGTTGGCCGAGGAATCTACTAGGGTGCGGTCTAAGGAAATCACCCGTGTCCGTGCTGTATCAGATTGACAGATGTTCAGTGATTGGAGTTTGAGGATTCCTGCAGGGGATTCTTAGGTGCAAGTTTTGAGTCATCAAAACCCCGCTGGTTCGAAGGAAGGGCGCAGGGGGACGAAAGGAGCGAGGGATGGTTGCCCTCTTCTCTGCACCATTTCCTATGGCATCTCGGGGCAATTTGCCCTACCGGGGCATTTTGCCCTACACTCTTTTCTGGACAGCGCACGGCGGGGGCCGCAGGCACCTAGACCGTAGCCTGTGCGCCCCAGTTGGGCGCTGGAGGAGACCCGGATTCAAATTGGAGAAGCTCAAACGTTACACTGCCAAAGATGCCGAAGAAACCTACCTCGTCCCCCATTGGGCGGCGGGGTTTTTTCGGGTGGGCGAGGATGGCGAGCTCGAGGTCACACCCGAGGGCAACGATGGCCCCAGTGCTTCGCTCTACGAGATTGTGCAGGACTTGCGGGACGAGGGTCGCCCTCTGCCGGTCATGCTGCGCTTTCCCCAGATCCTTGAGGCCCGGGTGGAGGCACTCAACGAAGCCTTCAAGCGGGCCATTAAGAAGTATCACTTCGACGGGGAATACCGGGGCCTCTATCCGGTTAAGGTCAATCAGCGACGCATGGTGGTCGAGACCGTAGCCAGAGCTGGAAAGCCCTACGCCTATGGCCTCGAGGCCGGTTCCAAAGCCGAGCTGGCTCTAATTCTGGCCCAGGATCTGCACCCCGAGTCCATCATCGCCTGCAATGGCTTCAAGGACGACGACTTCATCCGCCTGGCCCTGATGGGTAAAAAACTGGGCAAAAACGTCATTATCACCTTAGAGAAATTCGCCGAGCTGGGGCGGGTGATCCGCATCGCCCAAGAATTGGGGGTCGAACCGCAAATCGGCATCCGCTACAAACTCAAAACCAAGGGCTCCGGCCAGTGGGAGGAATCGGGCGGTGAGGCGGCCAAGTTTGGTTTTACCACCCCCGAAATCATTCGTGCAGTGGACCTACTGGCCGAAGCCGGGATGCTGGGCACCATCGCCATGCTGCACTCGCACATCGGCAGCCAGGTGACCGACATCCGCCGCATCAAGCAGGCCGTGCGCGAGATCGCCCAGACTTACGTGCAACTGCGCAAGCTGGGAGCCCCGGTGCGCTACCTCAACCTAGGGGGTGGGCTGGCGGTAGACTACGACGGCTCCAAGACCGCCTTCTACGCCTCGGCCAACTACTCGCTAAATGAATATGCCGAAGATTTGGTCTACGTGACCAAAGAAGTCTGCGATGGGCACGGCGAACCCCACCCCTACCTCGTCACCGAGTCCGGCCGGGCCATCACCGCCTACCACAGCGTGCTGGTGCTGGAAGTGGTAGACACCATCCGCCCCCCTGGCGAAGAAAAAGTCGAGCAACCTAAAGACGCCCATCCGGTGGTCAAGGATATGTTCGATTTAGCCAAGAGCATTTCGGCCAAAAACTACCGTGAGGTCTACCACGATGCCTTTGCCAACAAGGACACCATCCAGAACCTCTACGACCTGGGCCTGATCTCGCTGCGCGACCGGGCTGCCGCCGAGGCCTTGTTCTACCAGATTGCCCGCAAGACCCTCAAGCTGGCCCTCGAGCTCGACTACCCCGCCGATGAGCTCGAGGATCTGCAAAAGATGCTGGCCGATAAGCTGGTCTGCAACTTCAGCCTGTTCCAGAGCCTGCCCGACTCCTGGGCCATCAAGCAGATGTTCCCCGTCGTACCGCTCTCGCGCCTGAACGAACGCCCTACCCGCGAGGCCACCCTGGTGGACATCACCTGCGACTCCGATGGCAAGTTTGACCGCTTCATTGACACCCACGATGTGCGCAACACCCTTCCCGTCCACGAAATCCGCGAAGGCGAGTACTACTACCTGGGGGTCTTCCTGACCGGGGCCTACCAGGATGTGCTGGGCATGAGCCACAACCTCTTTGGCCGCATTGGCGAGGCCCATGTGGTGGTAGACGAAGACGGTTACGACATCGAGCGCTTCATCCTGGGCGAAAAAGCCCGGCGGGTGATCGAGAAAATGGGCTATGAAGACGACGAGCTGGCCGAAGCAGTGGAGAAGCTGGTGCGCTCGTCCAAAAAACTCACCCCGGCCGAGAAGGGCGCTTTTATGGAGCAGTACGCGCGGGAGCTGGTGGGGTACACCTACCTGGAAGACTAGACGTTCCAGATGCACTCGTTAAGGCGGCCCTCGAGCGCCCTTTGATGTTTGAGGAGGCCCCGACCGATGAAGACGATCTCGGTGGGCTCTTGGTTGAGGGCCTCGAGCATCTGGTGGTAGCGGGCCTGTTCCTCGGGCGGCAGGGCCTCGAGCTCGTGCTGCCGCAGCAGCTCTATGCGGGGCTCGAGCACGATCTGCCTTCCGGCTTGCGAAAGCGTGGCCGGCACATGGTTACTGAACTTGACCCAGCCCTTGGCGCGCACGATATTCTTGGGCCAGTTGTGTAAGAACTGCTCGAAAGCCTGGGCATCGAAGCCCACCTCACTGCGGTAGACGAAGCTCTCGAAGCCGTACTCCTCGACCTCCGAACTGGGCCTGTTCCACTCAATCTCCCAGTCGGGGTGGGCCAGGCCCAGTTCGTAGTTGTAGAGGCCGGTGTGCATGAGCTTTTCAGGCTCAATCTGGCCTCGCACTGTGCGGTAGATCTGCGCATATGGGTTTAGCTCGTGGATGAAACCCTCGAGCTGGTTCAGGGTGGCCTCATCCACCCGGTCAGCCTTGTTAAGCAGCACAATAGAGGTGAACTCGAGCTGATCGGCCAGCAGGGGTGCCAGGGGTTGCTCCACCGGGTTGCCTTCCTCGTCTTCGACCGTATCTTTGCGATTCCAGTCGTCCCAGAAAGCCTCGGCGTCTACCACAGTGATGATGGCGTCGAGGCGCACCCGACCCGGCAGGTCTTCCATATGGAAGCTCTGGGCGATGGGCAGGGGTTCGCCGATGCCGGTGGACTCGATCAGGATGTAATCGAGCTCCATCTCCGAGAGTTCGCGCAGCTCTAGGAGCAGGTCTTCCCGCAGGGTGCAGCAGATGCAGCCGTTGGACATCTCGATCATGCGCTCGGTGGTGTGGCGCACCAGTCTGGCGTCTACGTTGACCTCGCCGAACTCGTTCACCACCACCGCTATTTTTTTGCCATGACTGCTTGAGAGCAGATGGTTGATCAGAGTGGTTTTGCCAGCGCCCAGGAAACCCACCAGGACGCCAACCGGAATCGGACTGGTTCTCACTGTTCATCTCCTCGAAGTTTTGAGCAACAGAACCTAAATGCGGGGCAGTTCAGCCCCGCAGGTGGTAAAGCACGTTTGACCTCAGTGCCGTACCCCATCCACCCATAGCCAGGCCACGCTGCCCGGAGCCCCGCCCACGTTAAAGCGACGCTTGACGACCATCTCGGCCAGCTCGACCTCGAGCACCTCTCCCTTGTCGGGCAGGGTTACAAAGGCTTTGCCGTCGCCTAGGGCCAGGCCGGGGCGCACCGCGCCCTCGCCGCTGGCGGTGATGGGTGCGGAGATTTTTAGGCTCGCGGTTACCTTGCCTGTGGGGGCCTCGAGGGTGTGCAGGCTGCCGTCGGCGGTGAGCACCACCAGCACCCCGTTCTTATCGAAGCCGAAGCGCACTGGGTTGGCGGGCAGGGGATAAACGCTGAGCTGGTTGTCTACACGCACCAGACCTTGCCCAAAATTGCCGATAAAGAAGGGGTACTTGGCGTGGCTAACCAGGGTGCCGACCCGCGCATTTTGCAGGGCTCCGGCAGGGTTGGGCAGTTTGCGGCTAACGAAACCATTGCCCTGGCGCTCCAGCAGCAAGACCCCGTCGCTGCAACCGAAGGCGATTCGGTTGCCCAGCGCAGCCTCGCCGTGCAGGCGTGGGCAACCGCTAAACGTAGTAATCTTCTGCCCGCCCTGGCTGAACACCTCCACCACCCCCCGGTTGAGGCTACCGGCCAGCACCACGTTCCCCATCGCCAGCGGCGCGCCGTGGTCAGGGGCTCCGGTGGCGACCTCGCGCATGCGCAGGCCCAGCCCCAGGCTCTTTTCGTCCAGTACAGCGACCGTGCCATCGCCATCGTTATAAATGGTGACTATTCCATCGTGGCTGCTGAAATGGGTGGGCTTGGGGCCGGTGGTGAAAGTCTGGAGGATGTAGGGAGCCTCCACTACCAGGTCTTTGTGATCACCGTGGTCTTCTTGCCTCAATCCACCGTATACCACGCTCACCCGGTTCTGCTCGCGGTGTACCGCAAAAGCGTATATCCCGTTGCCAGCGCCGTAGACATTGGCCGGGCCGGGGGCCGAGAAAGAACCCACCAGCTCGCCGGTCTCGAGGTCAATCACCCGCAGCAGCCCTGCTTTGCCGTCGGCCACTACCAGCCTCCCGGGATGCTTTGCGTCATCCGGCCCCGCCCACACGGGTAGGCCTAGCAAGAAGCCTGCTACCATCCAGTTTGCCCATCGCTTCATCATTCACCTCCGAGATAATATTGATATATCATTATCAAAAACTTTGCAAGATTCAGGCCCCACGTAAGGCTTGTTCCCTCTCAGCCCTAGCGGAAGGCCTGACACAGGGTCTGTCCATTGTGCTGAATGAGCGCTAGGTAGCTGGCCACCTGGGGGGTGAGTGTGTCGGAATACAGCGTGAAAATGCGGGCGTTGGTGGCCTCGGCCAGGGCCCGGGTCTCGGTCTGGGCAAACTGCGGCTCGGTGAAGATTACCTGCACCCCACGTTCGCGCATGGCGATGGCCAGGTTGGCAAGGGCGCGTGGGCCCTGCTGCTGGCCTGAGAAGCTGGCTATGGAGCCTACAAACTCGATGCCGTAGTGCCGCCCGGCATAGCGGTAGGCGTCGTGCTGTACCACCGCTTTGCGGTTGGCCGGTGGGGTGCGAGCCAGGCAGGCCCTCACCTTGGCATCGGCGGCCTGTACTCGAGCCCGGAAGTCGGCCAGCCGGGCTTCGTACAGGCCACGGCCTGCCGGATCGAGGCGGGCTAGTGCCTCGCGAATACGCTCGGCGTAGGCCAGGCCGTAGCTAGGGTCAAGCCAGAGGTGGGGGTCGCAGGGGCCGTGCAGATGGGCCCCGGGGGCCTCGCGGTCGGCCTGGGTGTAGCAGATGGGGTTGGGCAGCCCTTCCGCCAGCCGAACCACCTGTGCGTTGCGGGGAAGCTGGGCAACGATGCGATCCAGGAAGACCTCGAGGTTCATCCCGTTGGCGAAGAGCAGCCTCGAGCCAGTGATGGCCTGCACCGTGGAGGGCCGCGGCTCGAAGCTGTGGGGGTCGGCCCCCATCGGTACCACCGTGACCACCCGCACCCTCGAGCCCCCCACCTCACGCACCAGGTCGGCTATCACGGTGGTGGTTGCCGCTACTTGAAGCGGCTGGCCCAAAGCTAGGCCGATGAAAACAACCACTACAAACCACCGCTGCATATTAAGTATTTGATAACGTATTATCAATAATGTCAAGCAAGCTCCCCCGAGCCACTGTCTTACGCCTGCAAGGGAGGCCGCGTATGATGGGGCGCGTGGATTACGACGCACTGATTGTGGGCGCAGGCTTCGCCGGCTCCGAGGCGGCCTATGCCCTGGCCCAGAAAGGGGTTCGGGTGGGCCTGGTCAGCACCAGCCTGGACTCGGTCTACCTGCCCTTTACCCCCATCCAGAGCCCCTTTCCCCAGGGCTCGCTGCTGGCCGAGGTGGGTGAGGCCGGTTTGAAAGGCTGGGAGCTGCACCGCCGGGCCAAGTACGGGCTGGAAAACCACCCCCAGATTCACCTTCTGCAGCTCTCGGTTACACGCCTGATGCTCGAGGGCCCCACCGTGGTGGGCATCGAGAGCTGGGAGGGGCCGCGAAAAACCGCCCACAAGGTGGTGCTGGCGGTCGGGAGTTTTCTGAATCCTCGGCTATCCATAGGCCAAGTGACCGAGGAAGCCGGACGCCTCTCGGAGGTGGCCTACCCCGATCTGTACCAGCACCTGGTGCAGCTTGGTTTTGCCTTCACCTCCCAACAGGCCGAGGTGGCCGAGCAAGACACCACACCGGGTTACCGTGTCGAGTACAAGGTTTTTGCTGATGGAGAGTGGGACTCGGCCACTTTCCGGTTACACCGGTTGGAAGGGCTGTATGGACTGGGTTTGTGCGTACTGGGGCAGGGAACCTATGCCCAGATGGCCCAGGAGGGGTTGCGCCTAGCGGAAGCTTTGGGCCAACCGCATAGCCCTACCAAAGAGGCGTCTGGTGGGCCTTGACCAGCTCGAGTATTTTGCGATCCAGCCGCGATAAAGGGCGGTGCTCGGGGTTTTCGCTGGCCTCCCAGTGGGCTTTATAGACCCGGATGTAGAGCTTGCGGTGGGTGAAGTCGTGGCGTACGGTGCCCACCGCCTCGGCAGAATCCAGCCCAAAGCGGGCCAGCAAGCGCTCCAAAGCCCCTTGGCCCTCCTCCATCGGGAGGCCCCACAGCCCACCCAAAACGCGGCCCTGGCGCAGTTCTAGGTGGATTCCATCTGGCCCCTGCAAAACCAGCGCTACCACCTCGAGGCTTTTCTGCTTGCGCACTTTGGCGGCAGGATAGCGCTCGGGATGGCTTTTCCCCTGACAAAATGGAGCCACCGGACAGCTCCCGCAGCTTGGATTTTGCGGCGTGCAAATCGTAGCGCCCAGCTCCATCAGGGCCTGGTTCCAGTCGCCGGGCAGGGAGCCATCGGGTGTGTTCACATCCCCGCCCCAGTACACCAGCTCGGCCATTAGGGTATCGGCAGCGTCCTGCACTTGCTTTGGGGTCGGATTTTCCCAGGCATAAAAGCGCGCCAATACCCGCCGCACGTTGCCATCCACTGCCGCTACGGGCTCGCCAAAAGCAATGGAAGCCACGGCTGCAGCAGTGTAGGGGCCGATGCCGGGCAAGGCCCGCAACTCACCGGACGATTTGGGGAGGTGCTTGCTCTGAGCGACCACCCTTTGGGCCAGCTTGTGCAGGTTGCGGGCCCTGGCATAGTAACCGCAACCCTGCCAGGCTTTGAGCACGGCTTCCTGGTCGGCCCTAGCCAGGTCTTTGAGGGTTGGGAATTGCTGTAGAAAACGCTGGTAATAGGGAATGGCCTGCTCGACCCGGGTCTGCTGCAGCAACACCTCCGACAAGAGAATCTTGTAGGGGTCTGGCTCCCCCCGCCACGGCAGTTTGCGCTTGTGGAGTTGATACCAGGTAAGCAGGGTGCTGTGTAGATCGCTGGGCATGGGCGGAAAAAGTCGAGCACCAGGGGTTAGAGGTCCGATGATTATGAAGGGTGCTCTAGCCTACGAGTTGCCGATGAACCACCATCAAGCACCGATTCTGCACCACCTGAATCCCGGCCTGCCGAAGGGTTTCGGCAAAGCTGTCATTCAGAATGCCCGATTGCAGCCAGACCAGTTTGGGCCGGGCGGCCAGAATCTCTTCCAGATGGTCGGGCAGGGCCTCGCTGCGGCGAAACACATCCACAATATCTATGGGCTCCCCTAGATCGGTCAGTTTACGGACTACGGTCTGGCCCCAGAGCTCTTGTCCGGCATAGACCGGATTCACCGGAAACAACCGGTAGCCCTTACGCCCTAGGTAGTCGGGTACATAGAAAGCGGCTTTATTGGGGTTGGGGTGGGCTCCCAGCACCGCTATGGTGCGGGCTGAGACCAGAAAGTCGTGCAGGTTTCCCATAGCTAGGCTCCATATTGACGCAACAGGTCAGCAAGGGTGGTGTGCCCCCCTTCGGTAGCGAGTTGTAGGAGGGTCTTGCCCTGGAAGTTCTGCCAGCTCAGGTCGGGGTTGGCGTTTTCCAGCAGCCAGCGCACTGCATCGGCATGGCCCCGCCCCACTGCCAGCCCCAGTGCCATGCTGCTTCCCTGGTCTGCGCCACGGGCAAACACCAATTCCAGCATCTCCACCCGGCCCGAGAGGGCCGCATGGGGCAGCAACGGAATCCCGTGGGCACTTTTGTGCTGGGCCAGCGCAGGCTCGCGCTGTAGCATCTCCCGAACGGTTTCCACTTGCCCCAGCATGGCCGCCGTCGAAATTTCCAATGGTGCGCCTCTAGATAACAGAAATTCCACGATGGCCCGGCTACCCACATGGGCCGCCGCCTGAATGGCCGTCTCGGTATCGCCAGGCTGCCATTCGTGCGCCATGTTCAGCAGCTCGGGGGTTTCGCCCAGCATGGCCTGCACTTTTGCTAGGTCGCCATGCCCGGCCATCACAAACTCGCGGATGCGTTCAGGGGAAAGGCTCACATTACCAGCTTATCGCAGCCTTCACCACCGGGGTATCAGACAAAGCGTTCCGGGTAGGCAGCCTGATACAGCCGCCAGGACTCCCAGTCACGGGGAAGGTTCTGGCCCTCCGACCATTTCCAGAAGTTCATCAACATCGAGCGGGCGGTGCGGGTCTCGTGGTAGAAAATATCGGCCCCGAGGCCCCCCTCTTCCATCAGGCCTGAATCGTAATAGGCCTGCAGGGCAGCCTGTAGGTTGTAGGAAATCTGGCGGAAATCCACCTGAACGTGGTTTTCCCCAATTTCGACCACCACATATTGGGCTCGCACGTCCCCGTTGAAAGGGGCGCCCACCGCCCCGCTGTTGAGTACCAACGCTTCACCCAGTTGGTACATAAAGGGCCGATGGGTATGCGAACCCACCAAAAGCCGCGCTGGGTAGTCTTCGCTGATTTCGCTCAGGGTGCTCAGGGTCTGGTGTTCGTCGTAACCCTCGCGGTAGTGGCGGGGCGAACCATGCGTGGCCCGTACCAGAACCCTTTCGCCCATCCCCTCAGCCTTGTCCAGCCCAAAGATCCGTTGGGGGGTTTCCTCGAGGGCAACCTGAAAGGGTAGATTGCTGAGCCAGTCCAGGTGGGCCTGGGGGAGCTGGGCCACCGACCAGGCAGTGGGTTCGAACAAAGGATCGTTGTAGAGTTCGGCCAGCGAGGGGTCGTGCTGGGCCCACTTGACCACTAGATCGTCGTGGTTGCCCAGGGTGAACCAGAATCCCTGGGGGGCGAGGGTATGACCCTGTTTGGAAATAGACAGGTTTAGAAGGCACTCCAACACTTCGCGGTTGGAAGGCCCCCGGTTTACGATGTCGCCATTGACGATGACCAGATGGGCCCCCACCTGCCTTAAGTCGGCCAAGACGGCCTCGAGCGCCGGAAGATTGCCGTGGATATCCGAGATAACCGCAACGCGCATAGCTAGTTGGCCGGTGCGAAAGGGTTACGTTGAAGGGTAATGATGCCGGTTACCAAAGCGATGATGGCCAATACACTCACCACACTAAGAGCCTGCAACAACAGCCAGAAAAAGTCCCGTAGACCCCATAGCGGGGAGGTTTTGGGGGTTTGACGCAACACCAAAAAGCCCGCCAGGGTAACCACCCACAGAAATGCCAAGACAATCAGCGCTCTGCCCACGGTTTATTTAGGATAGCAGCGAAACCCAATTCCAAATAGAAGAGGGCTGACCTTCGTCACGCTCCCAACGGAAAGCTTGTTAGGGAGGGTGTGGAAATACTTGAGCAGTGGCTTTGGAATTTACTTGCCTTCCGAGTTATCGGGGTTTTCCTCTTCGGGGTTGGCATCGCTCGAGCCAGAACCAGACGTACTGCTTCCGGGCGGGGTTCCACCGGGCGGTGGGGGGGTACGCGGCTGGTTGGTGGGCGGGGTTGCTTGTCCCGTACTTACACTGGCCCAGGCATAAGAGGAGCGCAGCAAATCCAGGTCTTTTTGATCCACCACTCCATCACCGTTGAGATCACCCTCCAGCTTTTGGGCTGCTGGGGATGGCGCTGGAGCAGGCTGGCCTGGAGGCTGTGCTGCTGGGGTGCCGGCGGGTTGTGCGGGTTCAGGTTGAGGGGGCTGCGCTGGTCCAGGCTGGGGGGGCTGTGCTTGTCCAGGTTGGGGGGGCTGCGCTGGTGGGCTAGGAGGTGTTTGTTCGGTGGACGGTGTAGGTGGTTCTGCGGGAGAATCTTCTTGGGTTGTGTCCGCTTTCTGGTTTTCGGTGGGTGCGGTAGGGCTCCCCTGATCTCCAGCCTGGCCTTGGGGCGGGTTGTTCGCAGGGGCTTGGGGGGCAGTGGGAGCGGTTGTGCTGGGGGTTGCTGGGGTTAGGCGGCGGCCCCAGTTGCGGGCGATGGCCTCGAGGTCGCTGAACTTGTACCGGCCCTCGCTGGCCGTCCGCTCGATGGCCTGGGCGTTGCCGGCCAGCTTACCGTTTTTGTCGTAAAAGGCCACCTTGGTCTCGCGGAAACTCACCTCAGGCCGTACTTTTTTGTCGGGTAGAGGGGTTGCGGTAAAGCGGAAGGCTTCTAGGTCTTTGCGCGGGCCGGTGAAGGCCGCATCAATATCCACCAGGCCCTTTTCCTCGTTGTAGCGAAGCACATAGAGTACGCTGGCATCGGCCTTGAAGCTGTCCAGGGTGGTTTTCAGGTCTTTGAGCGGGATCTGAACCTGAAAACCCCTGGCCTCGCGGTCGCGTACCCGGAACAAATAGGGGAAGGGGTCGGAGACCTCGGCCAGCGGGAAGACCTGATCCAGGCGGGGCGGTGGGGTCTCACCGATGGTTAGGGTGATTTTCTGGGTACGGTTGGAGAGGTTGGCGTCCTCCACACTGATGATCAGCTCGAACGTACCGCGCTCCTGGGGGGTGCCGCTGATACGCCCGCTGTTGTAGCTCAGCCCTTTGGGCAGGTTGCCCTCGAGGCTAAACTTATAGGGTCGAATCCCCCCGTCCGCCGTGAGGGTGGTGTTGTAAGGTTCGTCCACATAACCCGTGTCGAATCGAAGGATCAGGCGCAAGGGCTGGCGGTTTTGGTCGTTTTGGTTGTCTGAACCACAAGATACAAGCAGGATGCTAAAGGCGAGTAGCAAACCCGGCAATACAATTCTCCATCCTGGTAGCTTGCGCATGGTATCAGTTTAGGCTCCAACATGAACCTTCGTTGTGAAAATACCCCGGATGTTAATCATGACAGGTAAATTATGGGTGCCTTCGTGCAATTTTTTTCGATGGACGAGGGGGTTTAGGGTTAAGGGCTCGAGGTCAAAGTTGCCGTAAATGCCTGTTGTGCTCGTTGCTGGCTGCAGGTTCTCCGACCCCAATGCCCCTTGTATAGTGTGGGTCATGAGTGTAAAGCCCGACTGGTGGATACGTGAAAAGGCCAAACAAGGTATGATTGAGCCTTTTGAGGAACGCTTGGTGCGTGATGGGGTGATTAGCTATGGGCTGTCGAGCTTTGGTTACGACTTACGGGCAGCACGGGAGTGGAAAATCTTCGCCAATGTATTTCACACCGTTGCCGACCCCAAGGGTCTCGACCCCAAGAGCTTTGTGGACTACGAGGGCGACGAGGTGATTATCCCGCCCAACTCCTTCGTGCTGGCCCGCAGCATGGAGTATATCCGCATGCCCGATAATGTTTTGGCGATCGCCATCGGCAAAAGCACCTATGCGCGGGTTGGTATTGTTGCCAATATCACGCCCCTGGAGCCAGGTTGGGAGGGGCACGTCACCCTCGAGTTCTCCAACACCACCCCCTTGCCAGCCAAGATGTATGCCGGTGAAGGCGTGGTACAACTGGTGTTCTTCGAGGGTGAGCGCCCCGAAGTGACCTACGGTGACCGCCAGGGCAAATACCAGGGCCAACGCGGCATTACCTTGCCAAAAATATAATTATCCATCGTGCGGGAGCAAGATGGACATAGATAGCTTGATTTTTGACAACCTGGCGGTTTTAGGGTTCCCGTTGGACTCCAAGAACTGGTTGCCAAGATGCTTGCTCGACAATAACGCCCAGGGTATCCGGATGGCCTAGCAGTTGTCCCTATTGGCGATTTCTCATCTACATCGGTACACTATCCCGGATGCGAATCGCCCTGATTGTTGCCATTCTGCTAGCCCTGGCAGCCGCTGCGTTTTTCTTGCTGCAAGGTGGGGGGGGAATCCCCGGCATTGCGGCGAACCGCAGTTTTGGAGGAAACATGGAAGCCCTGCCCTACAAGTCTGACAAGCCCGCCACCAAGTTCGCCAAGGCTGAGCAGGTGATTGACGCTACCAAGCTCGACTACTACGCCGAGCTCGAGACCAGCAAGGGTAAGGTCGGAATAGACCTGTTTGAAACCGAGGCACCCAATACCGTCAACTCCTTCGTGTTTCTGGCCCTCCATCGCTACTTCGAGGGTATCGTGTTCCACCGGGTGATTCCGGGGTTTGTGGCCCAGACCGGCGACCCCACCGGCACCGGCATGGGCGGCCCCGGCTACCAGTTTGGCCTGGAAGTGACCCCTAAGCTCAACTACGACAAGAAAGGCCTGCTGGGCATGGCCCGTACCATGGATCCCAACTCCAATGGCTCGCAGTTCTTCATCACCTATGGCCCCACCCCCAACCTCAACCAGCAGTACACCATCTTTGGGCAGGTAACCCAGGGTATGGATGTGGTGGAAAGCATCCATGCTACTGAAGGCCCCACCGCCCGGCGGGAGCGCGACAAGATCATCTCGGTGAGAATTTTCGCAAAGAGCAAATAGCCCAATTGCTCAGAAGTTAAGCAATCGGCTATGCACTACTGGCTAGTGGTCTGGTAAGTTAAAGATTGATATGCCATAAAGTCCCCGAAGCGAAGCGCTCAAAGCAACTCCCGGACATTAGAGGGGCTTAATCCATCTCAGAAATCAAGTTACCAGAGCACTAGCATGATTCCCGAAGGCACCCGCTATTTTCTGCCCCCTGAAGCCCGCTTGCGCCGCGAGTTGCAAGAGCGGCTGGCGGGGTTGCTGTATGGCTGGGGGTATGAGCCGGTGGAGCTACCTTCGCTGGAAGTCTACGATCCCCAGCACACCCTGGCAGAGCGTTCCTTCAAACTGGTGGACAAGAACGGCGGGGTGCTGGTGCTACGCTCGGAGTTCACGACGGCAGTGGCCGGCCTTTTGCGTAGCAACGGTCGGCTTGCGTCAGGCCAGCCGGTACGAATGCAGTATGCCGGAACCCTCTGGCTGCGCGAGGCCAATGCCGAACTGGGGCGCAGCCGCGAGTTTGGCCAGGTGGGGGCCGAGCTGATCGGGGTCTCGAGCCCCCAAGCCGATGCCGAAGTGTTGGAACTGGCCTGGGAAGCGCTGCGGTTGATTGGCTTCCCTGAAGCCAAAATTGAGGTGGGGCTGCCTGCTCTGGTGCGGGATCTGCTGGATTCGACGGGCTTATCGGACGCACAGAAAGAGTTTTTGCGCCAGGCCATTCACCGCAAGAACAGCCCCCAACTGGGTTTTTTGCTAAAGGATTATCAGGTTCACCCCGGTTTACAACAGGCGATTCAGGCCCTGCCCGACCTCTATGGTGGGCGCGAGGTGTTGGAAGAAGCCCGCAAGCTGTCCCTATCGGGCCGCGCTCAGGCCGATCTGGACTGGCTCGAGGCCGTTCTTAACTTGCTACCCGAAGTGCCCTTACTCCTTGACCTGGGCCGGGCCCGGCTCCTGACCTTCTATACGGGCCTCAACTTCCAGGCCTACACCCCCGACTTTGGCCTGCCCCTTTTGGGCGGGGGCCGCTACGATGGAGCCCTGCTGCCCTACGCAGCGGGTTTTGCCCTGGGTTTGGAGCGGGTGATGGAAGCCCTGCGCCTACCCCTTTCCGAGGCACCTCCCGAGGTGTTGGCGCTCGACCTGGCGATGGCCCGCAGGCTGCGCACCGAGGGCAAGCGGGTAGAACTGGCCTGGACGCATGACCTCCATGATTTGCGTGAATATGCACTGGATAGGGGCATCCGTTGGCTGGCTAGAGATGGGAAGCTAGAAGAAGTGCGCTCTGGTTGACACTCCCACAACGGGGAGTGCCTCAACAAGCGTGGCTTTAGAGTCCAGGGGATTGAAACTGACCCACCATTACCAGCAGCCAGCGCACCCCCACCGCTCCCGCCAGGCCCAGCGCAGCTGCCCAGCGTGGATTGCGGAAGAACAGGGCAGCAACGGCAATGAGCAGACCTGCTACCCCATAACCAATTAAGCCTTCCTGGTTGAAGTGTTCACGGGCTGCCCCTTGCAGGGTGAGCGGATAGGCTACCAACAAGGCCAGGCTGAGAGCTGCCACCAGTACCTCCCAGCGCCTGGCCCAGGTGCTGCCCAAAAGCAGGGCAATGGCCAGCACCATCAGCAAGGCGGTGATGGGGAAAATGAAGAGCATCATCTCGTTCCACAGCGGACGGGTGGTGTTCACGGCAAGGGCGAAACCAGGGTAGGCCAGGGCCACCAGGCTCCCCAGCAACAGCACCAGCCCTGGTACCACTTCGGGGATGCGCCGCAGAGGGACAAACCACTGCTTGAGTAGCAAGGCTGCGGTCGCAACCAGCGCAGCGGCCAGCCCCCAGGCTCCCCACCAGATGGGTGCGCCAGGTTGAAAGCTAAGGAAGAGCCAGATATGGCTAAAGCGCCAGCGGGCCGGTGACTCTGCCCATAGCACAAACAGGTCGAGCACAATCAATACGGCTGCCAGCCATACATAGCGGTTCCGTTCGGGATGTTGGCGTAGCGTCAGAATGGCAGCCAGTAGGGCCATCCCGCCCGCCAGCCCCACCAGCACAAAGTGTAGTGCGTTGGTCCAGTGCCAGAACTCACTAGTGTTGGGCACTCCGTAGAACTCGGTCATGAGTCGCTCACCTCCTGGGTAAGCCCTTTTTTGCTGGGGGCGTTGAGGTAGATCACCTTGGGACGGGTGCCCTGGTCAGGCCGCAGCACGTCGGAGCGCTCGGCGGCTTTCAACACCTTGGCAATTTCGCTGTTGGGGTCGTCGAGGTCGCCAAATACCCGGGCATAAGCTGGACAGGTTTCCACGCAGGCAGGTTGCTGGTCCTTGGCGAGGCGATGGGCACAGAAGTTGCACTTATCGGCATAGCCGCCTTTTTTGTTGGTGAAGCGAGCATCGTAGGGACAGGCGGCCGCACAGGCCCCACAGGCGATGCACTTGGCAACATCTACCTCTACCAGCCCATCCTTGGTCTGGTAGCTGGCCCCGGTGGGGCAGACCGGAACGCAGGGGGGGTTCTCGCAGTGGTTGCACTGCTCGGGGCGGAACTCCACTGCCAGGTTGGGGAAGCGGCCCACCTCGCGTTCACGGATCCAGAGCCTCGAGGCTCCGGCAGGCACCTGGTTTTCCATCTTGCAGGCCACCGCACAAGCCGCACAGCCCACACAGGCCGAAAGGTCAATTAGCATTCCCAAGCGTGCCATTTAGGCCCCCCTTTCCTTGATGAGCTGGGTCACGCTCTTGAGCTTGGGGGCTGGCGCTTTTTCCAGCTTGACGAAGTTGTTGCGCAGCCCGGCTCCGCCCGAGATGCGATCCAGGGTGTAGCGGGTCTGGAGGTAGCTGTCGGAGGCCCCACGTCCGTCGGCCAGGGCCATGCCTTTGGCCTTGTGACCAAAGCCGTGGGTGATGTAGACCGCGTCCTTGCGGATGCGCTGGGTGACCTTGAGGCGTACCGGGCCTTCCCGCACCCCATCCTGGTTGATTAGATAGGCATGGTCGCCTGGTTTGAAGCCCAGTCGGGCAGCCTCCTCGGCATTGAGCCAGACGCTGTTGGAGGATTCCATCTCCATCAGCACCGGGTTGTTCTGGGTGCGGGCGAAGGTGTGTACCGGGCTGCGCCCGTACAGCAGGCGGTAGAAGCCCTCGGGTACGGCCTGGGGTGCTTCGTACTTGGGCAGTGGATCGAAGCCAGCCTTGGCCAAAGCCTCGGAGTACAGCTCGATCTTGCCGGAGAGGGTGTTGAAGGGCAGGCTGTTCTCTTTTTCCCAGTCGGTGAGCCAGGGTTTGCCGTTTTGCACCATGGTGCCCATGCTTTTCATGGTCTCGAGGTCGAGCCCCACCGTCTGCATGCGGGTGTCGAGGTATTCCTCGATGTTTTGCCAGGGGAAGAACTGCTCGAGGCCGATTCGCTTGCCCAGTTCTTTGGCGATCCACCAGCCGGGTTTGGAGTCGTAGAGCGGCTCGTGGGCAGGCATGCGGAGCTGGATGAAGGGGGTCTTGTGGGCGACGGTGACAAAGTCGTCGTAGCGCTCCAAGTAGGTGGCCTCGGGCAGGATCACGTCGGCCCACATCACGTGCTCTTGCGGCAGGACATCAATCGCTACATACAGATCCAGCTTGCTCAGGGCCTCCTTGGTGCGCGGCACGTTGGGGATGGCGTGGAAGAGGTTGATGCCGTAGGCGAAGAGCCCCTTGATGGGGTAGGGCTGGCCGCTGACCATCGGCTCGATGAGTTCCTGGATCGCAGTGGTGTTGGCGAGGAACTTGCCTTTGTCGGCCCGGGGTTTGAAGCCCTCTGGCTCCGTGACCACAGCGGCTGGGCCTGCGCACCCGCCCGCAGCGGGCTCGAGGGGAAGCTGGGGTGTGGGGTATTTCTCCAGGTACGGGGCCATGGCGATGTAGAAACCCCCTTCGCGCCCGTAGTTGCCCAACAAGGTGTTGAGGATGTATGAAGCCCGCATGCGCTGGGTGTCGTTGCCGTACCAGACGGTGTGTCGGGTAGGGGGGAGTATCGCTTTGGGCTTGTGCTGGGCCATCTCGCGGGCTACTTGGCGGATGACCTGGGCCGGGATCTCGGTCTGTTGCTCGGCCCACTCGGGGGTGTAGGGCTTGATATGGGCCACCAGCTGATCCATCCCCACGGTGTACTTTTCGATGAAAGCCTGGTCGTAGAGGTTCTCACTAATTAGTACGTGAATCCAGGCCAGCAGCAAGGCGGTGTCGGTTCCGGGCTTGATGGGCAGCCAGCGGTCGGCCTTGGCCGCAGCAGTGGAGAAGCGGGGGTCTACCACCACGACCCTGGCCCCGTTTTTGCGGGCCTCGCTAAACTCCTGCAACTGGGTGTTGTGGGTGTCCTCACCGATGTGGTGGCCGATCAGCACGATGTACTTGGTGTTGGGCCAGTCTATGGGCTCGTGCCCGCCGATGGCCCGCCCGAAGGTGTACTGGGCAGCTACCTCGCGGGGGGCGGTGCAGAGCGAGACCGAAGGCTTGGCGGCGTTGGGGCTGCCCCAGGCCGCCGGTAGGAAGTCCACGAACCAGCCGTCCCCGGTGCCGTGCCCAAAGAAGGCGATGCTCTCGGTGCCGTACTGTTCTTTGAGGCCAAGCATCTTCTTGGCGATGTAGTCCAGGGCTTCTTCCCAACTGGCCTCGCGGTACCGCCCATCGCCGCGCTGGCTGCCTTCAATGCGAATCAGGGGCTTTTTGAGCCGGTCGGGGTCGTAGGTCTGGGCAGGGGCTGCTTGCCCTCTGGGGCAGAGCATGCCACGGCTCTTGGGGTTTTCTTTGTAGCCGTCTACTTTGTAGACCCGGTTACCCACCACGCTGGCCTTGATGCCGCAGCGCCAGAAGCAGTTCTCGCAGATCTGGAACACCTGCTTGACCTCTTTGGTGTACCAGGCGGGTGCAGCCTTGGCGCGGCTGGTCAGGGTGACCGCCCCACCCACGCTGACCGCGCCTACAGTAGCGGCGGAGAGCTTAAGAAAGTTGCGGCGCGGTAGTTTCACTTTGTACCACCTCCAGGGCTTGAGAAAGGAAGAGCGCAATGGCGCTGTAGAAGCTGGTGGAATCGGCTTCTCGAAGGATAGGGGTATAACGTTTGAGCCAGGGGTACAAGTAGTCCAGGGCCAAAGTGCGGGCCTGGGCCGGTTTGGTATCTAAGAGCGCGATGGCCTCACCCACGGCTGCTAGGTGGTCGGGCAGGTCGCGCCAGTCGGGGGAGGTCTCGAGGCCTACCTCCCGGTACAGCTCGAGTAGCCGGTCAAAACCTTCCCCAAACAGCCGCTCATCCAGGGCCATCCCCACATAGGGCGGGCAGGGCAGCCCCGCAGGGTTGCTAACAAACAGCGATGTATAGACGGCCTGAAGTTCGCTCAGGGGCATCTGAGGTAGATCGGGGATCGGCAGATCATGGGCCTTGGCCATCTCGGCCAGCGCGGCCTGCAAGGTTCCCGAGACCAAGTCGTGCTCGAGGGCGGCCTTGGGGGGCGCGAAAGCAGCGGCAGTAACCCAACCCAGCAGTTGCATATGTACCTCCTGCCTTTACCCTAGAATCCCACCGGTTTTTCGGGGTCAGGCTAGGTCTTACAGTGAAGTCAGAAGAATTCCTACAATCTAAAAAGAGCCCCCTCGCGCGACAAGTCGGACGAGGGGGCCGGAAGGCTCAGGAGACTTGTTATTCTTTTACGACGGGCAGATTGGCTGCGACCCAGCCTTTGTAGCCACCCATGATGCTCTTGACATTGTAGCCTTGGCCGCGCAGGAAGGGCACGGCCAGCGCGCCACGGTGGCCGATGCCGCAGTAGATCAGGATGGGTTTGTCCTTGGGCAGGCTGGCCAGCTTGGCAGGGAGCTCACGGATGGGAATATTCACTGCACCAGCGATGAAACCTTCCTTGTACTCACTGGCTTCGCGCACATCCAAGAGGAAGGGCTTGATGGCATCAATCTGGGCCTTGGCCGCTGCAGTCTGCACACCATAGAAGTCGGTGGGCAGGGTGGAGAGGAAGGTACCCATCTCGCGGACGGTGATGGCAGAGAAATTTGCGGAAGAAGCTAGAACGGGAACCAGGGCCAGCAGCACAACCAGGAGCAACTTTTGTTGTTTCATTTCCTAACCTCCTGATTCTAGGCTAGACCAACCTTGTAATTGCGAGGTCAGGGAAGGTCTTACAACTACGTCGGAAGAATTCCTACACCAGCCCGCGCTCTCTGGCCCACTGCACCAACTCGGGCTGGGATTCCAGGCCCAGTTTGTCCAAGGCACGGGCCTTGTAGGTTGCGGCAGTCTTGACCGAGATACCGAGTTTTTCGGCGGACTGGCTCAGGTTATAGCCTTGGGCCAGCAGCCCCACCACCGCACGCTCCCGCTCCGAGAGGGCCTCGGGGGTTGGCAGACCCATGTGTTCGGCCAGGTATGGGGCCAGTAGAGGGTGCAAATAGCGCTCTCCACGGGCAATGGCCGCTACTGCATCCAGCAAATCCCGATCTGCGGCCCGCTTGGGCAGGTAGCCGCTGGCCCCACCGGCAAAGGCTTCGGCGATATACTCTGCTTCCTCGTGCATGGAAAGCACCAATACCTTGGTCTGTGCACGCAACCTTGGTAGTGCTTCCAGCCCCGACATACCGGCCAGGTTGAGGTCGAGGATGAGCAAATCCGGCACAACTTTTTTGTCTTTAGAGAGCCAGGCCAGGGCTTCCTCAGCCCGGTCAAACTCGGCTTCGACCCAATGGTTGGCGGACTCGAGCAACAGCCGCAGGCCGGTGCGAATCAGGGCATGGTCTTCAATCAGCGCCACCCTCATAGCGGCACCACAAAACTGATGCGCGTACCCTGTCCTGGCCTGCTTTCCACACTCAGGCTGCCGCCCAACTGTTCGATCCGTTCGCGCATGCCCACCATCCCGATGGAGGTAGGGGTATGTTGCGGATCAAAGCCCTGCCCATCGTCGGCGATCAGACCCCGCACCCGCTTGTCCCAGGCAGAAAGCCCCACGTAGACCTGGTGAGCCTGGGCATGGCGGGCCACATTGGTCAGGGCCTCCTGGATCACCCGGAAGAGGGCGATCTGCTGGCTCTCGCGTAGGTTGGGACACTCGATCTCGGCCTGCACCTGCAGCCGGGTGCGTTGCTGGTACTCGTGCAGGTAGCGCTCGAGGGCCCTGGCCAGCCCCAGGTCGTCCAACACGGCAGGGCGCAGTTCGCGGGAGAGGCGGCGCACTTCTTCAAGCGCTTGCACCACTGCTTTGCGGGCCTCGCCCAGGTATTCCGGGCGTTTCTCAGTAATCTGCAAGGCCAGCAGCGCACCGGTAAGCTGACTGCCCACCTCGTCGTGCAATTCCCGCCCCACCCGGCGGCGTTCTTCCTCCTGGGCAAAAAGCAACTGGTGCATGAGCGTGCTGCGCTGGGCCTCGCGCCCCCGCAGCCGATCCACCTCGCTGGCGCGCAGGAGCCCCATCGCGACCAGCGCGGCGCTGAGGCTCAAAAATTCCTCTTCCGAAGGGGCCGGGTCGTCGGGCAGGTGCAACACATAAACTCCGCGCACCTGCCCAGCCGCTTGCAAAGGCAGGGCCACCACACGTCCGTGCCAGGTGGCCTGTTGTGTATCCGCGGCCATCTGAGCTAACTCCTGCGAGGTCTGGCTGAGGGGGCAGTCTATCTGGCAGTTTTGCAGGTGTTCCAGTACGGACTTTCCTTGCCAAAAGCGATAGACTTCGCCACAGCGCGCCCCCAGGTTGCAGCGCAGAACCTCGAGGCCTTTGCGTAAAAGAACTGCTTCATCTGAGCCAGAAGCTGCTGTCGAAGCCAGTTCGGCCAACGCATGACACCACTGCTGCGCTGCAATTTGAACCATGCTTTATATTGTAAAGATTTTACGCTACAACGTTTGTCCCTACTCACAAATGACAAGAATTCGACCGCCGCTAAGGGCTGGAACAGTCTGTCATACTGGCAACTCGGTGGTGCTCTTGACCTGCCGCAACACCGCCGAGGAGATCACCGTGCTCAGGCCCTGGATGGCCGTCAGGTGATCCAGCAAAAATTTCTGGAAGTCGTTCAGATCAGCGACCATGATTTTTAATAGGAAGTCGTCCTCGCCCATTACCACATGACACTCGGTTACCTCGGGGTATTGGAGCACCTCGCGCTCGAAATGCTCCACGTCGGCACGGCTCTTGTGGTCGAGCTTGACCCGCACGAACACACAAAGGCTGCGCCCCAGCTTTTCGGCATCCAGCAGGGCCACATAGCCGCGAATGACTCCCAGCTCTTCCAGCCGCCTGACCCGGCGCAGGCAGGTAGAAGGGGAAAGGTTGACCAGCTCGGCCAAGTCGTTGTTGGGGATGTTGCCCCGGTTTTGCAGGATGTTTAGAATCTTGCGGTCTTTTTTATCCAGCTCGATTGCTGCCATAAGATTGCACTATTTTATCTATTTTTGGCATCGGATTGCATAGCTTTGGGTTTAGATGGGCGTTATTGCACACACCTGCCGGGGTTGGGGTGCTATCTTGAAATCAAGCAACAATCCAGTTGGATCCAGAGGTAATGTATGAAACTCAGAACCCGCGCAGTTCACGCTGGACACCATCCCGATCCCCAGACTGGGGCGCACGTGGTGCCGATCTACAGCACCTCTACCTTTGCTTATGGTTCCTTTGCCAGGGGCGAGCGGCTGTTTGCTGGCGAGGAGCCGGGCTACATCTATGGGCGCATCGGCAACCCCACCGTGCGGGCCTTCGAAGAGAAACTGGCCGCCTTGGAAGGGGCCCAAGAAGCGGTGGCCTTTGCCAGTGGGATGGCTGCTATCAGCGCACTGTGCAACACCCTGCTGGCCCCCGGCGACGAGATCGTGTACCTGGCCCCGCTCTACGGCGGAACCGAGGGCTATTTTCTGGAAACCCTGACCAGGTTTGGGGTTCGCGTGAGGGATGCGGGGAGTGTGGAAAACCTGCCCAATATTGTTTCTGCTGCGACCAAGCTGATCTACTTCGAGACCCCCACCAACCCCACCCTGCGCATCTACGACCTGGCAGCGGTAGCCCAAATTGCACGGGCCAGGGGGGTCTTGACCGTGGTAGACAACACCTTTGCCACCCCCTATCTGACCCGCCCTTTGGAGCACGGTATTGATCTGGTGTTGCATTCCGCGACCAAATACATTGGCGGGCACGGCGACTGCCTGGCCGGTGTTTTGGCAGGGCCTAAGGAGCTGATGGAGGCTGTACGGGCCGAGGGACTGCGGCATATTGGTGGAACCCTGGGGGCTTTCGAGGGCTACCTGATGTTGCGGGGCCTCAAGACCTTGCCTTTACGCATGGAGGCCCACTGTGAAGGAGCGGCCAAAGTAGCGGAATATCTGTCAGCCCATCCCGCCGTCCAGCGTGTGCACTACCCTGGCCTGAGCGCCCATCCTGGCCACGAGGTTGCCAAGCGGCAGATGCAGGGCTTTGGCGGTCTGGTTTCCATCGAACTAGCTTCAAAGCAGGCGGCTGCAATCTTCCTGGATGGTTTGAAGCTTTTCACCCAGGCGGTGAGCCTGGGCGATGTGGAGTCGCTGGCCACCCACCCGGCCTCTACCACCCACCAGCTCCTGCCCCCCGAAATCCGCGAACTGCACGGAGTAACCGATACGTTGGTGCGGTTGTCGGTGGGCATCGAAGACCCCCAAGATCTAATAGCCGATCTGGCTCAAGCCCTGAACCAGGTGACACCGGCTGCGGTGGCATCCGGGTAGATCGCACAAGCACCGTGCTTTCCAGGTTGGACTTGAGATGGTATACCAAAGAGGGTAGCATAGCATCTACCTCTATGCTTGCACCGCAAACCGAAGAAGCCTATCGCCGCTTGCGCCGCTTAATTTTGTCGCTGGAATTACGCCCTGGAGAACCCCTGGTTGAGCGCAAGCTGGAAGAACTCCTGGCTGTTTCCCGCACGCCGATTCGGGCCGCGATTCAACAGCTTTTCCGCGAAGGGCTGGTACAGCGCACCGGCCGGGTCTACACCGTGGCCCCCATTGATCTGGCCGAGCTGGAAGAGGCCTTCGAGTTTAGAAGCTGGCTCGAGGGTCAGATCGTCCGGATGGCGGCGGCCCGGCGTCCCAACGCCCGCCAGCTCCGCGACCTGCTGGCCTCGGTAGAAGCCGACCTCGACCCCGAGGTCGAACTGGAAAAAGCCACCGACTTTCACCTGGCCCTGGCCAAACTCACCGGCAACCGCTTTGTGGTGGCTTCGCTGGCCCAGGTGCTGGGGCGGATTTACCGTGCCCGCTACCTCGAGATCACCCGTCCACAGGGGGCCGACCAGGCCCTGAGCGACCACCTCACCCTGATCGAGCTGGTGCAGCAGGGCAAGGGCGAGGAGGCCGCGGCTTTTTTGCAGCAGCACCTCGAGCGCTCGAGGGAAGCCCTGCTAAGGAGCCTCGAGGGTTCTGTTTTGCTGGCCCCTGGCAGGTCTTGACGGGCAGGTCAAGCGGGATAGAATCTTAGACACTCTGCACATGTGGCAACTTTGCCAAATAAGGAGGATTCATGATGCGACTGGCAACTTTAGCTGTGGTTTTGCTGGCTCTTGGCGGTGGACTGGCCCAGTTCACCCCGCGCAACCCCGAGTGCATCGCGCCTGCTGGCGCGGGGGGCGGCTGGGACTTCACCTGCCGCAGCGTGGCCCAGGTCATGCAAGATCTCAAGATTGTGACCCAACCGATTAAAACCACCAACGTAACCGGTGGCGGTGGGGGGGTGGCCTATGCCAATGTGGTCACCCAGCGGGGCGACGATGCCAACCTGATTGTGGCGGCCAGCCCGGCCACCACGGTGCGCCTGGCCCAGGGGCAGTTCAGCCGCTTTACCGAGCGCGATGTGCGCTGGCTGGGCGCAGTGGCTGCCGATTTCGGCCTGGTGGCGGTCAAGGCCGACGCCCCCTGGAAAACCATGCAGGAGCTGGTAGCTGCCTGGAAGGCCGACCCCTCCAAGATCGCGGTGGGCGGTGGGAGCGCCGTGGGCGGCCAAGACCACATGAAGGTGCTGTTGCTGGGCCGGGCGGCCGGTATCGAGCCGCGCTCGATCAAGTACGTGCCCTTCGACGGCGGTGGCCAGGCCCTGACCTCCTTGTTGGGGGGCTTTATCCAGGTATTTGCCGGGGATGCCTCGGAGCTTCGCGCCCAGGTCGAGGCCGGTACGGTGCGGGTGCTGGGGATGATGTCGCCCCGCCGCCTCCCCGCGCCCTACGCCAACGTGCCCACCCTCAAAGAGCTGGGTTACAACGTGGATTGGGTGGTCTGGCGCGGTTTTTATGCGCCCAAAAACATGCCGGCCAACGCCTACGAGTTCTGGGCTCGAGCTTTGCGGCAGGTGGAGCGCAGCCCCGAATGGGCCAAGATTCGCGAACAAAACAGCCTGGGCCAGTTCTTCATGACCGGGGCCGAGTTTCAGGTCTTTATTGACCGCCAGGTCAACCAGTTCCGCAACCTCTCCCGCGAGCTGGGCATCATCCGGTAGCCCCCAACCCGATGGCCGATAGCCCAGGGCCCACCGCTGCTGGGTGTCGGCCCTCACTTTGAGCCTCCCCTATGACCGACCGCATCGTAGGCATCCTGATTTTGTTGCTGGCCCTGGGGTATGGCCTCGAGGCCAGCCGGATGCAGGTGGGCTTCCTCTCCGACCCCCTGGGCCCCCGGCCTTTCCCGTATATCATCGCCATTCTGGTGGGGCTTTCGGCCCTGTGGCTCCTCTTCAAGCCCGACCCTAACCCCACCTGGCCGGCCCCGCGCTTTTGGCCGGTGCTGGGGCTGGTGCTCCTGAGCTTGGTAGCCTACGCCTACCTGGTGGTTCCGCTGGGCTTTATCCTCACCACCACCCTCGAGATGGCCCTGCTCTCGGTTTTGTTTGGGGCGCGCTGGTGGCAAGGGCTGGGCGGGGCGCTGGCTTTTACGCTGGCGGTCTACTTCCTGTTCACCGAAGGCCTGGGCGTAACCCTGCCGGTGGGCCGGATTTTCGGATAGGAGCGGCCTATGGACATCCTGCAAGCGCTCCTTAACGGCTTTGGGGTGGCCTTAGAGCCCCTCAACCTGCTCCTGGTGGTGCTGGGCTGCTTGGTAGGCACGCTCATCGGGGTGCTGCCCGGCATCGGCCCCATCAGCGGGGTGGCCCTGCTGGTGCCCCTCACCTTTGCCCTCAAGATGCCGCCCGAGTCGGCCCTGATTCTGCTGGCCGGCATCTACTACGGGGCCATGTACGGCGGCTCCACTACCAGCATCCTGCTCAACATCCCTGGCGAAACCTCGTCGGTAGTCACCGCAATTGACGGTAACAAGCTGGCCAAGCAGGGCAAAGCCGGCCCGGCCCTGGCCATGGCCGCCTGGGGCTCGTTTATCGCCGGCACCCTCTCGGTGGTGGGCCTGATGACCCTGGGCCCTCTGCTGGCCCAGTGGGCCATCCGCTTCGGGCCGGCCGAGTACTTCGCCCTGATGGTCTTTGGCTTCTCCACCCTCTCGGCCCTGGCGGGCAAGAACATGTTCAAAGCCCTGATCGCCACCGGCTTTGGCCTAATGCTGGCCACGGTGGGCCAGGACCCCCAGTCGGGCATCTCGCGCTACACCTTTGGCTTCTTGCAGCTCGAGGACGGCATGGATTTTCTGGTGGTGGCCATCGGCCTCTTCGCGGTGAGCGAGGTGCTCATGCTTCTGGAGGAGAAAACCCCTGGGGCCGTGCGGGCCCAGGTGGGGCGCATCTACCTCTCCTTCAAGGACTTCATGGGCTCGCTCTTCACCATTCTGCGCAGCAGCGTGCTGGGCTTCCTGATTGGGGTTTTGCCCGGTGCGGGGGCCTCCATCGCCAGCTTCGTGGCCTACACCACCGAGAAGCGTCTCTTGGGCGATAAGGCCCGGTTCGGTGAGGGTGACCTGCGCGGGGTGGCCGCCCCCGAGTCGGCCAACAACGCCGCGGCGGGCGGGGCCATGATTCCCCTGCTCACCCTGGGCCTGCCCGGTAGCGGCACCACCGCCATCATGCTGGGGGCCCTGATGAGCCTGGGGGTGACGCCGGGGCCGCAGATGTTTCAGCAGCACCCCGAGGTGGTCTGGGGTCTGATTGCCTCGATGTACGTGGGCAACGCGGTGCTGTTGCTCCTGAACCTGCCGCTGGTGGGCCTCTTTGTGCGGCTTCTGGCGGTGCCGGCCTGGTTCCTGATTCCGGCAGTGCTAGCCATCAGCTTCATTGGGGTCTATGCGGTCAACAACAACCCCTTCGATCTGCTCCTGATGGCGGTGTTTGGGCTGGTGGGCTACCTGATGCGCAAGCTCGAGTTTCCCCTGGCCCCGGTGCTATTGGGCCTGGTGCTGGGCTACCTGATGGAGATTAACCTGCGCCGGGCCATGACCATCAGCAACGGCGATGTGGGCTATCTGTTCAGCAGCCCCATTGCCGTTGGCTTGTGGGTGCTGGCGGGGCTCTCGCTGCTCGCGCCCGTGCTGGTGGCCCGCTTCCGCAAGCAGGGTTTGGGCCAGGGGGATGAGGAGCTTTGAAGTGTAAGGGGGCTTACCACCCCCACCCTCGGCTGCGCTACCCTCAAAGCATGGAACTCCTCGGGTGGTCGCTGGTTGTTCTCGCGGTTCTGGTGGTTACGGGATTGCTGGGGCCGATTCTGGGGGTGGCGCTGGCCATCGCGGCCCTACCGGCGCTGGCGGTGCTGGGGGTGTTGCTCTTCCCGCTGCTGCTGGTGTTGCTGGTTCTGGGGCCGGTGCTGTGGGTGGTGGGTAGTGCCGTTGGCGTGGCAGCAGGCTTGCTCGGGTTTTTGCTCCAGTGGGGGCTGCCCCTCATGCTGCTCCTGGCGGGCATCTGGCTGCTAACCCGGACGCGCCGCCCGCGCTTGCAGGCCTAAAATAAAAAGCCCCCTCGAGCGAGGGGGCTTTCATGTACCCCACGGGAAGCTTTGCGCCTTGGCCCGTTGCAGAAAACAACGTGTTCTTGTTCAATAACCTATTTGCGCTTCCCGCGGGGGCCCCAGGATGGGGAAATATCATACGCATTTCGGTAGTATCGTTCACTTTGATAAGCCTAAGAGATTGTCTTAATACTTTCTAGGAGGCCAATCTTCTGACCATAAGCCGGATCATCGCCGTGTAGATGAAGGTTTCTGAGGTCTCGGGTAGAAGCTCATAGTCTCGGTTCAGCCTGCGGCTGAAACTGAGCCAGGCAGGGCCAAGCAGACGTGCCTCCGTGTGCGGAGGCCCGCTTGTCTGCGTAAGGTGCGCTCCACCACCCATCTGCGGGGAATCACCACAAACCCCCGATGCCCCCGCGTCCTCTTCCGCAGTTCCTCCTCCAAGTCTTCCGGAAGAGGCCGGTCTTTGGGCCACCAAATCCCCCGGAAGTTGGCATCCGGCCTGCGCACCACCTCCACCGTCCAGCCCAAGGTGCGCCGGACCCATTCCTCGAACCTACGCTTGTACCCCCCATCCACAAACAGGTGCGATAACCGCTTCGACAGCCCCCTGGCCCCCTCCAGCAGCTCTCGCCCGCCCTCCGCATCCCTGAGGTGGGCGGGCAGCCCCTTGACCCCCAGCACCAGCCCCTGGGTATCCACCAAGAGATGCCGTTTGCGCCCCTTTACCTTCTTGCCCGCGTCATACCCCCTGACCCCCCTTTTCCCGAGGTCTTCACGCTCTGGCTGTCCAGAATCCCCGCACTGGGTTCAAGCAGGCGTCCTGCTCTACGGCGGGTTTTCTCGCGCAGGGTGGTGTGTATCTGTTGCAGGAAACCAGATTTGCGCCACAAACGGAAGTAGTGATAGACGGTTTTCCAGTGGGGCAGGTCGTAGGGCATCATGCGCCAGGCGCAACCGGCACGGGTGATGTAGAAGATGCCGTTCAGGATTTCCCGCCAGGGATGCTCCCTGGGGCGATGGAGGGAGGCGGAGGGCTGAGGCATCAGGGGCGCCAGGATGGCCCATTCCTGGTCGGTCAGATCGCTGGGGTAGCGGCTTTGTCTGAGTTCCATGCGCGACTATAGCATGAGGGAGGGTATTAAGACAGTCTCTTACGCAGAGAAGGGACTGGATGGTCAGATTATCTTGCGCAGAATCATGGCGATATGGCCTTTGCTCAGCTCCGCATCGTCCGCTGCAGCCTGGGCCTCCCAGACGTTCAGGTATTCCTCCAACACCACGCTGGCTACCGAGTCCATGGCTTTGCGGGTTGCATTGATCTGATCCAGTAGCTCGCTGAAGGGTCGCCCTTCCTGGGCCATCCGCTGCAAGCCCCGCACCTGGCCCTCAATGCGCTTGAGGCGACGAAGGAGGCCTTCCAGGGCCTCGAGGTCGGTAAAGGTACAGTCCAGCTTAGACCTGCGTGGCTTCATCTGTCCTCCCCTCACAACAGTTTTTGCAGCCACTCGGGGGTGATCCTGAGGAAGAAGCTGTTGAGCTGGGTATAGGTGCCGGTGAGCAGGAGAATTCCCACGGCGATCAGCGCCACACCGGCCACGATCTCCACCGTATGGGAAAGCCGCGCGGCGCGCCTCAGGAAGGCTCGAGCCCGCTCGGCAAAGAGGGCCACCAGCATAAAGGGCACGGCCAGGCCCAGGATGTAGGCCACCAGCAGATGGATGCCCCCGCCGGTAGCGGTGAGGGTGAGGATGCCTCCCAGAATGGGGCCAATGCAGGGCGTCCAGCCTAACCCCAGTACGATGCCCAGCACGAAGGCCCCCCAGGGGCGGTCGGTGGGGCCCTGGTAGCGCAGGTTCACCCCCCACTTGGGTTTGAGGCCCAGCATATACAGCCCCAGCAGGATGAGCACCCCACCCCCAATGCGCCCCAGCAGGTCGCGGTACTCGAAGAGCAAGCCCCCCAGCAGGGTGAAGGGCAGGCCCAGCAAAAAGAAGATGGCCGAAAAGCCCAGCACAAAGAAGAGGGCGTTGCGGATGGGGCGGCCCTGCTGTCCGCCCAGGTATAGCAGGTAGGTGGGCACCAGGGGGAGCACACAGGGCGACAGGAACGAGAGGATTCCTGCCAAAAAAGCGATGGGGAGGCTAAGGGTCATGGGCTGGGCTCGAGGTCTACCCCAAAACCGGGCAGGTGGTGGGCACCTTGGTGTGCTCGGCGTAGGGGATGACGGTGGCTTTGCTCACCTCTTCACGGGCCCGGGCGGTGGTGCGGAACAGGTCGCGCAGGGCTTGGTTCTGGGCCCGGAAAAACTCGTCGAACTGGGGGTTGCCTAAAAAGCCCATGGCGTAGGCTTCGTCCTTGGCGGCGTCGTACTCGAGCGCCACCGCGGCCAGGGCGTGGGGGGCCGGCCCCCCTTTGACCTCGCCGCCCCGGGCCACGTCAAAGGCCGAGAGGTGGGCGCAGCAGACCATCCGGGGGCCGCGATTCCCTTCGGGCTTGTAGTAGCCCATGGCCCCCAGGTTGGGGGCGGCGTAGCTGTAGCTATGCGGGCAGATGCTGGTGTAGGCCACGATGCTCCTACCCTTACCCACCCCGCCGGGCCAGCGGTAGTTCTTGCCGTCGGGCATCTTCACCTCCACCGGGGGTAGTTCGGCGTCCACATTGACCAGGATGTTGGGGGTGGCGGCGAAGGGATAGGCAAAAACAAAAGGCTCGTGGGGCTTGAGGGTGCTTAGCTTGAGGGGGTTGCCGGCCTTGTCTACCAGCAGGGCTTTGGGGAAGCTGGTGGCGCTGGACTGGGCCTGTACGAACTCGAGCATCCCCAAAGGGGAGAGCTTGAGCAGCAGGCCCAGCGAGGTGCCCTTGGCCAGTAGGTCGAGAAAATTGCGTCGGTCCATGCTTAACCTCTAAGGGAGCTTGATCCAGGGGAAGCGCTTCTGGGTGGTGGGGTCGAGCTCCAACAGGGCGCGGGCCGGCATCTGCACCTTGGGCAGGGTCTGGGCGTTCATGGGCTCGCTTTCGTCAATGATCCCGTTCTGGTAGAGGATGTAAGCCACCACCGCGTACACCTCGTCGTCGCTGAGAATGCCCGGCGTGGCAAAGGGCATGGCCCGGCGGGTGTAGTCGAAAAGGGTGGTGGCATACTGCCAGTAGTTCCCGATGGCAAAGTCCACCGAATCCACCTCTTTGGTGATGGGGAAGGGCTCGGAGACCAGCCGGGTGAAGGCCCCCCCTTCGCCGGTGGCCCCGTGGCAGCTGGCGCAGTGGGTGGCATAGACCTTGGCCCCCTCGTCTACCGTACCCTGGCCGGGGGGCAGGCCCACCCCGTTGGCCAGGATGGAGGGCCGGATGTTCCACTGCTGCACCTCCTGCTCGCTCAGCGGGGTGCCGATCTGATAACGCCCTTGGGCCAGCACCAAGGCCGAGAGGGCCAGGGCTAGAAGGGCCACATAAAACCGCTTGCGCCGCATCAGGACTCACCTCCACAGCCGCCCCAGCCCACCGCGCCGAGCCGGGCGGGGGCCCCGGCCAGGGTCTTATCGCCGTTGACCACCTTGCCGTCGGCCCCAATCCGCCAGGCCTGGATGGCGTTGTAGTGATAGCGGTTGTTGCGGGCCCACTTAGCAAAAAACTCCTCCTGGGTGGGCTGGGTGTTGCCTTTTTCGTCCCAGGCCCGGCTCATGATGACCGTCTCGCGGCCATCCCAGACCCAGTTGTACTTGAAGCGCACCACCGAGAGCGCATCGGGGGCGGGCTCGAGGCTGGCTTGTTTCCAGGTTTTGCCGCCATCCAGCGAGATCTCCACCCGGCGGATGCGCCCGTGGCCGCTCCAGGCCAGGCCGCGAATCTCGTGGAAACCCCGCGAAATCTGCTGCAACCCCGAAGGATAGGTGATGATGGACTCCGGATCCATCACCCAGGTAAAGGCATAGATTTTCCCGTCGGCCATCACGTCGGTGTATTCCGAGGTCTCGTCCTTGCTCATGACCGGGGTATCGGTCACCTGGATACGCCGCAGCCACTTGACCTGGATGCTCCCCTCCCAGCCCGGCACCACCAGGCGCACCGGGTAGCCCTGCTCGGGCCGGATGGCCTCGCCGTTTTGGGCATAGGCCACCAGCACATCGTCCAGGGCTTTTTCCAGCGGCAGACTGCGGGTATAAGCGGCAGCATCCTGCCCCTCGGGAATCAGCCAGCGGGCGCCCTCCTTGAGGCCCGCCTCCTTGAGCAGAATCGAGAGGGGCACCCCTGTCCAGGAAGAGTTGGAGACCAGGCCCCGGCTGCGGGTGGCGGTCAGGGTCATGTCGGGGGGGTTGCGGTAGCCGTTCTGCCCGTTGCCGGCGCACTCAATGAAGTAGGTGCGAGTGACCGAGGGCAGGCGCTTGAGATCCTGTAGGGTGAACATCAGGGGCCGCTCGACCATCCCGTGAATCACCAGCCGGTAGTCGGCGGGGTTTACGTTGGGCACCCCCCCGTGGTGCCGCTCGAAGTGCAGCGAGCTGGGGGTGATGACGCCCTCGAGCTTCTCCAACGGGGAAAAGTCGGCGCCGGTGTGGCGGCTGCGCAGGTTGGGCGAGATATAGCGAATCACGTCCTTTTCGAACTCGCTACGTTCCCCATACTCGCGCAGGGTAGCCCCCAACACCCTCATGGTCTCGGTAGCGCCTTGGGGAATTTTGCTCTGGGCCAGGCCCCCGGAGAGCTTTACAAAGGCTCCGGCAGTCGCCCCTTTGCTCAGAAGTTGCAACAGTTTACGACGGTTCATCCGGTGTGTTCTCCTAAGGAGGGGTGGGAGATCTCGCCCCCACCCCCGGTTTCCCAGGCTTAAGCGCCTGGGCCAAACATGTCGCCCCACAGGCCTCGAGCCCACTCGAAGGCCAGGGCCCCGTTGGGTTTGGAACGGTTGTTGTCCACGGTGGATTGCTGCCGGACCTGCCGGGCGGCCTCGTCCCAGTTGTGCTTGTGCGAGACCCAGATGGACTCCTCGCTGCTTACAAAGCTATAGCAGATGTTGTCGGGCAGCGGGTTGACAATCTCGTCCAGGCGCTTACTGGCAATGCGCTGGGCGATGTGCTCGGCGATGATCTTGCCATCGTTGTAGGCCACCTGCCCGCTCTTGGGGTAGGGCACATTGCCGATCACGTCGCCGATGATGTAAACCCGGTCATCCCGCTCGGAGAGGAACGAAGGCAGCCGCACGTTGGCCCAGCGGTCGCCCAGCCCTGCGGTACGCACAATTTCGCCGGCTTTCATGGGCGGGATGATGTTGGCCAGGTCGAACTTGAACTCGCCCAAAGGGGTCTTGACCTCCTTCTTGGCATAGTCAATGGCCGTGACCTCGGCCTGGGGGATGTACTGGATGTAGTCCTTGTAGAGGTCGTTGTAAGCGGCAATAAAGCCGGGGCCTTTGGAGACGGGGCCGGGGTTGGCGTCCAGCACAATCACCTTGCCCTTGATCTGGTTGGTCTTGAGGTAGTAGGCCAGCATGGCCGCCCGCTCATAAGGGCCCGGGGGGCAGCGGTAGGGGGGCTTGGGGATGGCCAGCACCAGATCGCCGCCCTCGAAGTTGTCGAGCTGACGTTTGAGGGCGATGTGCTCCCAGGGCTTGAAGCCCACCGGCAGGAACTGCTTGACCTCGCTGTAGCCCTGGATGGCCTCGTACATGTAGTCAATGCCGGGCGAGACCACCAGGTAGTTGTAGAAGACCAGGCCGCTGGTGGTGCGCACATAGCGGCCCGCCCGGTTGACCTCGATGGCCCGTTCGTTGATGATGGTGACCCCGGCCTTGGCCACATTGGCGTAATCGAAGACGATAAAGTCGAGATCCTTCACCCCACCCAGGTACAGGTTGCTCATGGGGCAGGACATAAAGGCGGGGTTCTTCTCGATCAGCACCACCTCGATGTTGGGGTTCTTGCGCCGCAGATGCCGGGCCGTGCTCACGCCGCCCCAGCCCCCACCGATAATCACCACGCGGTTGCCCCTGGCCGGCCCCAGCACGCTGCTGGGCTTGCTGAAAAACTCCTGGGCAAAGGCGCTGCTGGCTGCCGCCGCACCCGCTACCGCACCTGCTTTGAGAAGTTTTCGACGCGTTACCTTGCTCATGCTTCCTCCCATAACCCAAGCCACTTCGGGGGCTTTCCCTCGATAATCTCTGTGAGCTTGGGTTTAAAAGCAAATTTATCAGATTCTATCCAAGCCCATGACAGCCATAACAAAGGGTTATAACACCTATTGCTGGGGGCGATAGGGCTGGCCGCCCACCCCCTCCAGGATCTGGCTCATCACCCGCCGGGCCTCCTGGAGCATCCCCATGGTGGCCTGGTTCTGAGCCACCCCTGGCATGATGCCCATCAGCATGGGCTCGATGGCCCCCACCAGCACCCCGCCGGGCATGGGGGCCACAAAGAAACGGCAGGGCGCGGCAAAGCCACCGGCCGGCTGGGCCATGAACATCTCGTAGGCCCACTCGCTCTTGCAGGGCTGGATGCTCACTACCTCGCCCATCTTGACCGAGGGCAGCACGTTGAGGCCGTTATTCCCCAGCTCGCTTTCGATCAGGAGGGTGAGTTCATCCACGTTGCCCCCCTCGACCACATACATCAGGGCTGGCATCATGCCGGAGCTGGGGTCGGGCATCATGGCCGGCGCCACTTTACGGGGCAGCCCCAGGCTGGCAATTACCGCTTTGAGCCTGGCTCCCAGAAGGCGGCTCTTGGTGTTTTTGACCCCCAGCATGGCAAACATCAGGTCGGGGTCGAAGGTGCCCACCGTAACCATCCCGGGCCGGGCGGCGTGCACGTAGATGGTGGGAGGCAGGATAATGGCGGTCATCACGTTTTCCTGCACCGCAGCCAGCGCCCCGGCCTCGGGCTCGAGCACCATCAACAGGTAGTCGGGGAAGTCGGCCTTAAAGTTTTTGACCTGCCCACCCAGGTTGAGGGTGCGGGCCACCTTGAGCCCCTGGGCGCCAATGGCGGCCTCGACCCGGGCCTGGGCCTCGGCCACGCTAACCCCGCGCAGGGTGGTTTCCAGCGACTGGGCTAGAACCGACAGTGAGAGAATAAAACCCAACCACAGCATCCACTTGATCTTCATAGCTCTCCTTTAGGGTCTTTGTACCGGCAGACCTAGCTCGAGCCAGGCCCGAAAACCCCCGTTCAGGTTCTTAACTTCGCGGTAGCCCAGGGCCCGCAAATAGGCCGCCGCTACCGCACTGACGTGCCCGGTGCCGCAGTAGACCAGGATGGGCTTATCTTTTTCTTTGGGCAGCTCACCCAGGCGGTCGGGGAGCTGGCTGATGTGGATGTGCACCGAGCCGGGCAGGAAGCCCCTCGAGCGTTCCTCGGCGGTGCGAACGTCTAGGATAAAAGGCTCGAAGACCTCTACAAAGTCCTTGGCCTCGGCGGCGTAGAGCAGGTAGCTGGCGGGGTTTGTTTTCTTGATGAAGTTGCCCATCTCCTGCAGTGAGGCCGGGCTCATCTCCTGGGCCAGGCCCAGGCTACCCAGCAGCACCAGCACAACCCAACCCTTCCGCATAGATGCCTCCTTTAGCGGGTAAAGCCCGGTATTTCGGTGAACTTGTTCTTGCCCTTGGTGGCCTCGGCCAGCATGTAGATGGAGAGGGCGATGTAAGGCTCGGAATAAAACTCGGGCGCGGCGATGCCCACCGACTCGTAGCAGAAGGCAATGCGGTCTTGCAGGGTGTAGAGTTTGTCGGCCTCGAAGCGATAGGCGGGCCACTCGTTGGATAGGCCCTGGCGCGGGCTGCGCACCGGCGAGAGCCGCACCTTGCCCCCGGCGTAGGCATCGTGGCAGATGGCGCAGTTCATGTCGCGGTCGCCGGCCCGGTGGTACCACAGCTCGCGGCCCAGGTTGTACATGGCGATCTCCTGGGAGGTTTTGGGTACCACGTTGATGGGCATCTCGCTGGACTTGGAAGCCACGTAGGCGGTGAGGGCCTTCACATCTTCGCGCTTGACTTCTTCGGGTTTGAAGCCCTGTAGCCGCACCATGCAGCTCACGATGCGGGTCTCGAGGTCCTCCACCCGCCTGGTATCGGCAAAGTAACGGGGGAGCTGGGTCAGGGCGCCCTCGAGCTTCCCCGGCCCCAGGCCAAAGTCGCAGGCCTCGAGGCTGACGTTCTTGGGGCCGCGTTTCTGGGCAAAGAGTTCTTCGCCCTGGGCGGCGTACAGCTCGCCGGGCAAAATGCCGGCGGTCTGGCGGAACAGCTCCCGCTGCCGCTCGGCTTCCTTGTAGGGGTCTACTTCTTGCTGCTGGGTGAGGGCGATGCTCAGGCCCAACCCCAGCGCCAACAAAAATCCAATCCACAGGCTGCGGTTGCGCATATCATCACCTCTGGGCGTTGACCGGCGAGGCCGGGTCGAGCAGGAAGGCGGTTACGTGGGCGGTTTCCTCCGGGGTCAGAATGCCGTGGTGGCCGGCTCGGTACATCAGCGAGCAGGGCATGGTGGCCCAGGCGTTATAAATCTTGTCGTAGGTGTACTTGACCACTGCCTCACTGGTGCCGCGCTGTCCGTAGTTCACCAGCCCCGGCCCCATCCGCCCGGCCCCCGCTTCCTTGGGGTCGCCGGTGTGGCAGGCGTAGCAGTTGCCTTTGCGGGGGTTGGTGAAAAGGGCCTCGCCCTGCTTCCAGTCCCCCATCAGCTTGCCGTCGGCGGGGTACTTAATCAGGGCCCGCTGGCGCTCGAGGAAAGCCCCTACCTGTTCCGGGGGCAGTTTGTCGCGGTACTGCGAGCACAGCGCCTGGTCGGGGTCTTGCTTCATGGTCTCGACGAACTTGCTACCGCCGCTCTGGATAGCTTGCTGCACCCGCTGCTGAAAGGGGCTTTGCTGGGAAAGGGTGAGCCCTGCCAGCAGCACAACCAAAACTCCTAAGGTATACCTTTTCTTCACTTCTTGTCCTCCTCAATGGTTATCCGGGCAGTACATAGCGCTGATCCAGCACCCGCACGCTGGGGCGCGGGGGGATGTTGACGGTCTTGACCTGCTTGAGGTATTCGGCAATCAGGTCGTAGATGGGACGGGGGGTGTACTTCTCCACCAGGGTGCCGCTGCGCTGGAGGCGTCCACCATAGGAGGCCAGGGTGTACTCCCGGTTGGGGTCGAGGCGGCGGCCCTGGATGGCCACGTTGCGGATACGCTGGCCGGTGGGGGCGTTCACCGCCAGGTCGTAGGTCAGGCCGAAGACCCGGCTCATATCGCCGCCCTGCTGGTAGAAGGGGTCGGGGTTGAAGGTGTTGGCCGCTACGTCCTCCAATACAGCCTGCAGGCGTTCGCCCTTGAGCTTGAACACGTAGACCTCGGGGTAGGTATAGCCGGTGTAGGCCAGGATTTGATCCATGGTGATGGGCTGGCCCGGCAGGATGGCCGTACCCCAGCGGGTACCGGTGCCAAAAGCCACCTCCACCTCTGGGTAGGCCGCCCGAACCGCCCGCCCGGCCAGCTCATCCAGGGTGGAGTAGGTGGAGTCGCGCTTGTACAGCAGGGTCTCGGTGGTGCCCAGCACCTGGTCGAGGTAGTCCAGGTGAGGGGCGTAGGCTTCGCGGATGAAGGCCTCGAGCCCAGGGTCGGGCTTGATCAGGCGGGTGGCTACCGGCAGGGTCTTGGCCCGTATATCGGCAATCCCCCCTTTCTTCATCTGCAGGTCCACCCGCACCACGGCCTTGCCCGCCGAACCTCCGGCCACCAGCCAGGTATTACCCACCCGGATGGGCGCCGGGGTGAAGTCGTGGGTGTGGCCGGTCAGAATCAGATCCAGGCCCTTGATGCGCCCGGCCAGGGCCAGATCCAAGGGCACGCCATTGTGCGAGAGCATTACCACTGCGTCCACGCCCTTGCCCCGCAGCTCTTCCACGTATTTCTGCAGCTCGTTTTCCCGGACACCAAAAGAGAGCCCCTCGGAGAACTCCTCTGGGTGTGAGACCTTCACATAGGGGAAGGTTGAACCAATCAGGCCTATGGTATAGCCCCCGATTTCGTGGATGGCGTAGGGTGGGTAGACGGGGTCGCCAAACAGATCGTCCACAATGTTGAAGCTGATGATTTTAGCCTTCAGGGCCTGCACCAGTTCCTCCACGCGCGCACGCCCCAGGGTGTACTCCCAGTGGAAGACCATGTGGTCGAAGCCCACCCGGTTCATCCAATCCACCATGACCTGCCCCTTGGTCAGAAGCGAGATACCGGAGTTGGTCCAGGTATCGCCGCCGTCCAGTACCAGGGTGCGCTTTTCACCCGCCAGCGCTTTTTGCTGCTGGATCAGGGCCCCGATGTAGGCCCCACCCCCCATCGGACCGAACCGCTGGGCCAGGGCTGCAAAGTCCACCGAGGCGAAGGTGTAGGCCTCGAGGCTACCCCGCCGGATGCCGTAGTAGCGCAAAAACGCCTCGCCGGTGAGGTAGCCCGGCTGGCCCTCCAGGGCTTTGGCCGCCAGCAGGTTGGGCGGTTCCATGAAATAGTGGGGCCGCAGCTGGCCGTGCAGGTCGGTGTTAAAGAGCAGGGTAACGTTGCCAAAAGGAGGCAGATCGTAAAGGGTCTCAGGGCGTTCCATGGCCTGGGCGAAGGCTTTGGGGGAGGTGATGCCCAGAGCCAGCATGAGTTGTACCAGTTCACGTCGGGTCACAAAACCTCCTATCCCCAGGCCTAGGCCCGCCGGGGAACGTGTTGCGGTTGAGAAACGTTAGCGCTTCAGCGCCGGTTTGGTGTTGAAGTCCGAGGCCGGGTCGAGCAGGTAGGCCACCACATGGGCGATCTCCTCCGGCTTGAGCAGGCCGCCATGCCCGAAGCGGTACATCACCGTGCAGGGGAAGTAGGCCCAGGTGTTGTAGATCACCTCGTAGGTGTACTTCTGCACTGCCTCCGAAGTGCCGCGCTGGCCGTACTTCTCCAGGCTGGGCCCCACATTGCCCCCAATGTTGCGAGGAGAGCCCACATGGCAGGAGAAGCAGTTGCCACGGGCCAGGGTGTTAAAGATGGGGTCGCCCTGCTTCCAGTCCCCCATCAGTTTGCCGTCGGCAGGGTATTTGATGGTTTGGCGCTGGGCCTCGATGAAGGGGCCCAGCACATCGGCGGGTAGCCTGTTGCGGTGGATGGAGCACAGGGCCTGGTCGGGGGCCTGTTTGAGCAGGATGTTGGAGTAGTTCTGCCCCCCTGCCTGAATCAACCGCTGAAGCTCGGCGTCAATGTAAGACGGGCCGGTCTGCCCGAGTGCCAGGCCCAGGAGCACCAGGAGCGTAAGCAGATAAATTCGCCGCACAGAACCCTCCTAGCGTATGAAACCGGGCAAGTCCATCCGGGCCCCGTTGGCCTGCACGTTCATGAACAGGGTCAGGGCGATGATGGGCTCGGAGTAGAAGTCGGGCGCGGGCATGCTGAGGTTGCTGTAGCAAGCCCGGATGCGGTCGGCCATGGTCCAGGCCTGGTCGTTGGAGTAGCGGAAGGCGGGCCAGTGGCTGGCAGCGCGCTTATCTTTGAGGATGTCGGAGTAGGGGAGCACCCCCGCCCGCTTGCCCACGTAGCTGACGTGGCAGGTGGCACAGCCCATATCGCGCGGGCCGGCCCGCAGATAAAAGAGCCGCTCGCCCAGCTCGTAGAGTTTTTTCTCCTGGGGCAGCAAGGGGCGCACCGTAACCGGCTGCTCGTTGGAGAGCGAGGCCAGGTAAAATGCGATCGCCACCACCTCGCTGCGCTTGATTTCCTCCGGTTTGAAGCCCTGCAAGCGAATCATGCAGGTGCGGATGCGCGAGTCGAGGTCTTCCACCCGCCTTGTATCGAAGAAGTAGCGGGGCAGCCGCCCCACCGCCCCCTCGAGCCTCCCCGGCCCCCGGCCAAAGTCGCAGGCCTCGAGGCTCGCTTGCTTGGGCCCGCGCTTGGCTTTGAAGAGCTGCTCACCCTGCTCCACATACAGGTCGCTGGGGAGAATCCCCCCGCTTTGTTCCAAAAGCTGCTTCTTCTGCTTCTCGGCCTCCTTGGCCGGATCCTCTTCTTCCTGGGCCAGCACCATCAGGCTAAAAAGGGCTAGAGCAACCGCCCCTACCAAACGCCAGAAGCGACCCATCCGAACCTCCTAGGCCAGGGTGAGGTCTGCGGTTCTTTCGCCGGTCTGGCCGTTCAGGTCTTTGCAGGCGACCTTGAGCTGACCGGCTTTGCTGGCTTTCATCTTGAAGGCGAACAAGGGGTTGGCGCTGGTGCCCGGGCCCGGCTTGACCTGGGCGATGAGCTGTCCGTCCATGGTCACGTTGACCTCGGTGATGTGGTCGGCAGGGATCAGCTTCCCGCTGGCATCCCGGCGGGTGCCGGGCTCCATAGGGTGCTGTGCTACAATCTGTACCCGAACCTCGTCGCCAGCTTTGGGTTTGGCTGGGTTGAAACGAACCAAGATGTTAATCGCCATGTCATGCCTCCTTAACCGCAACCGCCTACCGTGACCCGCACCGACTGTGCGGCCATCAGGAACTTGCCGTCTTTGGTCTCAACCACGGCCCGTACCGGGGCGGATTCGGCCACCCGCACGCGGGTCGCGTAGTAAGGCAGCACCCCGTTGAGAACGACCGTAAAGAGCAGGGGGTTGGCGTTTTTGTCACAAAAGCAGTGAATGGCCTTGACCTGGTCGGCGGGCAGGCTGGCCTCGATCTCCACCGGTACGTTGGCGCCCGACTCGGCGATGGTGGGGGCTACCAGCTTAACCTGCTGCGAGGGGGTCAGGTCTTTGAAGCTCTTCCCCAGCACCTGCTGCAATCCCTTCTCGAGGTTGGCGATGTCCTCGCCCTCGAGGCCTCCCTGGGCTAGCGCTGCCGTGAGCTGATTGGCCAGCACGGTTCCGGCCACGGCCCCCGCCGATGCTTTTAGAAATGTTCTTCTATCCACAACCTTCACCTCCGGCTTTCGCACAGATCTGCTGCAGTTCGCTCAGAAACTGTGCACGGGTGCGGCTACCAAATAGCCGGCCCGCTTCTTTCAACGTACCCCCCTGGGGTACGAAGAAGACAAAACTGGGAGTGCCAAACGCCCGCATTTGCGCGCTTAGGGCGCGACCTTCGGGGCTATGGCTGTCCACGCTGGCCACCACAAAGCGGCGCTCGAGCACGCTCGAGACCTTGGGGTCGGACAGCACATAAGTGTTCATCTGGTCGCAGTAAGGACAGGCCTCACTCCAGAAATAAACCATCAGGATACGGCCATGCGATTGGGCATACCGGCTGGCTTGGTCATAGGGATACCAGCGCTCAAAGTCCACCATTTGGGCGTGAGCCGCCGTGCAAATCCCGAGTATTGTGAACAGTATGTACCGCATAGCGTACCGAAGGTTTTCGATAGCCTAATTAATACTACCTAGGGGTATGGTCGTCAACACATCCATACGCTTGAACCTGGTTTTCATAATGATTATCACACATAATTGTGCAAGCTATTGCTTGGAGATATAACCCTCATTACTTTTGGGGTTGTGCTGTGGCCGCTATTTGAAAGTATGTAAACAAGCCCCTTGTGCAAAGCTGGGCGGTTGCTATTTAATTTATAGCAGTATACCCTCTGTAGGTATCAGAATGGGAGGAAGCATGAAACGCTGGCTGGCAGTTCTAACTCTGTTTGCGGTGGGCTTGGCGGTATCCCCGGGGCAAAGCGCGCCCGACTTTCGGCTGCGCGATATGGCTGGCAAGGTCTATACCCTGGATAGCTTCAAGGGTAAGCCGATGGTGATTACCTTCTGGGCCAGTTGGTGCCCCATCTGCCGGGCCGAGTTCCCCAAGTTGCACCAGCTTGCACAGGAATACCAGGTGCCTTTTGTGGTGATCAGCCGTGAGCCCCGCGACACTGAACAGGTGGTACGGGACTACATGAAAAACTACCCCCGGTTCCTTCCGCTCCTGGCCCAGCCCGGTGGTGATAATCCGGTGGCCGTAGCCAACCGCTATAAGGCGCTGGGTCACCCCTGGACCTTTGTGCTCGACGGTGAGGGGAAGGTGGTGAACCTCTATGCGGGCCGGGTAGATGTTGAGTCTCTCAAGGACGACCTGGCCCTGGCGGGCTATGAGTGAATTACTCAATGCATTGACAGGCTAGATGCCCCATGAAAAGTAGCCACACGGCCATGTATTGGCCGTGTGGCGGGTGGGTGGAATTTAGTGAAGGGTGCGCTCTTTGTGCATGAGCGCGGCCAGGTTAAACACGATGTCTTTGGATAGACGGTCGAAGTCGGCCTCGAGCATGGCCTGAGCAGCCTCCACCCCACGCATGCGGAGGGTTTGCACCACCCGGGCGGCGTAGAGGTGGAATGTACGGTGCGTTTCCCGCAGGGCCGTAAACTCGGGGTGCAGGGCCAGGGTGCTGCGGGCGGCCTGGCCATAAAGCCACTGACCCAGCAGGCACTGGTTGTCCTGCATGATGACGCCAATATCAAGCTCTTCGTTGGAGTGGCCCAGGATGGCATCTTCGAGGCGCTTTCGCCAGGCCAGATGGGCGTTGATCACGGCCTGGACATCCAGGCCCATAAAGTGCTGCTCTGCTGCATCTAACTTGGGGGCTTCCGTGGGTTGTTTGCGGCCCCAGTTGCGGAGCCAGTCGAAAAGGTTCATAAGTGGTATGGTATGGGCGGCTTGTAGAATAAATGTGAAAAAGGCCTATTTTTGCAGCGTTAAGGGGCATTACGCGCTGTAACGAGACCTCAAGCCCTCCTGTAAGAGCTATAGAGTTGGTTTACATTGCGCAATTATGCTGGAATTGTGTTCGTACCGCCAAAGTTGCCCTGGCCTAGACTAGGTGTTGCGCTACAGAATCTTGGTGTTTTTTCCTAAGCAAAGTGCCCTTGAAAGTGCCAGATTCAACCGTAAACTGGCCTAGCCATGTAACACCTTGGGCAGGTTCTGCCACAGGATAAAGACTCCCATCACCACCAAAAACCCGGCAAAGCCGCGCCGCAAGGTGAGCTGGGGGAGCGAGGCGGCCAGGCGTCCTCCAAATAGGCTACCTGCGATGCCCAGCGCCGCAAAGATCAGCACGATATCCCAGTGCACGGTGTAGCCTTGCTCGGGCAGCAGGTGCAGGTATTTGTAGAAGCCGCTGCCCGATTTCATGGCCACAATCAGCAGGCTGGTGCCCACGGCCAGGTGCATGGGCAGCCCGCCCAGCAGTACCAAGGCCGGCACAATCAAGAACCCCCCACCCACGCCCACCAGGCCGGTCAGGATGCCCACCACCAGGCCATCCAGGACAATTTTAAAGTGGGCGCGTTTTGGTGGGGTGGCCTCGAGCCTGGGGGGGCGAAACATCATATAGGCGGCCAGCAGCATTACCACTGCAAACAGCCCCAGTTGCCAGACCCCCGGCACCCATTTGGAAAAGTAGGCCCCCAGGTAGGTGCCGGCCATGCCCGGCAGGCCAAAAAACAGCACGTTGCGCCAGTCAATCAGGCCCTTCAAGGCATAGGGCACCGCCCCCACCAGGGCAATCAGGCCCACGATGGCCAGCGACTCGGCGATGGCCAGCTTGTCGGGTTCCCCCACCAGGTAGACCAGGATGGGCACCGTGAGGATGGAGCCGCCCGAGCCCAGCATGCCCAGGGCCAGGCCGATTAGAACTGCGCCTATCCAGGCTAGGAGCATGGGGCTTCCTCGGGTTTGAACGGTACCTCGGCCGCCTGGGTTGCGGTGCGCTCGAGCGGGTAGCCCTGGGCCGCGTAGCCCTGGATACCCCCCACCAGCTTCCCCACCTCGAGGCCTTCGTACCCCAATACCTCAGCGGCCAGCCCGGCCCGGCTGCCGGTGGCGCAGATGGTCACGACGGGGCTTCGCAGGGTATCCAGCGCCTCCAAAAGCTGCTCTAGGGGAAGGTTGCGCGAACCCGGAATATGCCCGCTGGCGAACTCTTCCGGCGAACGCACGTCCAGGAGCACAGCCCCGCTCTTTTGCCAGAGGGAGAGCTCGTTGGGAAAGACGTCCTGCATCACTTCACCGGAAGCTTGTGCCACTTCCAGGCCTCGAGGCCGCCCGCCAGGTTGTAGGTTTTATAGCCTTTGGCGGCCAGAAACCGCGCGGCCTGGGCGCTGCGTGCGCCGCTTCGGCACTGGCAGATGATCTCTTTGTCCTTGGGCAGCTTCTCCCATTCGCTGGCCAGCCGATCGAGCGGCAGGGCCTGCGAGCCGGGGATTTTACCCTCCTGGCGCTCCAGGGGGGTGCGGACATCCAGAATAATGGCCCCGGCCTTGGCTTTTTCGTGGGCCTCGAGCGGGCTGAGGCGGCCCACCGCCGCCCCGCCACCCAATAGGTTTTTGAGCCAGCCGATCAACGCTCCACCTCAAAGCCCGCGCTCATCCAGCCGTAGGTGCCGCCCTCGAGGTTGCCCACGTTTTCCTTGGCAAAGCCGTGCCCCACCAGGTACTCCGAGGCCTGCGACGAACGGCCCCCCGAGGCGCAGACCACCACCAGCTTGCGGTCTTTTGGGAGCTTGCCCACCTCGCTCACGAAGCGCCCCAGGGGGATATTGACCGCGCCGGGCACGTGGCCCATGGCGTACTCGTAGGGTTCGCGCACGTCCACCGCATAGGCCCCTTCCCGGATCCACTGCTGGGCCTGGTGGGGGGTGAGTTCGGTAAAGGCGGTGTCCTGGTAGGTGACCTCGAGGGGCGCTGTGTCCAGCGGCAGCCCGGCCTGGTACCAGGCCATGATGCCCCCATCGAGGTTAAGCAGGTTCGAGTAGCCCTTGGCCGAGAGCCAGGCCGCGGCCTGGGCGCTGCGGTTGCCGCTGCGGCAGTACAACACCACCGGCTGATCCTTGGGGATTTCACCAAAGCGCCCGGCAAACTCGGACAGTGGAATAAGTTCGGCCCCCTCGATGCGCACCTGGGCAAACTCCTCGGGTTCGCGCACGTCTACAAACAGGGCCTTTTCTTCTTGCAGTTTACGGGCCTCTTGCGGGCTGATGTCTTTGTATGGAACGGTGAGCATGTTTATCCTCCCTAAATAAGGTGACTCTTTTTCTCTGCTAGACCGGACTGGCACAGGGGATCCCAGCCTCGCACCAGGCTTTGATGCCGCCCTCGAGGTGCCAGACCTTGGGGTGGCCCAGGTTTTTCAGGGTTTTGAGGGCTTCTTGTGAGCGGTTACCGCTGCGGCAGTACAGCAGCACGGGCCGGTCGCGCTCGAGGTACAGAGGGGCCAGGGCCTGAAGCCTGGACAGGGGCAGGCGCAAAGCCCCAGGCAGAAGGCCATCGGCCCACTCCTCGGGCTCGCGGACATCTACCACTTGAAAGCGTTCTAGCGTGTGGTATGCGGTTTGGACAGAAAGGTTCATGGTGCTTGGATTCGTTGGGGAGCCCCCGGCCACGGCCAGGGGGCTCGGTATGCAGGGTCAGACTCGGCTAGGCATTGACCAGCTCACGGGAAGGGCCTTTCTCAACGGGGAAGCCTTCCTGCTGCCAGGCCCGGATGCCACCGGTCAGGTTGATCAGGTTGCTAAAGCCCGCGCCCATCAGCGCGCTAATGGCCGTGGACGAACGGTCGCCGCCCAGGCAGTGCACCACCACCGGCTTGTCCTTGGGGATGCGGTTCAGGTTGTTCATCACCCGCCCGGCGTGGATGTTCTGAGCACCGGGGATGTGGCCGGCCAGGTACTCGTCGGCCCCGCGCACGTCCAGAATGGTGGCCTCGCCCTTTTCCCACAGGGCTTTGGCCTGGGCTGCGGTGACCTGAGGAACGGTCTCGAGCTCACCCTGGGCGTAGCCCTCGAGGCCCGGAATATACCCCACCACCCGATCCAGCCCGATGCGGATGAGCTGCTTGACCAGCTCGCCCACCCGTTCGGGGCTGGCCAGCAGCACCAGGTCGCGCTCGTAGGGCAGCAGCCAGCCCGCCCAGGTGCTGAAGCTCTTGCCCGCCGGGATGTTGATAGCCCCCTTTAGGTGCCCTCCGGCGAAGGCCAGCTTGTCGCGGGTATCCACCAGCAAGGCCCCCTGGCCCAGCTTCTGCTGGAACTGCTCGGGGGTGAACAGGTGGGGCTCGTGCAGGTCGCCCAGGATGGGCATCCCGTCGCGGTTGAGCCGCTTCATCTGGGCAAAGTAGTAGGGGGCTTCGGGCTGGCCCGAGAGCAGGGCCTGCACAAAGCCCTCTTCGTCGCCCGTGCGCAGGTAGTCGGCCCACCAGGCGAAGCGGCGCTCGTAGCCCACGGTGGTGCTGGCCACAGCCCCCAGACCCTTACCGCAGGCGCTACCCGCGCCGTGGCCCGGCCAGACCTGCACATAATCGGGCAGGGTGAGGAATTTTTCCTTCAGGCTTTTGAACATGCGCCGGGCGCCGGGTTCGGCGGTGCCCATAATGCCGGCGGCCTCTTCCAGCAGGTCGGGACGGCCGATATCCCCCACAAACACAAAGTCGCCGGTCAGGAAGAAGCCGGGCTCGGTGGCGGCGGCGCCGTCCTGCACCAAAAAGCTGATGTGCTCGGGGGTGTGGCCTGGGGTATGCACCACCGTGAGGGTGATGTTGCCCAGCTTGATCTGGTCGCCGTCACGCACGAGCTGGTAGTCGAAGCCCTCGAGGCCCTTGTACTTCCAGTTTTCGTCGCCCTCATCGCTCAGGTAGAGCTTGGCCCCGGTGGCTTTGGCCAGCTCGCGGGCGCCCGAGAGGTAGTCGGCGTGGATGTGGGTCTCGCTCACCGCCACGATTTGCATTCCGTTCTTGCGGGCCTCGTCCAGGTATACCTGGATATCGCGCCGGGGGTCTACCACCACCGCAGCACCCGCCGACTGGCATCCGATGAAGTAGCTGCCCTGCGCGAGTCCTTCTTCGTAGATGTGCTTGAAAAGCATTCGCTAACCTCCTGACCGTAAGGATATATCCCCAGGGGGTATTTTGTCAAATACCCATAGGGGATATATGGGGCCGGGCTCACCCACCGGTTGAAGGGGGGCTCCCTGCACCGGCCCACCCCAGCAGCTAGCAGGGTAAACCCCCGTTGCGGTTTGGGTTGTGAGCAGACTTTGTGGGGATGCCAAGTGTTATATACTTCATTGGTTTGTCCCTATGCGTCTAAACCCCCGGTACTTGGTGGTATTTTGCGTGGTGGCCGAGCTGCGCAGCCTGAGCCGTGCCGCCGAAGTGTTGCACCTGAGCCAGCCTGCGGTGAGCAAAACCCTCAAGGCCCTCGAGGACGCTGTCCGTCAACCCCTCTACGAACGTACCCCTCAGGGTATCACCCTGACCGAAGCCGGCAAAGCCCTGCTGCCCTACGCCTGTGCGGTCAGCCACAGCCTGGCCCAGGCCACCCGCTTCATCGAGGAAAGGCGGCACCAGCGCATTCCCAGCCTCGAGGTGGGCCTGGCCTGGAGCCTGATTCCTCGCTATCAGGTGGCGCTGCTGGACTGGGCCAGCAGCCAACAGGAGCGCTGCGAGTTTCGGTTGGTGCACGGCACGACCCTCGAGCTAATTTCCCAGGTGTATCAGCGAGACCTGGATGGGGCGCTGGTGCTGGGCGGAAGCGAGGCCCTGCCCGAGCCGTTGCAAGCCCACCGCCTAACCTCCGACGAGGCGGTGCTGGTGGTGGCGCCCTCACACCCCTGGGCCAGGCTGGGGGGCGTGGCCTTGGGGCAGCTCGAGGGCATGACGGTTCTGGTTCCTCAGCGCAACTCGCGCTTGCGCCTAAGGCTCGAGCAGTTCCTCGAGCGCTATGGCATCGTACCCGAGCGCTGGGTGGAGTGCGGCAGTCTGTTCGGGGTTCGGGCTGCGGCTGCTGCGGGGCTAGGGGTAGGGGTTGTGGCTCGCTCTTTCGTACAGCCGGAGGTAGAGGCTGGAACCTTGCGAGCGCTCTTTATCGAAGACCCCGGCTTTTCGCTGGGGGTGCACTGGGTTACCCACCCCGAAGCTTCGCTGGGTGTTGCTACGCGTGAACTGCTAGAGCTGTTATGGCGTGCCCTCAGCGCAGCCCAGGGGCTGGTAAAAGTTTGATAAAAAGCCAGAACCCCGACTAAACGGGGTTCTGGAACGAGTTCCGGGCTGAACTCACGGATACTCATAAGTAACGATGAGTGTGGGTTTGTAGCTCGAGGCGTTGCTGGTGATGAAGTCCGCTACATCTAACCCACCATCCATATTGGTGTTGGTGGGGAAGCGCAGGCGGAACTGCGAGCGGTTGCCCCTGGCTACCCGGTTGGTGTAATCGTCGCGTACCTTCGAGGAGACCGTACTGCTCTTCCACCCCAGATCTGGCGAACTGCTCAGGGTGGTGTAGGAGAATGGGGTGGTTTCGAAGTCGGCGGCATCTAGGCTGGGGCCATAGGAAACGCTTTCAGCGCGTAAACTACCACCCAAGTCGGTGTAGGGGGCTCCCAAAACGATGTACTGATAAGCGTACAAGGTAGCCGAGTTGATGGAGGTAGCGCCATCGGCCACCAGCGGGCTTAGGTCGAAGCTTAGGAAGCCCCGCAAGTAAGTGTTGGCAGCGGAATCACCTACGGCCAAACCAATTGTGGTGCTATATACTTCGCCGATGTTGGAAATATACCCATCCAGCGCGGCCTGGCTCTCGAGGCTTAAGGTTTTCTGCCGGATTACCAAGAAGGAGCGGGTTACCGCAGCGGCCAGGGTATTGCCCGCTAGGTCTTTGGCCGCGGTGGTCACTTGCCAGGTCACGTTGGTGCCGTAGGCGAAATCGCTGCTGGGGTTGAAGACCATGCGGCTGCTGCTGGGCCAGCTAAAGGTTCCGGTTACACCGGCAGGGCTGGTGATCTGGAAGGCGGTCTGGGTGGAAGCTTTGTCCATCGGCTCCGAAAAGGTGACCTCGATGTTGGTGCTACGGGCAACCCCGATAGCCAGGTTGGCCGGAGTATACGCGGTTACGGTGGGCTTGGTGGTATCGGGCGCGCTGGCGGTTGTGAAGCTAAAGTTGTAGGGCGCAGTCATCGGGTTGTCGGCCAGGTCTTTAGCCCCCGTACCCAGGGTCACGTTGTAGGTGGTATTGAAGCTCAGATTGGTTGGGGGGTTGCAGGTGGCCAGCTTGCTGTCGGGTGTCCAGCTCCAAGCACAGGTGATCGCAGGCGAACTCGAGAAGGCACCCTCCACCGAAGCCTTGCTCATGGCCTCGGAGAAACTGAAGGAGATATCGGTGTTGACGGGGATATTGGTGTCGCCATTGGCCGGTGCCGTGCTCAAGACGCTTGGGGGGCTGCCCACGGTGGTGAAGCTAAAGGTCTTGCTGCCCGCCAGGGCGTTGCCCGCGTGGTCTTTGCCCTCTACCGTCACGGTGTAGGTGGTCTCGCCGGCCAGATTGGTGGCTGGGTCGAAGCTGATCTTGGTGTTTTCGGGGTTCCAGGTGGGGTCGCCCAGGTCGAAACTAGGAGTGATGGTCACCGCGACCGTACCCACGTCCATATCCTCGCTGAAATTGACCTCGAGGTTGCTGTTCAAAGCGACCAGCGTGGCCCCGTTGGCCGGAAGTGTGGAGGTGATGTTGGGCGGGGCGGTATCGGGTGCGACCGGCACAGTAGCCACTTCGTCGGTTTTGGCCGACTTGAGCCCGGCAGTATCCTCCGCATCCAGGGCAAAGTAGTAGATGGTGCCGTTGGTTAGGCCGGTGATGGTTTTGCTGGTGGCGGGCTGGGGTACATATTCCACATTGGTCAATGAACCCGAGGCGCTGCCCCAGTGAACGTTGTAGCCCTTGAGGTCGGGCTCGGTGTTGGCGTTCCAATTGAGTACCACCTGCTTATCGCCCGGAATGGCTACAAAGCCAGTGGGTGTGGCGGGTGGGTTGTTGACCTGCTGGCCGCATTGCCCGGCCATCAGCAACAAGCTACCCAGTGCGAGCAATAGCCAGTTTCTGGTTCTCATACAAACCTCCTAGAGAGGCTGCCCAGAACCTTGCCGCAAAATTGCTATCCAGATGTAGCTGAACAGCATGAACTTTTTTAGCGATTGAGGCCCGCTACAGCAAGGCATCCGGGACTAAAGCGGTGAGTCTGACGATTAGAACCACGTTTTCTATCACGCAAACCCCCTTTCCCAGGCGCACCAAGCAGCCCGTGTCTAACTTAGAGAAACCAGCAGAGAAACCAACTCTAATGATTTAAGGTAACAACCTAATCTGCGTTTTGTACAGGTGCGAATGCCCCGAAAAACCCGTAATGGAGCGGTAATTTCTGGGTTCGCCGGAGTGATCTACCGGGACACAAGCCAGGGGGTCTGGGGGGTAGAACATAGGGGAGGCGCACCATGCTCAACCTGCGTGTAGTGGGGGTCTGGATTCTTTTTAGCGTGGCGGCTTTGAGCTTTGCAGAGGCGCGCACCTGCCTGTACTACTTCTGGGGGGAAGGCTGCCCGCACTGTGCACGGGTGGAAGGCCACCTGCGGGCCCTCGAGCAGCGCTACAGGTGGCTGGACATTCAGCGCTTCGAGGTCTACCAGAATCGAACCAACCTGCAACGGCTGAACGAGCTATTTGAACGTTATGGGGTTTCCCGGGGCGAGCAGGGTATTCCGGCGGCCTTCATCGGGGAGCGCTACCTGGTGGGGGATACGCCCATCCTGCAACACCTCGAGAGTCTCATACTCACCCAGCAAGGTGCGGCCTGTCCGACCCTTACCGCTGCCTCTGCACCGGCTCCTGCGTCGCTGGGTTTTCCCTTTCTGCTGACCCTCCTTGGGGCAGCCCTGGTGGACTCAATTAACCCCTGCGCCATCGCGGTTATTCTGCTGCTGTTTGGCGGCCTGATGATTTTCGAGGATGCCGAAGATCGCCGTCGGGTATTGCGCACGGGTTTGGCCTTCACCCTGGGGCTGTATGTAGCCTACCTGCTATTTGGGCTGGGAATTTTCTCCGCTTTGCGCTGGACGAGTGCCGCTCTTTGGTTCAAGACCGCGGTGGGGGTGTTAGCCATTGTGATTGGGCTGGCCAACCTAAAGGACTATTTCTGGTACGGCGGAGGTGGTTTCGTGACGGAGATTCCGCGCCGCTGGCGGCCTGCCCTGTTTGGCCTGATTCGTAGAGCCACTTCGCCCCCGGTGGCTTTTGTAACCGGACTGGCCGTTACCCTTTTCGAGCTGCCCTGCACGGGTGGGCCATACCTGTTTGTGCTGGGCCTGATGGCCGAGCGCTCGACCCAGCTCCAGGCCCTGCCCTATTTGTTGATATACAACCTGGTGTTTGTCGCGCCCCTGGTTCTGCTTACCCTGGGTGTTTATTTGGGGCGTATTGGGGTTGAAGCCACCGGCGAATGGCGTGAGCGCAATATTCGCCGGTTGCATGGCATTGCGGGTGTGGTTCTGCTGGGGTTGGGCCTGGTGGTGGTGTTGGGATGGGTGTGAGGGCAGTTCTTACTGAATACCCAGCTCAACGGTTTTGGCTGTATTGGGTAGGCTGCAGGGCGCGCTGCGTAAACGTGAGAACGGTGATGGATCGTATTTGATTGTACTTGCGCACAGTGTTTGGTATTGGTATCTAGTGGCTTGGAATTGTGAGTTAGAGAGCGGTTCTGGGTCGAACTCCAAGCATTGCCGAACAATAAGACGGCGATAAGACAAGTACATCTGTACTCAAGGCTATTCGAGCAAAAGTTAGTAAAGCGTTATACCCATTGGCGAAACTGCACCGTTTATAGTTTCCAGAATGGATGACCTGACGAAACGATTCGACGCAATCATTGTCGGTACGGGACAAGCAGGGCCCGCGCTGGCGGGTCAATTGACCAGGCACGGGCGCAAGGTGGCGATTGTCGAGGGCTACCGCTTTGGTGGTTCTTGTGTGAATTATGGTTGCCGCCCTACCAAAACCCTCATCGCCAGCGCCCATGCTGTGCACATGGCCCGGCGTGGGGCAGATTTTGGCTTTACAACAGGGTCTATCGAGGTTGATTGGAATCGCGTGCGCGAACGGGTACTCGAGATCATCGAAAATACCAGCGCTGGTATCGAAAAAGGCTTGCGTTCTACCGAGGGCCTCGAGGTCTATCAGGCCTATGCCACTTTCGAGGGCAAACAAGATGGTCTTTACCGAATTCGAGTGGGGAACGAAATCATCGCAGCACCGCAAGTCTTCCTAAACACTGGCACGCGGGCCATGGTTCCCCAGGTTGAGGACATCGAGACCGTACCTTGGCTGGACAGCGAGCGCCTGCTGCGCTTGGAAATCCTGCCAGAGCACCTGATTATTTTGGGCGGAAGCTATATCGGCTTAGAGATGGGTCAAGCCTTCCGTCGGTTGGGCAGCCGGGTAACCATCATTGAGACCAGCGAGTGCTTGATTAACCGTGAAGACCAAGACGTCAAACAAGAAATCCACCGGGTCTTCGAGCGCGAGGGTATTACCGTGCATACCCACAGCATGCTCTACAAGGCTGAACCGAGCGATAACGGTGGTGTGCGGGTCTACGTTCGCCACGATCAAGACGGTAGCGAGCATATCGTGACTGGGTCGCACTTGCTCATCGCAATCGGGCGCTTGCCCAATAGTGACCGGCTCAACTTGGGCTCGGTTGGTATCGAGACCGAGGGTCGAGGCTACATTAGGGTGAATGAGTACCTCGAGACCACTGCTCCGGGGGTATATGCGCTAGGCGATGTGAACGGCAAAGGAGCCTTCACGCACACCAGTTACCAAGACTACGAGATCGTGCGCGATAACTTGTTGTACGGCGCAAACCGTAAGTACACCGACCGTACCACCAGTTATGCCCTCTTTACAGACCCCCCGTTGGGCCGTGTGGGTTTATCGGAACGCGAGGCCAGGGCTTCGGGCCGTCGGGTGCTAATTGCAACCAAACCTATGCAACGCATTGGGCGGGCCATCGAGCAGGCCGAGACGGATGGACTCATCAAACTGTTGGTAGATGCCGATAGTGAGCAATTCCTGGGTGCGGCTGTTTTGGGGCTGCACGGCGATGAGGTGATTCAGGTTGTCGGCTACTTCATGGCCACGGGCTCGAGCTACCGGACAATGATGAACGCTCTTCCCGTCCACCCTACCGTGGCAGAGTTTTTGCCAACCATCCTGAGCGAGTTGAAACCGCTCGAGTAGAGCCAAGAACGCTTATGCCAAAGCAAGCGAATAAACCACCCCTTTGAAATCTCTCATGGTCTGGCGCGGCTCTGGCCGGTGGCGATGCCGCCTGCGATGAGGTGGGCCGTGCGCAAGGGTTCGGGAATGTGGGAGTGCACAGCAAAGTGGCGGATGGTCTGCTCGGCTTGCTTAGGGGTGAGGCCGGCGCACTGCACATAGACCCCCGCCAGGTGCTGGATGGCTCCAGCTTTCTGCACAAGTCTCCACTTCTGTTGGCCCCCGCGCACCTTGCCAAGGGCTGCCTCGATGGCTTTAAGGTTGGGCTTGCGCCTCGAGACCACCAGCACCGGCAGGGCCAGGTTTTGGGACAGCGCCTGGATGTCCACCACGTTGAACCCTCCCAGCGCGATGCCTTGCAGCATGATGAGTTGCAAGCTGGGATAAAACTTCGATTTTCGAATCAACTCGGTCAGTACGCGGGTACTGTTGCGCCCATCCCGCCGAATTTGGGCGCTGAGAACGCCCTCGAGGCGTCTCCCCGAGTAGACTGCCCCCACAATCTTCACATTGCCCCGGTGGCCGCGCTCGAAAGGGAAGTCGTCGAAACCGATCACGTAGGAGAATCCGGCAGTTTTCATAGGCCTGGTTATCGGGTATTGTAGACGCTTGATTGTTGGGGACGAAGATGGAGAAAAAAACCGTTTCGATTGTGGGAGGCTCCGGCTACGCCGGGGGGGAGTTTCTGCGGCTGGCCCTGGGGCACCCGTACCTCGAGGTCAAACAGGTCACCTCGCGCCGCATGATGGGCGACCCGGTGACGCTGGTGCACCCCAACCTGCGGGGCCGCACCAACCTGAAGTTTGTAGACCCGGCTAGCCTCGAGCCCTGCGATATTCTGGTGCTTTCCATGCCGCACGGGGTGGCGGCCAAGGAGTTCGAAAAATACCAGCACCTGGCCCCGGTCATCGTAGATCTGTCGGCAGACTTTCGCCTGAAGAACCTGGATCTGTACAAGAAATACTACGGCGAAGACCACCCCCGCCCCGACCTGGTGGGCCAGTGGGTTTATGGCAACCCCGAGCTGTACCGCGAGGCCCTCAAAACCGCCCACCACATCGCTTGCTGCGGCTGCAACGCCACCGCCACCATCCTGGGCCTTTATCCCTTGCTGCAAGAGGGCCTGCTGGCCCCTGGGCCCATCTTCGCCACGGTGATGATCTCCACCAGCGCCGCCGGGGCCGAGCCCAGCCTGGCCTCGCACCACCCCGAACGCGCGGGCAGCATCCGGGCCTACAAGCCCACCGGCCACCGCCACACCGCCGAAATTCGCGAGCACCTGCCGGGCCACCCCGAACTTCACCTGACCGCCATCGCCACCGACCGGGTGCGCGGCATCCTGATGACCGCCCAGACCTTTTTGCGCCAGGGCCTGAGCGAAAAAGAGGTCTGGGGGGCCTACCGCAAGGTGTATGGGGCGGAGCCTTTCATCCGCCTGGTGAAGCTCAAGAAGGGCATTCACCGCTACCCCGACCCCAACGTAGTGGAGGGCACCAACTACTGCGATGTGGGCTTCGAGCTGGAAGAGGATACCGGGCGGCTGGTGGTGATCGCGGCCATAGACAACCTGGTTAAGGGCACCGCGGGCCACGCCATCCAGAGCCTGAACGTGCGGATGGGCTGGCCCGAGACCGCGGGCCTCGAGTTCGGCGGGCTGCATCCGTAGGCTATGGTGGTGGTCGGCAGCACCAACCCAGCCAAGCTCGAGCCCGTGCGCTTGGTGTTCGCAGAAGTTTTCCCCGAGCTGGAAATTCGCGGGGTGGACGTGCCCAGTGGGGTGCGAGCACAACCGATTGGCTACGACGAAACCCTGCAGGGCGCCGAAAAGCGCGCTAGAGCGGCCCTAGCCGAGCCTGGGGCCAGTTGGGGCTTGGGCCTGGAAGCAGGGGTGGAGTTCAATGGGCAGGGGAGCTGGCTCTTCAATATCGCGGTAATTCTGCGGGCCGATGGGCGGTGGGGTATGGCCCGCGGCGGCTCGGTTCTGCTACCACCGCTGGTGGGGGAGCGCCTGCGCAGAGGCGAGGGGCTGGGCCTCATCATGGACGACCTGGTGGGGGAAAAAGATACCAAGAAGGGCAGCGGTGCGGTGGGCATCCTCACCCTTTCGCGCATCGAACGGGTGGAGTTCTGGCGGCACACCCTCGAGCTGGCCCTACCCCCTTTTTTGCGCCCAGAGCTTTATCCACTGGAGGGTGCAGCATGCCCGTTCCCCGACACCTAAAGAAAATCGGTATGATGACGGGCTAGAGGCTGGGCGATGATTGTAGTCAAGGTAGGCGGTTCGGAAGGTATCAACTACGAGGCGGTGGCGAAGGACGCCGCTTCGCTCTGGAAGTCGGGCCAGAAGCTCATCCTGGTGCACGGGGGCAGCAGCGAGACCAACAAAATAGCCGAGGCCCTGGGTCACCCGCCGCAGTTCCTGACCCACCCCGGCGGCCTGACCAGCCGCCTCACCGACCGGAAGACCCTGGAAATTTTCGAGATGGTCTACTGCGGCCTGGTAAACAAGCGCATCGTGGAGCTGTTGCAAAAGGAGGGCGTTAATGCGGTGGGCCTTTCGGGGCTGGATGGGCGCATCTTCGAGGGCAAGCGCAAGGACGCGGTCAAGTACATCGAAAACGGCAAGATCAAAATTCACCGGGGCGACCACACGGGCTCGGTGGAAAAGGTGAACACGGCCCTGCTGACCCTGTTGCTGGAGGCGGGCTACCTGCCGGTGCTCACCCCGCCGGCGGTCTCGTACCAAGGCGAGGCCATCAACACCGACGGCGATACCGCAGCAGCCCTGCTGGCGACGGCCTTCAAAGCCGAAGCGCTGCTGCTCCTTTCCAACATTCCGGGCTTGCTGGCCAACTTCCCCGACGAGTCGAGCCTGATCCGCGAGATTCCAGCAGCCCGGGTGGGCGACCCCCAGTACATGAGCGTGGCCCAGGGCCGCATGAAGAAAAAAGTGCTGGGGGCGGTAGAGGCGGTGCAGGGTGGGGTGGGCCGGGTGGTGTTTGGGGATGCCCGCATCGAGCAGCCCATCTCGGCAGCGCTGGCGGGGGCCGGTACGGTGGTGCGGTAAGTGAGGGATGCGTTGGGCGTAGAGTTGGTAAAAGGTGAGCCGCGAACAAGTAGACCTTCTTCGAGCGAAATATCAACTGGGTGCAACCAGTTTGCTGGGCAAGGGCATGGAGGCCGAGGCCCATGCCTATGGCGATGGACAGGTTTTGAAGGTTTATACCAACGACATCACCCTGGAGTACCTTCGTACCCTGCAAGCCTTTTACGCTGACCTGGACGCTTCCATGCTCAGCTATCAGCTACCCCATATTTATCGAGTCTGGGAAGAGGAAGGCTTGGTGCTGAGCCTCGAGCGGCGGTTGCCGGGGGTGGCTTTGAGTACTAAGCTGGCAAACTTGAAGGAAAGTGAACTCGAGGCCGTTTTCCAGTACTACCTGGAGGCGATTATCGAGCTGCGCCAGGTGCGTTTTCCCAGCCCACTTGAGCGCTACAAGCTGTTTGACCCAGAGGGCCTTAGCCTGCAATCCAAAGGCGATTTCAACAGGTTTCTGTCGCGCTATCTGGAGGCACGCCTGGCCTGGTGTGAGCTATATGTGCAGCGCGACGTGGAAGACTGGGAGCAGAAAAAACGCACCTCCAAGCCCTTTTGGGTCAACCCTATACGGGCGAATATGCCCTGGTGCACGGCGACTTCTTCCCGGCCAACCTGCTGGTAGACGACCACAACCGTATCACCGCCCTGCTCGACTTTGGCTGGATGACTCAGTATGGCGACCCCCGCTACGACCTAGCCACCGGCTGGGTATTCTTCGATATGTACGATGAGCTGAAACGAGACACCAAGGCGCGTTTGGCGCGGTTGGTTCGGACACGGGTGCTCGAGGGTGAGGTGGGCATTCTGTACCGCTACATCCTGCTCTACAGCATCTTTACCGCCAACGCCTATGCCTACGAGGGCGGGGATGGGCACTACCGGTGGTGTGTGGGAAATCTGAACAACCCGGCCTATTGGGCCGGGTTGGCGTAAAAATGCATGTGGTTCTCCCGCTCGAGCCACCCCTATTCGACCGTTAGGACCACCTTCCCCCTGGCGTGTCCGCTGCCCAAATAGCGCATCGCATGGGCGGTCTCGGTCAGCGGGTAGCGCTTGTCAATGACGGGCATGAGCCGGCCCGCCTCGAGGAGTTTTTTGAGGTAGTCCAGGTCTTGCAGACGGATGGTAGCCATCATGTTCCCCATCTTCTGACCATTTCTGGACATCCACGGCCCCAGCAACAGAGCCTGAAAGATTTGCGCGGGGGTTCCCCCAATCATCACATACCGTCCACCTGGTGCCAGGGCTCGCCTGTAATCCGAGAGCGGACGGTAGCCATTGACCCCTAGAATCAGGTCGTAGCTCTGGGGATTTTGGGCGAAGTCTTCTTGGGTGTAGTCAATTACGTGGTCGGCACCCAGTTGGCTCGATTGTTCCAGATTGCGGGTGCTGCACACCGCGGTGACTTCGGCTCCCAAAAGCTTGGCTAACTGTACTGCAAAGGTTCCCACGCCCCCTGCCGCTCCGTGAATCAGCACCTTTTGTCCAGCCTGTAGGCCCCCGGCATCGCGCAAGGCTTGTAGCGCGGTGGTGGCCGCCATCGGAACGGCTGCTGCTTCCTCGAAGGTGAGGTTGGTAGGCTTCAGGGCCAGGGCCTTTTCGGGGGCAGCAACATACTCAGCAAACCCGCCGCCGGACAAGCAGCCAAATACCGCATCCCCCGGCTTGAAGCGCCGTACCTCTTTACCCACGGCCTCGACCTCTCCGGCAATATCCGCGCCCAGAATTTGGATTTTGGGTTTGAGCAATCCTCGGTTAAGGCGAACCAGGAAGATGTCGGCGGTCAGGATATGCCAGTCGTAGGCGTTGAGCGAGACCGCCCGGATTTTGACCAGTACCTCATTGTCCTTTGGGACGGGCTTCTCGACCTCTTTTAGCTGCAGAACGTCGGGCTGGCCGTACTGCTCGTAGATGATGGCTTTCATTTGCATGTGTCCTCTTTAGTAGTGCACTATATAACTAATACACTAAGACTCGAGGCTCGGTTTGTCAATAGGGAAGTGGACAGCTACCGCGGTTCCCTCTATTTTAGCCGCTAACGAAAACGAGAATGCGTCTGGGCGCAGACGCATGTTTTCGAGTTACCTAGCGGCAAAAAACAAGTTCAGCACCTGGACATGGAGTGTAGCTACTTCCCGTTCCGCACCCAGCCCAAACATTCCTCGGCCCCGCTCAGCCCGGTCTGGGTTGGGGGCACCGACTTTAGCCGCTCGCCCGCCCTCACTGCCGACTGGGCTGGGGGCGGTGTGGCCAGCACCACCAACGACTTGCTGAAGTTCGCTCAAGCGCTGATGGAGGGGAGCCTGGTTCGAATCCAGATCCCCGAGTACCTTGCCCAGCCCCCCAACCGCTTTGAGCGTGTGATCCGCTATGGGCGCGGGGTGATGCGCCTCCGGTTTGCCGACATCTTCCCGCTGCTCTTGGGCTACCCCGATATGATCGGGTACATGGGCATTTTGGGTACGCAACTGTTCTTCGACCCCAAGAACAAGGTCATCGTTATCATCTCGCTGGGCTCGACTGGCTATATGGAAGCCAGCGTGCGGCTGCCGATCGAGACCGTGGGGGTGTTACGGAGGGTTCGGTCTTGAGTTTCTGGTAGTCGAGGGGCACGCACCAGCCCCTCGAGATAGATCCTCACAGGGGCTCTCCCACCGTCCACCACTCTTCTTCTATCTGGTTTTCCCTGTCAATCACGCAAAATCCGCGCTCGACGAAACCCTCGGGAATCGAGAGGCCGAACTCGGAGGAGAGCGTTCGCGGCTCGAGTTCGTTGCGCTCGCCGTAGAACCCGGCGTAGTAGTCGGGGTCGTAGAAGATCGTCACCTCGCTCTGGTGGAGCCAGGGCAGCACGAATAGACAGGCCACCCTGTAATAGCCTGGGGAATCACTCGGACGAGCGTCGGCGATGTGCCTTGCAGCTCGAAGCATATGGACGATGCAAGTTTTCTGTATGTCCTTGGTCGTTTTGGGCGGCTGGACGAGGCTCGAGATCACCGGAATTTTCCAGTGGCGGTATGGCCTTCCATCGGGTGGCCAGAAGGAACCTTCAAAAGCATCGGCCCATCTGGATAAGGCCCGTAGCCGTCGGGGAATTCCCCGCAGTTTTTTATGCTCGAACAAATCCAGTTGACGCATGCAATACTAATTATAAAGCCGTGTGGGTGCTCCAGTAAGTTGGTTTTCGATCCGGTAACAGCGTTTCTCGCGAATAAGCGTACGGCCAAATTACGACCTGTACGGCTTAATGTAAGCTCCCGTACGGGAGCTTACATGTGGGAAGCCCTGTAAGCGCTTATAGGGTCTAGGCGTTAGAATTTGCCAATCATGAACCAGCTCATCTCCCGGCGCGATCTAGAATTCCTCCTCTACGAAGTGCTGGAGGTCGAGGCCCTCACCCGGCGCGAGCGCTACCGCGACCACAGCCGCGAGACCTTCAAAGATACCCTGGATGTGGCTTACCGCATCGCAGTCGAGCACTTCGCCACCCACAACAAGAAAAACGACCAGGAAGAGCCCTGGTTCGACGGGGAAAAAGTGCATACCAACCCTGAAGTCAAAACTGCCCTGGAGGAGTACCGCAAAGCGGGCTTGTTTGCTGCCACACACGACTACGAGCTGGGCGGCGTCCAATTGCCCTACGTGATTGCCACAGCCTATGGTGCTTTTTTCAAAGCGGCCAACATCGCCACTTCCAGCTATGCCTTGCTGACGGCGGGCAACGCCAATGTGCTTCGCAAATACGGTTCCGAGGCCCAGCAGAAGAAATACCTGATACCACAGCTCGAGGGCCGCTTCTTTGGCACCATGTGCCTCTCCGAGCCCCATGCCGGCTCCTCGCTCACCGACCTCCTGACCCGCGCCGAACCCCAAGCGGATGGCACCTACCGGCTCAACGGCTCCAAGATGTGGATTTCCGGCGGCGATCACGAGGTCTCGGAGAACATTGTGCATCTGGTGCTGGCCAAGATTCCGGGCGGGCCACCGGGGGTCAAGGGAATTTCACTGTTCATTGTGCCCAAGTACCGGGTCAACGACGACGGTAGCCTGGGTCTGCGCAACGGGGTCAAGCTGGCGGGTCTCAACCACAAGATGGGCTACCGCGGGATTCCCAACTGCTTGCTGAGCCTCGAGGACGCGGTGGGTGAGCTGGTGGGCGCGCCGCACCAGGGCCTGTCCTACATGTTCACCATGATGAACGAGGCCCGCATTGGCGTGGGCATGGGCGCGATGGCGCTGGCCTACACCGGCTACCTGCACGCGCTGGAATATGCCCAGACCCGCACCCAGGGCCGTCGTCTGCACGACAAGAACCCGGCCAGCCCCGCCGTTCCCATCATCCAGCACCCCGATGTGCGCCGCATGCTGATAATGCAAAAAGCCTACGCCGAGGGCTGCTTGCACCTGTGTCTGTATGCGGCCCGGCTGGTAGACGAGGAGCGCACTGCCCCTACCCCCGAGGCAGCCGAGCAGGCCCGTTTGCTGCTCGAGGTGCTCACCCCGGTGGTCAAGGGCTGGTCGAGCGAGCTGGGTATGCGGGCCAACGAGCTGGCTATTCAGGTGCATGGGGGCTATGGCTACACCCGCGACTACAACGTCGAGCAATTTTACCGCGACAACCGCCTCAACGCCATCCACGAGGGCACCAACGGCATCCAGGCCCTCGACCTGCTGGCGCGCAAGGTGGGGATGCAGGAGGGGGTGGGCTTCCGGCTGTGGGCCCAGGAGGTCGAGCGCACCATCCAGGCCTGCCGGGGTGTGGAGGCTTTGCAGCCGTACACCGCAGCCCTCGAGCAGGCCCTGAAGACCACCACCGAGGTCACCCAGCACCTGCTGAACAAAGCGGCCCAGGGGGAAGTCGAACGGGCTTTTGCCAACTCCTTTGCCTATCTGGAGCTGTTCGGCACCGTGACGCTGGCCTGGCTGTGGCTGGAGCAGGCGCACAAGGCGATGGGGAAGGAAGGGTCTTTTTACCGGGGCAAGCTCGAGGCCGCCCGCTACTTTTTTCTCTACGAACTCGACAAGGTGCCGCTGCTGGCTTCAAGGCTGATGCGTCTGGACGATGTGTTTTTGTACCCCGAGCAGGACTGGTTGATCGCAGGGTGATCGGATAGTTTGCCCAAGCGTCGGGTTGCTCCTTGATCGGTGCTGGATCGCAGCTTCAGGGACTGCCTTTTTGCCTCTTTGCGCCTTTGACATAAAAGGCCGATTGAGCCTTTGCCCATCTTTATGTGACCAATATGGTTTGAAATAGAGCCATGATGCGTTGGTGGATGATTCTACCGGTGCTTTGGGGTGTGGTCTACGCGCAAACTCCCCTTTCCTCGACGCCGATGCTTCCGGCTTCCAAGCTGGGGCTGAGTGTTACGCAGGAGAACGGGGCCACCACCTTTCGCAAAGCCGAGCTGAGCTTTACGTATGTGGAAGGCCTGGGCTGGACACCGCCCCTGGAAGCGGGCCTGCCCCCACCCCAGGGGGAGTTGCTGCCGGTGGAGGTGATCCGGGCGGTGGGCCTGGTAGCGGCGCCGGAGGCCGGGGTGCGCTACTCGGCCGACGCCAGCCGCATGCGCGTGGTCTTTGACCTGCCCGAGGGCGATGCGGTGCAGCCGGCCCCTTCCGACCTGGCCCCCTATCCGGGCTCCCTCGAGCTGAGCGTCCCCTATTTTGTGCCAGGCCTCGAGGCGGTGCGGCCTGCCGGGGTGGGGGTAGAGGCCCGCTACGAGCTGCAAAGCACCCTGCTTAGGCTGCAAGCCCCGCCGGGGCGCTTTTACCGCTACCAGACCTTTTTGCTTTCCAACCCCAGCCGCTACGTGCTGGATGTGTACTACCTCGAGCCCGAGCGCGAAGAAGCCCTCCAGCCGGGTTTCCGCTACCGCGAGCTGTGGGCTTGGACGCCCGAGCCGGTGCGTATGTACTGGCTCGAGGCCCTGCCAGGCCGCTGGCGCATGGAGCCGGTGGGCCGTCCGGGCGAGCGCCGGGCTTTGCCAGAGATGGCCCCAGGGGCCTTGGCCATCCTGAACGGGGGCTACTTTGATGGGCGCACCGGAACGCCCATTGGCCTCTGGGTGCGCGAGGGGGTGCCCCTGAGCTTTCCCTTTGGCCGCAGTGCGCTGTTTTGGCAGGGGGACTCGATTTACGCTGCCCGCCCTCAATTTTCCGCCTCAGTTCAACTTGTTGACGGACGCAGCATTCGGGTGGGGGTCAACCTGAACCGGGCCAGGTACACGGTGCATACGCTGCCGGGGCCGGTGGGAAGGGCAGGCGAAAATGTACACCTCGTGCAGGGCGAACAGATTATCGCTACTTACCCCGCACCTTACGAGCTCCCCGTGGGTTTCTGGGCGCTTACTTTTCCTGCGGAAGAACCCATCGCTCGTACCGGTGAGTCCCTGCGGCTATTGGTGAGCCTCGAGCCGCCGGCAAACTACGCGCTCGAGGCCGGCCCCCTGCTGCTGCAAGGGGGGGTGAACGTTTTTGACCCCAACGCCGAGCCCTTCCGCGACCGGGCCCCGGTGGAAGCCGTGGCCGCCCAGTCGGTGGTGGCCTGGTCGCAGGAGGGGGCGCTGTTTTTTATCGTGACCGAGCCCATGCGCCCCGAGGCTTTGGCCCGGGTGCTGCAAGGGCAGGGCTTCTGGGGGGCCATTCGCATGGATGGGGGCGGCTCGGCCCAGCTCTGGGTACAGGGCCGCCTGCGCAACCCAGGCAACGGCCTGCTGGGGGTGCGCCCAGTGGTGAGTGGGTTGGCGCTGTACCCCAGGCCCTAACCTGCCAGCCGTCTCGTCGTCTTCGAGCGCAAAGCGTTGAAAACCTTTTTGCTATGGGTTGCCACAAACAGATACTCCTCGTTTTCGGTATGGGAAACCTGCCCCACTTTCTGGCCTTGGGGGTTGTAGATGCCGATGCGGGCGCCCACGTAGCGGCGGTGGGTCTGGTTCATCCGTACCACATAGCCCCACTCTTTGAGCATGGCCTCAATTTCTTCGGTGCGGAAAAAACCTTCGTTGTTAAACGATAGTACCAGGTGTTTGGCCTGTAGACTCCCCAGCAGTTTTTCCATCGCGCCTTTGGCTTCGCGCTTGGAGTTGAAGGGGCTCTTGCGCTCCTGCACATCGGTGCGCTTGCGAGCGATCCCATAGGTTTGGGGGTTGTCCCAGCGAACCAGGGTTTCCCACAGGTGGTAGTTGCCCAGATAGGAGTGCTGGTTGTAGGGGGGGTCGAGGTAGAAGAGGTCGGTCCGCAGGTGGGCAGCCATCTCCAAGGCGTCGGCCTGTAAGGCCCATCCCTCACCGGGCAGCAGCGGGGGGTATTCCAGTCGCAACTCGCCATAGGAGCGTGGAGCCCAGCGTTTGAGGTAGGCCATCTGGATGCCGGTGGTGGAGTCCACTTTGTCGGCGGCGATCATCAGGCTATAGAGCAAGATGGCCCGCAAAATTTCATCTCCGGCGGCCTCGAGCTCGATCCGGGTTCGGATGGCTTCAATTTTGGCTCCGTTGTGCGGCTGAATGAAGCGGGACTCCTGGCAGTAGGTGCGGGTAAACCAGCCTGCCTTGCCCTTCCGCTTTTGCAGCCGCTGCAAGATGGGCAGAATGCGCTCGGGCGGGTACTTGGTAGCATCGGCTTGTACCAGTGCTTGCGCCAGCACCAGGGCATAGGTGTGAATGTCGTTGGAGGTAACCAAAAGCCCCATGTTTTTGAGGGCATGGCCGACCCTGGCGCTGCCCGAAAACAAATCTACGGCATCCCGGAGCGGGTTTATGGCATTAATCTGCTCCACAACCCCGGTAATCCAGGGCAAAAGAGCGCGCTTGGAGCCAATATATTTGACCACTACGTCAATTCTACACTCATATACAGCGAATTGTGCAATAGCGACGGTGTAATTTGTAAATTGACACTGCAAAAACAAGATGAGAACGGCGAATTTCCTTTCCACTAAACTGGAAGAAATTGGGGTTGTTGTTCACGATGGCCCAAATACCCAATCCGGCCCATTTTCATGAAAGCAGGTCTTTAAGTTTTCTTGAACTGGACTTTACTTAATTTCTCACTTCGAAGCTTTAGCCTAAACACGCCCCCAGGTGGTTCCTCGAAGCTGAAGCTGTGCTGACCAGGCCCGCTCAGTATGGAGACGCTGCTTTGGAGGGCTCACAGCCGTCCTGATCTTGAAATCGCTCGAATGGGAGGTTGCATGAATATAGCCATTCTTTGCCATGCTAGTGCGGGAGGTTCAGGGGTGGTGGCCACCGAGTTGGCGCTGGCCTTAGCCGGGCTGGGGCATTCGGTGCATGTGGTTGCAACCGAACGGCCCTTTCGCCTGACCGAAGAACGCCTGAGCCAGCTTGGCCTGAGCAGCAATCTGCTGGGTGCAAGCGCCGTCTCGGTGGGCCAAACCCCCATCGGCGGGCTGGGCCGCATCTTCCAGGCTTCAAAAAGGAGCGTAGCCCGTTGGTTGGGTTTGATCAACAAGCCGCTCAAAAGCGGTTCGCTGCATTTCCACCAGATCCTAAGTGCCGACTATCCCTTGTTTCAAGAGCCCCTTACCCCGCTCACCGCGGCCAACTCCATCGCCGAGTTGATCGAACGTTTCAAGATTGAGCTGGTGCATGCCCATTACGCGATTCCCCACGCCACCAGTGCCATTCTGGCCCGCGATATGGGGTTGGACATCAAGGTGGTGACCACCCTGCACGGCACCGATGTGACCCTGGTGGGACGCGAGCCGGCCTTTGCCAAAACCACCCAGCACGCGGTGCGCACCTCGGATGCGGTGACGGCGGTCTCCCACTCGTTGGCCCACGACACCTACCGCAAGCTGGGGGTAGAGCGCGAGATCGAGGTGATCTACAACTGGGTGGATCCCGAGCGCTTCAAGCCCAACCGCGACCCGGTCTACCGCGCCCGCTTTGCCCAGCCCGAAGAGGCCATTGTGCTGCACGTCTCCAACTTTCGCTCGGTCAAGCGCCCCCTGGATGCCCTGCGGGTGTTTGCCGGCATCCTCGAGCGCATGCCGGCCCGCCTGCTCATGATTGGCGATGGGCCGCTGCGCCAGGAATGTGTCGAACTGGCGCACGAGCTGGAAATTGCCGGGCGGGTGCAGTTTTTGGAGTCTACGCCAAGCATCGAAAAGTTCATGAGCGTGGCCGACCTGTTCTTACTGCCCTCCGAGCAGGAATCTTTCGGGCTGGTGGCTTTGGAGGCCATGGCCAGCGGGGTGCCGGTGGTGGCCAGCCGGGTGGGGGGGCTGCCCGAGTTAATCGAGGAGGGCAAAACCGGTTTCCTGTGCCCGATGGGCGACATTCAGGGGATGCTCGAGGCCAGCCTGGAAATCCTCACCAGCCGCACCCGCCGCCGCAATATGGGCGAGGCGGCCCGCGCACGGGCTATCGAACGCTTCCGGCCCGAGGTGGTGCTGCCCCGCTACCTCGAGGTCTATGAGAAGACCCTGGACTTGCAGGTAGCGAGAGGCTAGAATTTCCCCCAAGCGGGCACCAAAAGACCAAAAACCAGTTGATTTCTCGATGGGGCTTCCACGATAGCCCCTTCCTTTTTGAACTTTTCCGCACACCCCCACTGGCCAGTGTTACGTTTTTCGAAAATGGAGATTAAGAAATATTAACGCAAAAAGTGCGATTAGCTCAAATAAACTGCGATTCGCGAAACAAGGTTTTACCTTAAACGTTACTTAACGCTCGGCTAACGTCACGCCATCAATCACAAAATAGCCTTGCTTCGTGACCTTTATGCGAAACGTACCAAAGCCTCTTTACTCGCGTATTCTTTCCGGTTTGTTGCTGAGCCTGCTGGCAGCGTGTGGCACACAAAATAGCAACCCCGATGGGTCTAATCCCAATCCCTCGCCCCTTAGCGGTAAAACCGTGACCTATTCCCCCTCCGATGAGGTATTCCTCAATCCTGAGCGGGGTTTCCGGCCAGGGGTGCAGTTGGGCTACAGCCAGGGCTCCACCTCGCTGGCGGGGGTAAACCTGCCGGGGATGCGGGGACGGGGCTACACGCTCATTCAGGCTTACATCAGCCTCGAGCCCTTCCAGAATGGCCCTATCTCTGATACCTATCTGAATCAGCTACGGGGGCGCTTACAAGGAATGCGCGATGCCGGTATCAAAGGCTCCGTGCGTTTCTGGTACACCTGGGGGGGCACGCCGCGTTCATCCAAGGCCACCATTTTGGGACACATTCGGCAGCTTACCCCGCTTTTGCGCGACTATGCCGATGTGATGGTTGCACTGCAAGCCGGTTTTTTGGGTTCCTGGGGCGAGTGGGGCGACCACGGCGAGATGAACAGCGCCGAGAACAAGCGCGAGCTGGTGAGCGCACTGCTGGCAGCGCTCCCACCGGATCGGCGGGTGCAGTTGCGTACCGTAGAGCACCTGCGGCTTTTTGTGCCGGGTGGCATGAGCGAAGCCCAGGCCTTTGAGGCAGGCTTTATCGGCTCGAGGCTGGGCCACCACAACGACTGTTTTATGGTCAACCAGAGCGATGCCGGAACCTATGCCTGGAGCGACCCCCAGCGTACCACCGACCGCAACTATCTCTCGAGCATGTCCAAGTTCATGCCCATTGGTGGGGAGATGTGCGGCGATGTGCCGGAAGCAGGCACCGACCCCTACAACCGCCGCACCCCCCAGGGGCAGCTCGACGAACTGGCCCGCTTTAACTGGAGTTGGATCTCCAACGACTTTGGCAACATAGACCGCTGGCGGCAGTGGGGCATCTACGACACCATCGCCCGCAAGCTGGGCTACCGCTTTGCCCTCGTGCAGTCGGTGGTGCCAGAGGTGGCGAGCGGAGGCCGCCTGCGCCTGAGCTTCACGGTGCGCAACGATGGCTGGGCTGCGCCCTTCAACCCCCGCCCGGTGCGGGTGGTGCTGCGCAACACCCAGAGCCGCCAGGTTTACAGCGTCAACGTCAACACCGATCCCCGCCGCTGGTTTGCGGGAAGCACCCAGACCATCCAGGTAGACCAGCCCCTGCCCGCTGGCATTGTGCCGGGCAGTTACGAGGTTTTGCTGCACCTGCCCGACCCCTACCAGAGCATCGCGGCCCGCCCCGAGTACGCCATCCGCCTGGCCAACCCCGACGTGTGGGAGGCTGCGACTGGCTACAACAAGCTCAACCAGACGGTGCGGGTGCCTTAGGACATCAGGGCTGGCGGAAGCGCAGAATAAGCTGCGGAGCGTAGTCGTCGGCGGTGCTAAACAGGGCCAGGTCACTCTGCTGGTCGTGGTTGGTAGGCTGGGCGAAACGCAGGCGGAACTGCACAGAGGATCGGCCTAAGGCCAGGTCGCCCCGGAGGGCTTCGGTAACATCGAGCTCGAGGTAGCCCTCGTCGGCGGCCTCGTTGCGGGCGGTTTCCAGGGCTGGCGCATCGAAGGCTGCAAAATCCAGCAGATTGGGAACGCGGATGTGCTCTACCACCAGGCTTTGCAACTTGGCATAGGTACGGCTGGATGGACCTTGGTAGATGCGTAGGGAGGCGCTGACAATCGGGTCGCCTTGGAAGTTTTTCGGTAAGGCTCCCAGGTCGAATTCCAGCAGACCGCGCACCGCGTTGTTCTCGCCGTCATCGCCGGCACAGATCACCCGGCGGCAATAGTAGCCGGCCTGTCCGCTACCGGCTGCATCGAGGGTGGTTTGCCTGGAGAGTAGAAGCGTTTGCCCGGATACAAGTCCGTGCAACTGCGGGTCGGAACAGCCGGCCAGAAGCAATGCGCCCAGGGTGGCGATGAGGCTGGATATTGAGAGGGTTCGCATAAGGGGTTCCCAACAAACCTTTTCTCGGTTATAGGGAAGTTGAACGGGTTCTGCATGAAAAAGGGATTACTTTGGGCATTATTTGTGAATAACCTGCTGCAACTAAAGGAGGGGTTTTCCCCTCAAAAAGGGGTCTGGATTGGGAGTGGGTGCCGTTATTGGTGGCGTTAACCAACGCGTTTCGGGTGGATGGTTCATTTCAGATATGAAGGCCTACCGCTATCCTCAAGGGAAACCTTAATGGAGCTTAAGGTTTTCTAACCTCGAGCCCTTGGACTGGCCCAATAAACTGACCCGGTGATGCACATGTTCAGACCTCTATTGCTTTGCAGCGGATGGGTAGCAGGGCTTCTGCTATCCGGGTGTGGAGAGGTTACTGGAACCATCCAACCGCCGGGTACTGGAGGCGACGTGCCGGTTTTGCCGCCGATGAGCGGCAAGACCATTACCTATCAGGCCTCGAGCGAGAACTTCCTCAACCCCGAGCGGGGTTTTCACATTGCATTTCAGCTTCAGGAGAACAACGACTACCGCAGCGTGCGCTCGGGAGGTTGGTTTAATTTTCCGGCCAGCGTGGTGTTTGCCTACGTCAAGCTGAGCGACTTTCGTAATGCCCCCATCTCGCAAGACTACCTCAACCTGCTGCGTAGCCGTTTCGAGAATGCCCGCCAGGGAGGCATCAAACTGATTCTGCGACACTACTACGCTTTCCCGGGCGTGACCGGCACCGAAGATGCGCCGCTGGACCGGATGCTGGGCCACATCGAGCAGCTCAAACCCCTCTGGAACGAGTATCAGGATGTAATTATCGCCATGCAAGCGGGGTTTATTGGCTACTGGGGCGAGTGGAACAACTCGAGCAATGGCCTTGACAACCCTACCAGCGAGAACCGGCTGGTGCAGGCTCTGCTGGCAGCCCTGCCCAAGAGCATCCCGATTCAACTGCGCACCCTCGAGGACATCGAGCGACTGTACCCACAGCCGCTATCCGCCAGCCAGGCTTTCGATGGCAGCAACCAGGCCCGCGTAGGCCACCACAACGATTGTTTTCTGGCTGGGGAAAACGATGCCGGAACCTATACCTGGAACCAGTGGGATCGGCAAAAGGGGTATCTGGAGAAAATCAGCCGCTATGTCCCGGTAGCGGGCGAGACCTGCCAGGTAAATCTGGGGCCGCGCCAGGCTTGCTCGGTGGCCTTGGCCGAGCTGCGCCGCTTTAACTGGCAAATTATTAGTGGCACCTGGTACAAGCCGGTGCTGGACCGCTGGAAAAGCGAGGGCTGCTACGATGAGGTGGCCCGTCGCCTGGGCTACCGTTTCCGGCTGGTCAAAGCAGTAATCCCCGAGCAACTGAGTAGGGGAGGACGTTTCCAGATGGGCCTCGAGGTTGCCAACGATGGCTTTGCCAACCCCATCAAGCCCCGCAATGTGCGGATAGTCCTGCGCAACAAAGCCAGCCAGCAGACCTTTACCTTTCCCATTAATTCGGATCCCCGCTTCTGGGAGCCGGACAAAACCCAAGCCCTGATGCTCGATGCTACCTTGCCGGGGGAGATACCAGCCGGCGACTACGAGGTCTTGCTGCACCTGCCCGACCCGGCCCCCAACCTTGCCAGTCGCCCCGAGTATGCCATCCGCCTCGCCAATCCGAACGTCTGGGAGGCTACCACGGGTTATAACTCCTTGCAGCACACCCTGAAGGTGCAGTAACAGTCTTACAATCAGACATGGGTACTGAGACCGAACGCAAATTCCTAGTCAAATCGTTGGCCTGGAAGAAGGGGGCGGTGGGCACACCCTACCGCCAGGGCTACCTGTGCCGACAAGAAGAGCGCACCGTGCGGGTGCGCATTGCCGGTGATGAAGCCCACCTGACCATCAAGGGCCAGGCCCTGGGCATCACCCGCCTCGAGTACGAGTACCCCATCCCCTTAGCGGAGGCCCGCGAACTGCTCGACCGGCTTTGCATAAAGCCCTTGATCGAGAAAACCCGCTACCGTGTTGAATTCTGCGGGCGGGTCTGGGAAGTGGACGAGTTTATGGGGGAGAACCGGGGCCTGGTGGTGGCCGAGGTGGAGCTCGAGTCGCCCGACCAACCCCTCGAGCTGCCCGACTGGGCGGGGGAGGAGGTAACCCACGACCCCCGCTACCTGAACGCCAACCTGGTAGAACATCCGTTCTCGCGGTGGCCCAAACCGTGACCCCAAGGTGTGTTTTCCCCGTGTCCAACGCGACCCTGAGGCCTATATGCCTTTGGGGAGGTGGTCTGCGAGGGCTTGCTATGTTGCCGATAAGGGGTGAAGAAGCCGGGTTCTCTTTAGCGCAAATTTAACAACGCTCGAATGTTCATCTGCCTACAAAAATCGCCCGTGCTTACCCCACACTAAGCGCGTGAGCCCAACCGAACTGGCAGCGTATCTTTCGGGTCTGATCGAGCATCGGATCAAAATCTCCACCATGCTGTGGGGGCCGCCGGGGGTGGGCAAGTCGTCCATTGTGGCCCAGACCGCCCGCAAGCATGGGATGGGCTTTATTGATGTGCGGCTCTCGCAACTGGCCCCCACCGACCTGCGCGGCCTGCCAGTGCCGCTGGATGGCATCTCCAAGTGGTATCCACCGGAGTTTTTGCCGCGCGAGGGGGAGGGAATTTTGTTCCTGGACGAGCTCAACATGGCCCCCCCCACCATGCAGGGCATGGCCCAGCAGCTCATCCTCGACCGCAAGGTGGGTTCTTATGAGCTGCCCGAGGGCTGGTTTGTCTGGGCGGCGGGCAACCGCAAGGAAGACCGGGCCGCGGTGTTCGACATGCCGGCCCCGCTGGCCAACCGCTTTATCCATCTGGAAGTGACCCCGGACTTCGAGAGCTTCAAGCGCTACGGTTTCGAGGCTGGGATTCACGAGCGCATACTGGCCTTCCTGGCCTTCCGCCCGGCCCTGCTACACCAGATGGATTCCAAACGTCCGGCCTGGCCCAGCCCGCGCAGTTGGGAGATGGCCTCGGCGCTTTTGAAAGCCGGGCTGGACATCGCCCCGGTGGTAGGGGAGGCGGCGGCAGCGGAGCTCGAGGCCTTCGGGCAGGTCTACGAAGTGCTACCCGAACTCACCGAGATTCTGGAGGGACACTCGAGCCGGCCTTTCCCCGAGGAGCCCTCGGCGCGCTACGCCCTCACCATGGGCCTCGCGTTGCGGGCCGAGACGGCTAAGCAGGGGCTCCACGCCTTCCGCTGGATGGTGGAGGTGGCCCCGCCAGAATGGGTGCAGTTGCTGGTGGCCGATCTCTACCAGCGGATGAAGCAGCGGGGGCCGGGGGAGTTCGCCTTGATGGTGCGGGAAGACCCCCGGCTGCGGGAATTCATGCAGGCCTACCGGGAGCTGGTGCTGGGGTGAGGCTGTGCAGGTAGGTGTGGGGGTTCGAGACGTTGCCTGGCATGGATTCATAGTCGGGGGCGTAGGGGGTGGGGTGTTCCACACCGCCCACCTCCGCGAGCCGCATAGAGCCCGGCCCAGGTCGGCAGCGTTCGTGCCGTTCTACGCTTACGGGAGATGTAGGGCTGAGAATGGCTATCGGGGTATTGGATTTTGCGCGGTTATGTAATGTGGATGCGGAAGGCAGGGTTAGGATGACACTGTTGCTCGAGGAGGCGCAGAACCCACAGACCGCCCCCGAGCGGCTAAGGGCTCTGGCTTCAACGCGCAGCCCGGAGGTGCGGCGGGCGGTGGCGCGCAACCCCAACACGCCCGAGGATGTGCTGCTGCGGCTGGCGGTGCATTTTCCCGAGGAGGTGCTGGGGAACCCGCTCATTGACCTCTTGCTGCTGGTGAACCCCAACTGGCTGGCGGAAATTCCCGGCTATGCCCGCAACCGCTTGCTGGGCCACCCCCAAACCCCGCCGCATTTTCTGCGCTGGGCAGCGAGGGAGGGCGACCCTGTGGCCCTGCTCGCTTTGCTGCAAAACCCGTCTGCACCGCCTGAACTGGTCGAACCGCTCACCAACCACGGGCTGCCGGCGGTAGCGGAGGCGGCCCGGCTGCACGGGGCGCTCGAGACCTCGCCCCTCGAGCGGGCCCTGTGGTGGAGCGAGGCGGACATGGACTACCTCGAGCTGCGCCAGATGGTGCTTCTGGGGCTGGCCCCTGCCTGGATTGCGCCGCGCATCGCCGGTGAACCCGATACCGGCCTGCGGCTGGCGCTCCTGGAGCAGGCACATTTGCCCAAAGAAGTGCTGGCAGCCTTCCTCTTCGATGAGGATGAGGCGGTGCGCCGGGCCGCGCGGCAGCATCCCTCCACGCCTCCCGAAGCGGCGGAGCTGCTGGACCGTTTGGAGGGCCAGCTTCCCGTCGAGATTCCCATCGAGGCGCTGGCCCAGGGGACGATCCCCGTTGGGACGGGCAGCGGCCCGTACACCCAGGGGACGATCCCCGTTGGGACGGGCAGCGGCCCGTACACCCAGGGGACGATCCCCTTCGGGACTGCGGCTCCGCCCCAGTACACCCCAGGGACGATTCCCTTCGGGACGGGCGGTAGCCCGTACACCCAGAGCCACTACTGGATGCGGCAACTGCTGGCCCAGCATCCGCAGACCCCGCCGCACCTGCTGGAGCGCTTCCTCACCGACGACGACTGGCGGGTGCGGGGGGCACTGGCCCGCAACCCGGCGCTCCCCGCGCACTGGCTTCTCCAGCTCGCCCAGGACGGCGACCGCGAGGTGCGGCAGTGGGCCGCTACCCACCCCCGCACCCCCAGTGCAGCCCTGGAGCGGCTGGCCTGCGACGAGTACGAGGAGGTGCGCAAAGCCGCAGCCGCAAACCCCAGCGCACCCAGGCGCGTGCTCGAGCTTTTCGAGCGCGCCCAGGCCCAGGACGCGGCGCTCACGGCGGAGGAACTCGAGCGCATGGCCCGCCTGGGCGAGTGGGCCCGGCGGCTGGCGGTGGCCCACCCCAACACCCCCTCGGAGACCCTCGAGCGCTGCAAAGGCGACCCCGACTGGCACACCCGGCTGGCGGTGGCCCGCAACCCCAAAACCCCCCCCGCGACCCTAGCCGCCATGGCGGGCGACAGCGACCCCGATGTGCGGCAGGCCGTAGCCGTGCACCGGCACACCCCGCTGGAGAGCCTCGAGGGCCTGGCCCGCGACGAGCAGCCCGATGTGCGCGCCCAGGTCGCGCAGAACCCCCGTACCCCGCCCAACCTGCTGCAACTGCTGGCCCAGGATGACCACTGGCGGGTGCGCCAGGCGGTGGCCGCCAACCTTTCCACCCCGCCCCAGGTGCTGGAGCAACTGGCCCAGGACCCCGACCGCGACGTGCGCCAGGCGGTAGCCGACAACCCCCAGGTGCCCGAAACGGCGCTGGAGCCGCTGTTTGCCGGATGGTTCGCCAAGCTGGAGGCCCCCATGAGCCTGGTGGAACTCTACCGCCGGGCCAGAAACCTCGAGGCCCTGGGCCCCGAACTGCTGGACAAGCTGGCCCAGGGCAGCGACTGGGCCATGCGCCTGGCGGCACGCCACCCCTGCACACCCCCCGAGACCCTGCGAACCCTGGCGCAGGACGAGGACTGGCGGGTGCGGCAAGCTGTGGCGACCCATCCGGTGCCGCCCCCCGAGCTACTCTCGCTGCTGGCGGGCGACCCCGACGCCGACGTGCGCCGGGCGGTGGCGGCACACCCACAGGTCACCGGCGAAATACTGGAGCGCCTTTGCGCAGATGAGCAGCAGGACATCCGCCTGCAGGCAGCCAAGCACCCTGGGGCTCCGCCGCTGGCCCTGGCCATCCTGCTGGCCGACGCCGACGAGACAGTTCGACAGGCCGCCCAGGCCCATCCAAGGGCCCCGGCTGAACTGGTGGAGCTGTACCGCCGGGCCGAGGCCCTGGACCCATCCCTGGAGGGGGCGTTTTTGCAACGGCTGGCCGGTCAGACCCTCTGGAGCCGAGGGCTGGCCGCGCAAAACCCCAGCACCCCCCCTGAGGCCCTGCACGAGCTAATCCGCGACAGCGAGTGGTCGGTGCGGCAGGCCGCGGCCAAGAACCCGGCCCTTACCCCAAAGATGCTGGCGGTGCTGGCCCAGGACACCGACCGCGACGTGCGCCAGGCGGTGGCCCAGCATCCTCGTACCCCTGCGGCTACCCTGGCCGAACTGCTGCGCGATGTTGACGAGAATGTGCGCCTGTCGGCCCTGCGCAACCCCAACCTCGAGCCAGCCTCCCTGGAGCGCTACCGCGCCCAGTTGGTATTGCAGGGCTCGAGGTCGCGCTTTACCCTCAACCGCGCAGTGGCCCTCTCGAGGCCCGAGATACCCCCCCACGAACTGGCCAAGGTGCGCCACTGGGCCGCGCCGGAGTGGATGGTGCGCTACGCGGTGGCCCAGAACCCCCACACCCCCCGCCCCATCCTCGAGCGCCTGGCCCAGGACGCCAACCGGCTGGTGCGGGCGGCGGCAGCCCGCCGCCTGGCCCAGGGTGAAAGCACGGGGGCCGGATAACCGCCCCATCGAGGTCGAAATGTCCGAAACCGCTTCCCATCCACCCCAGGCGCCGGTTCAAGGGCTCGAGCGCCGCATCTCGGCTGCCTTGTTGCGCTTGCGAATCAAGTCCCCTTTCTTCGCCACCCTGGCCATGTTTGCCCGCTACAGGGCCAGCCTCGAGCTGCCCACCGCCGCCACCGACGGACGCGACGTCTTCTATAACCCGCACTTCATGGCCGCGCTCCCCGACGAGCACTTCGACGGGGTGCTGCTGCACGAGGTCTTGCACGCGGCCCTGGCCCACGTGCCGCGCCGCTCCCAGCGCGACCCCAAGGGCTGGAACATCGCCGCCGATATCGTGGTCAACGGTATCCTGCTGCAAAACGGCTTCAGCCTGCCCGAAGGGCATATCCGCCAGCCCGAGCTCGAGCACTACGCCGTGGAGGAAGTCTATGCCCTGCTCCCCCGCGAGCAACCGCCGGAGCTGGTTTTTGCGGATTTGCTCGAGGCCCCGCCCGACGACGCCGAGGCGCGCGAGGGCCAGGAGGGCAACGCTGGTAATTCCGGCGTCAAGGACAAGAAGCCCCGTGCCAAGAAGCTTACCGAGGGTGACTCGATGAGCGAGGCCGGGCGGGCCGAGCAGGAACGGTACTGGAAGCAGGCCGTCCAGCAGGCCCAGGCGGTGGCACGGGGAAGCGGCAAGGGCAGCCTTCCGGCGGGCGTGGAGCGGGCCTTCGGCCTGGCCGGGCCGCCCCAGCTCGACTGGAAGAGCCTGCTGTGGCGCTTTCTGGTGCGCACCCCCACCGACTTCTCCGGCTACGACCGCCGCCATGTGGGACGGGGCTGGTACCTCGAGACCCTCGAGGGCGAGAGCCTGCGGGTCTACATTGCGGTGGACACCTCCGGCTCGGTGGACGATGCCCTGGTCAAACTCTTCCTGAGCGAGGTGCATGGCATCCTGCGGGCCTACCCACACCTAGAGGCCCGGCTCTTCTACGCCGACGCCGCCCTCTATGGCCCCCACCCGCTCCAGCCCGACGGCGAGATTCCTGCCCCCCAGGGGGGCGGCGGTACCGACTTCCGGCCCTTCTTCGCCCACGTAACCGAGCACCACGAGCCGCACCTGGGAGGCGTGTGCATCTACCTTACCGACGGGTACGGTGATTTTCCCCTCGAGGCCCCGCCCCTCCCCACGCTCTGGGTGGTTGCGCCGGGCGGGCTGGACGAGCGCGGTTTTCCTTTTGGCGAGGTGGCCCGGCTGCTCTGAGTACCGCACGGGAAGCTTGGCCCGTCGTGGCAACGGCGTATATACGCTTCCCGCGGGAGCCCCAGGATGAGGAAAAATCAGCGGTAGGTCACTAAGCGATACAATCTGCGCATGGCAGTGCTACTCGAGCACATCCAGGCGGCCCGCGCGGTGATTCAGAGCGTAATCGCCTCCACCCCCACCCTGCCCGACCCGCTCGCCTCCGACGAGCTGGGGGCGCAGGTTTTCGTCAAAGCGGAGTGTTTGCAGAAGAGCGGCTCCTTCAAGATTCGCGGGGCCTATCACAAGATAGCGGCCCTCACCCCCGAGGAAAAAGCCCGCGGGGTGATCGCCCCTTCGGCGGGCAACCACGCCCAGGGGGTGGCGCTGGCCGCAGCCCTGCAGGGCATCCGCTCCACTATCGTGATGCCCCAGCACGCCCCCCTCACCAAGGTGGTGGCGACCCGCCGCCTGGGAGCCGAGGTGGTGCTCTACGGAGCCAGCTTCGACGACGCGGTGGCCCACGCCCACGAGCTTCAGCAGCAGCACGGCTACACCTACGTGCACGCCTTCAACGACGAAAAGATTATTGCCGGACAGGGCACCATCGGCCTCGAGCTGCTGGAAGCCCTGCCCAACCTGGACGTGCTGGTGGTGCCCATCGGCGGGGGCGGCCTGATTGGCGGCATCGCGGTGGCGGTCAAGAGCCTGCGCCCGCAAGTCCACATCGTGGGAGTGCAGGCGGCGGGCTGTGCGCCGGTCAACCCCTCGCTCAAAGCCGGGCATCCGGTGAGCGTGCCGGTGGCCCAGACCATCGCCGACGGCATTGCGGTCAAACGTCCAGGGGAGCTAACCCTCCCCCTCATCCAGCAGTACGTAGACCAGGTGCTCGAGGTCACCGACGACGAGATTGCCCGTGGCATCGCCCACTGCGCCCAGAACCTCAAGCTGGTGGTGGAAGGGGCCGGGGCCGCCGGGATGGGGGCCATCCTGGCCGGCAAAGTGCCGGTGCAGCCCGGCCAGACCGTCGCTACGGTGCTGTGCGGGGGCAACATTGATGGCAACCTGCTCTCACGGGTGATCGAGCAGGTGATGGTGCGGCAGGGCCGCTACCTGCTGCTCAAGCTGGCGGTGATAGACCGTCCAGGAGCCCTGGCACGGGTGGTGGATCACGTAGCGGCAGCCGGGGCCAACATCATTGATATTTTCCACCGCCGGGCGCTCTGGCTGGCCCCGCTGGGCAAGGTGGGGGTGGAGCTGGTGCTGGAGGTGCGGGATGTCCAGCACGGCAACGAGGTGGTAGCGGGCCTCGAGCAAGCGGGTTATGCCGTCGAGCGCGATGAACTCGGCATGTGGCCCGATTGACTGTTTTGCTTCTCTGTACCGAGATGGAAATCCGGAGCAGGGCCGCGCTTGGCCGCCTCCTGCCCCGGCTTGTTCCGGTATACCCAAAAAGAAGCAAAAAACGGTGTGCTCTATCGCGTTTCCCACAATTATACCGTTTCCGCTTGAATCCTTCACCGCGGGGCGTAGTCAAAGGTGAAGGATTCAAGCCGACCGAAGTGAGTAGAAAAGCATTTCGGTAGTATCGTTTAGGCTTGTCAAAGTGAACGATACTACCGAAATGCGTATTACTCCGCACCGCGTGCGGAGTAATTTACCCAGTACAGCAGTTTTTGCTGTACTGGGTATTCGTGGGAACCGCTCTAGGGAATGGGTGTGGCGGTCCAGGAACCCCGGCTCAGGCTGGTGCGGTCGTTCTCCCGCTGCACCAGAATAAAAGGCCCTTGAATGCTCTTGTCGGCTTGGATATCGCCTTCCCCTACAATACGCCCCTCCCGCTCGAGCTCAAAAATGACAAACACCTTCTTGTCCCCAACCAGGGCTCCCTTCACCTCGATCTTGCGGCCATCGCTCAAAACCAGCTCGCCCTTGAGCCGCACATAGCCGCCTTTATCCTTGACTTCCAGGTTTAGCCTGCCCTCGAGCTTGGTTCCCTTGGCCGGGCCATCCTCCACCAGCCCGCTAAAGTTGTAGGAAAGCTTTTGCGGTTGGGGGGTGGGCATGGGGGTCGGCCCCGAGACCGGCGTGGCAGTCCAACTGCCTCGGTCGCCTGCGGCGGGCCCCACAAACGGGCCCTTGAACACCCCGCCGTCTTCACGCTTGCCCGTGCCAATAATCAGCAGATTGTTGGCCTTGTCCAGCTCGAAGAAAATGAAGATGCGGCCTCCACGGGTCAGCACACCCTTGGCCGGCACGTTGAGGTCGTTGGCCCCGGTGAGTGCCCCCATGAACACATAGTTGCCGCCCCCCACCGGCTTGAGCTCGAGGGTTAGTTTGCCGGCCAGGGTGGTGTCCTTGCTGGGGCCTTCCTCCACCTTGCCACTAAAGTCGAATATCACTTGCTGCTCGGGTGCGCTGCTTTGTAGTTGGAGGTCGTTGCTGACCGAGCGGGCTTCCTCAACCGACATACTTTCGCTGATGGTGGGCGAAGGCGTGGAGTTGCTGGGGCTCCCACAAGCTGCCAGCAGCAAAGCCCCCGCCAGCGCACTCAAGACCCATTTGGCCGAACCCAGATTTTGCATGGTTTGCACTCCTTTCGTTGCAATGTACCCCACGGGAATCTTCATCCCACGGCCCGTCGCGGCGAGCGGCGTTTTCCTGCTCGAGCAGCTATTTGCGCTCCCCGCGGAGGCCCCAGGATGAGGGAAAATCAGTGATAGGGCACCCAGTTATTCTTTTGGAGGCCATCGTTAGAAATCTAAACTATGATGTAGAAGGAAGTGCGTACTGGTCGCGTTTTTACCTGCTGTTAATTCACATAAGTGCTTAGGTTTTCTTTAGGAAACGAGGACTATTGGCTTATCAGCTCGATTTCGGTCAAATCAGCGCCCAGTTGGTCGTTTTATCGAACGAACACTTGCAACCGTTGAAATTGCATGTACTTCAATACACCCAGGCGCCAAGGTCATTGAACAGGGGGTGTTCGCTGGAAAGCGGCCTGTTCCAAGTCGAATTTTTAGTCCGTACCCGCAACGGGCTCTGCAGGTTTGGGCGGATTGACCTTCTTCTCCACCTCGTCCACAATCCCGAAATCCTTGGCAATCAGCCGGGCGGTCATCTTGGCCGACATCATCACGCTGGGGGTGCCCGCGCCGGGCTGGGCTCCCGCGCCGACTAGGTAAAGGTTGGCGATGTCCTCGCTCCGGTTGTGGGGCCGGAAGTAGGCCGACTGGGCCAGGATGGGCTCGGGCCCAAAGGCGTTGCCCAGGTAGCTATTGAGGGTGTGCTCGAAGTAGTCGGGGGTGACAAAGCTCTTGTGCACCAGGCGCTCCATCAGGCCCGGCAGATAGCCGCGCTCGTCCAGGAAGCGGAGCACCTTGTTCACGAAGGGCTCTCCCAGCAGATCCCAGTCCAGTTTGGAGCCGTTGTGCGGTACCGGAATCAGGGTGTAGGCAGCGTGGTGGCCGGGCGGGGCCAGGCTGGAGTCGGTGAGGGTGGGAATGTGCAGGTACTGGCTGAAGTCCTTGGCCAGCACCTTGCGCCCGAAGATGTCCCGTAGCAACTCCTCGTAGCGCGGCCCCAGGATGATGTTGTGGTGGCGCAGCTTCTGGCCTTCGGTGCCGTCGGCTTTGAAGCCAAAATAGATCACCACCAGCGACATGCTCTGGGGCCGGTTCTTCACGATGACGTCGGAGTGCCAGAAGCGGTACTCAGGCTCGATTAGCTTCAGGTAGGTGTGGGCGTAGTCGGCGTTCGAGACCACGATGTCGGCGTGCAGGGCGCTACCATCGGCCAGGGTGATGCCCTTGGCGATTTTCTTGCTACCCTCGCGCACCACGTTAATCTTCTTGACCTCGGCGTTGTAGCGCATTTTGCCGCCCAGCTCCTCGAACTTTTGTACGAAACCCCGCACCAGAGCCCCGGTGCCCCCCAAAGCAAAGTGGATACCCCAGGTTTTCTCCACGAAGTGAATCATGGCGTAGATGGCCGGCACGCTAAGGGGGTTGCCCCCCACCAGCAGGGTCTCGAAGCTGAAGACCTGGCGCAGCTTGGGCGATTGGAAGTATTTGCTGGCAAAGCTGAACAAGGTGCGCACTGCATCCAGCCGGAGCAGGTCGGGCACCACCCGCAGCATGGTGCCGAGGTCGCCGAAGTGGGTGTAGCCGAGCTCGAGGAAGCCCCGCTGGAAAATGGCCTTGGCGTCGGCGTGAAAGCGCTCGTAGCCCTCGAGGTCGCCCGGCTCGCCCAGTTCCTTGACCTGGCGGCGGGTGTTCTCGGGGTCGCCGTCGTAGTCGAAGAAAGTGCCATCGTCGAAGTAAATGCGATAAAAGGGCAGAATGGGGACGATCTGCACGTACTTGCTGGTGTGGGGCCCGCCCGAGATGCCAGACTTAATGCGTGGGTCGTCGCCCAGAATTTCGGCGGGATAGTCGGGCAGGCTCAGGCCTGACCGGCCAGGCTCCAGCGAGAAAAGCTCCTCAATAAAATGCGGCACGGTAATGACGGTAGGCCCCATATCGAAGGTGAAGCCGTCTACTTTGCGCACGTAGGCCCGCCCGCCAGGGGCGTCCAGTTTTTCCACGATAGTGGTCTCGAAGCCCAGGCTTTGTAGACGCAGGCCCATGGCCAGGCCCCCAATCCCAGAGCCAATCACAATTGCTGTTCGCGCCATATCGGGCCTAAGAATACCCCTAAGTGCAGGGAACATTCTTCGGTGAAGCTACATTTGCGGCAGCGTTATATGCTGTGCAGCATGAAGGCCATCCAGGTACACCGTGCAGGCGGCCCCGAAGTCTTGGAGCTCACCGACCTTCCCAAACCCAGCCCCGGCCCTGGGCAAGTGCTCATCAAGGTCGAGGCGGTAGGCCTCAACTTTGCCGACATCTTGTACGTGGCCGGCGAGTATCTGGTGCGTACCCGCTACCCCATGATTCCCGGTATGGAGTTTGCGGGAGTGGTGGAAGCAGTGGGGGAGGGTGTGGAGCATTATCGCCCAGGGGAAGTGGTCGCGGCGCTGGGGGGCAGCGGGGCTTTTGCCGAGTATGCCGTGGTGAGTAGCAGGGCCGTTGTGCCGGTTCCACCTGGCATGAGCGCTGCCGAAGCAGCAGCCTTCCCGGTTTCCTACTTTACCGCCTATTTTGCCCTGCAAACCCAGGCCCAGGCCCGGCCCTGCGAGTGGGTTTTGATTCAGGCTGCTGCCGGAGCCCTGGGTACCGCTTCGATCCAGATAGCGAAGGCGATGGGCTTGCGGGTAGTGGCCCTGGCCAGCAGCGAGGAAAAACTGGCCCTATGCCGCAGTCTAGGGGCCGATGTGACCCTGCTCAACACCCAGGACAACCTGGTAGATGCCGTCAAGAACGCCACCGAGGGCAAAGGGGTGGACATCCTGATGGAGGTGGTGGGGGGGGCGGGTTTTGCCCATAGCCTTAAGATGCTGGCCTACCGGGGCCGTTTGTTGGTGATTGGCTCGGCCTCGCGCGAGATGGCCCAGATGTATCCGGTGGGCCTGATGAAGGGCAACCAGAGCGTAACGGGCGTCTGGCTCACCCCCTTTCTGAGCGACCCCACCGAGATGCAGGCTGCTACAGCGTTCCTGATCCCCTTGGTGGCTTCTGGCAAGATCAAACCAGTGGTGGGCGAGCGGTTCAAACTGGAAGAGGCCGCCAAGGCTTTTGCCTTTGTGCAAAGCCGTAAGAATACGGGCAAGGTGATTTTGGAGCCCTAGAGCGGTTCTCGGAAAGAACCCAGCAAGCCTCGACGGTCAAAAAACGGTGCTCCAGCCCATCCTCGAGGTCAAGCGGGCCTTTCGTGCCGACTTCGCCACCAAGTTCTTCGGCACCAGCTCGGCTCAGCGTATCTTCCAGGTTCTGCTGCAAAAGATAGATGACACCGTTCAGACCAGTTTCGCTGCGGACAACCATTATGCGGGCATCACCGAGCAATTTTTGCGGAGCCTCACCGGCGCTCTGCTTCAGCCCAGCTATGCCAAGCCCTTCCAGTCCAAGAGCGAGGCTGAGATTGACCAAATCCTCAGCGCGTTTAGTCTGGAGCGTTGTGTGGTGAGACAGGATTTAGCTCGATTAATCCGAGATTTCTCGCGCACTCCGCAGTTGTCTTAGTGGTTTGGTAAGTTAAAGATTGATATGCAGTGAAGTTCCCAAAATGAAGCGCTCAAAGCAACTCCCAGATATTAAGGGAGCCAAATCCATCCCAGCAATTAAGTTACCGGAGCACTTAGACCATGATTGAGCATTTCCAGGGTATCATTTACACAGCTTCTAGGTTGGGGAAAAGCACCGCTCTAAAAATTACACATGCGGCACTCCTACTGTCTCCCCATAGGAAAGCGACTCGGTACCTTGATAATCTTCTGCGTTGTTCCCAACATCGTAACGAAAGGATGAAGCCATGCCAGACTACATTCCCAAACCCGAGCATAAGTTTACCTTCGGCCTGTGGACGGTGGGAAATGTAGGGCGCGATCCCTTTGGCCACCCTACCCGTGAGCCCTTGGCTCCAGAGTACATTGTGTACAAACTGGCTGAACTAGGGGCCTGGGGAGTCAACCTGCACGACAACGACCTGATTCCCATCAACGCAACTGTAGCCGAGCGCAAGAAGATTCTCTCCCGCTTTAAAAAAGCCCTGAGTGATAGTGGCCTGGTGGTGCCGATGGCCACCACCAATCTCTTCGGCGACCCGGTTTTCAAAGACGGAGCCTTCACCAACGCTAACGCCAAGATTCGTGCCTACGCTATCCACAAGACCATGCACGCGATGGACTTGGGGGCCGAGTTGGGAGCCAAGATCTACGTGTTCTGGGGCGGGCGCGAGGGTGCCGAGGTGGACGCAGGGATGAACACCCTCGACGCCCTGGCCTACTACCGCGAGGCGCTTAACTTCCTGGCCGAGTACAGTGAGTCGCAGGGCTACGGCTACCGTTTTGCCCTCGAGCCCAAGCCCAACGAGCCGCGCGGTGACATCTACCTGCCTGTAGTCGGCGCTGCACTGGGCTTCATCGCTACGCTGGACAAGCCGCACCTCTTCGGTCTCAACCCGGAGGTGGCCCACGAGATGATGGCCGGGCTCAACTTCGTGCACGCGGTGGCCCAGGCCATTGACGCGGGCAAGCTCTTCCACATAGATCTCAACGACCAGAAGATGGGCCGTTTTGATCAGGATTTGCGCTTCGGGGCCGAGAACCTCAAGCTGGCCTTCCTGCTGGTCAAACTCTTGGAGGACAGCAAGTACGATGGCCCTCGCCACTTCGACGCCCACGCCCTGCGCACCGAGGACGAGGCCGGGGTCTGGGAGTTCGCCAGGGGCTGTATGCGCACCTACCTGATTCTCAGGGAGAAGGCTAGGCAGTTCAACCAGGACAAGGAAATTCAGGCCCTCATCAAGGCCTACAAGGTGCAGGATGCCGAACTCTCCAAGCTGACCAAGAAATTCAGCAAGAAGAACGCCGAGGCCCTCAAGGCCAAGAAGTTCAACCGGGTGGCCTTGGGTGAGCGGGGGCCGGGGTTGGAGAAGCTCGACCAGCTTACAGTGGAACTGCTGCTGGGGGAACGCTAGGATGCAGACGGTTGCAATAGGCATAGATCTGGGTACCAGTGGGCTCAAGGCCATTGCAATCACGGCAGAGGGACAGACCGTTGCAGAAGCCTACGCATCCTACCCCTTGCTTACCCCCAGACCCGGCTGGACTGAGCAAAATCCCACAGACTGGGTAGAAGCCACCGCCAGTGTGTTGGTCGAGTTGGTACAAAAGCTAGGGCAGGGGGGCTGGGAGCCGGTATCTATTGGGCTTTCAGGTCAGATGCATGGAGCTACTTTTTTGGATCGGCATGGCGAAGTCGTGCGCCCTGCTCCGCTGTGGAATGACCAACGCACTGCATCCGCCTGTGCTGAAATCGAGGCAACCGTTCCGCGCCGTGACCTCATCCAGCGCACTGGGAATCCAGCCGTGACGGGTTTTCAGCTTCCCAAGTTGGTCTGGCTGCGACAGGCCGAGCCGGAGCACTACGCTCGCACTGCCCATGTGCTGCTGCCCAAAGACTATTTGGCTTACGTTTTGACGGGTCAGATGGCCACCGAGCCCTCAGATGCATCCGGAATTGGTGTCCTCCATCTTGAATCACAAAACTGGGATACCGACATTCTTCAAGCCCTACAGTTAAATCTAACGCTGTTTCCCCAGGTCATTCCTTCACATGGGGTGGTCGGTTCCCTCAAAGCCGAATGGGCACAGGCCACCGGTTTGCCCCGGGGGTTGCCGGTGGTCGCTGGGGCCGGGGACAATGCAGGGGCTGCGATTGGATTGGGTCTTTCCAATGCGCGCCCAGGGCTGGGCAGTGTGAGTTTGGGCACCAGTGGGGTCATCTTTATACCGATCCAGCAGCCCACGCCAGATCCCCAAGGCCGCATCCACCTTTTTTGCCATGCGGATGGCGGCTATCACTTGCTGGGCGTAACCCTGGCGGCGGCTGGTAGTTTGCAGTGGTATCGAGACAAATTAGCCCCAGGGATGGGTTTTGAGGATTTGATGCTAGAGGCCCAAAGTATTGCGCCTGGCAGTGATGGAGTGGTCTTTATGCCCTATCTGGCCGGGGAGCGCAGTCCCTATCTTGACCCCGATTTACGGGGCGCCTGGTTGGGACTGAGCCTAGCGCACGGACGTGGACATCTTACGAGGGCCTTGCTCGAGGGAGTAGCGTTTAGTTTGCGGGATGTGCTGGAAGTAATGCACCCTCTGACCAAGATAAACAAATTGCTGGCCATTGGTGGGGGAGCCCGCTCCGATTTCTGGCTTTCGATTGTGGGCAGTGCGCTGGCCCTGCCACTGGCTCGCACCACTATCGAGGAAGGCCCGGCCCGTGGGGCTGCCATTTTGGCGCTGGTTGGGGCGGGCTTGTATCCAAATGTTGCCGAGGCCGTTAGAGCCACGGCTCCAGAGGATTTCGAAGTCGGTATCGTAGCCCTAGACACCAAGCCATTGCAAGAACGCTACCGCAAGGGGCTACGAGCTGTGCAAGGTTTCAAAGTAGGTGGTTAGCCGCAGTGTTCCCGAGCATTGATGCGATGGGTTTTTACAATAGGCTAGGACTGCCTGACACTATCAAGAAGTAGGCTGGTTAAAGTGTCCCCATAGTTGAAATGCGATATGCGATTCCCAAAGATCGGTGGGGAATTGCGCCAGATACGCATAGTCCGATTACGCAGGTTTGGCCCATCTACCCTGGCGCAACTTATACCGTTTCCGCTTGAATCCTTCACCGCCCGCCGCAGTCAGAGGTGAAGGATTCAAGCCGACCGAAGGGAGTAGAAAAGCATTTCGGTAGTATCGTTTAGGCTTGCCGAAGTGAACGATACTACCGAAATGCGCATTATACCTGATTGAGCAAAAAAACACCAAAAAGTTACTGGGCGATGCGCTTTTATCCAACGTGCGCCATACTGTGGGCATGCTATCCACAGATGTGGTCGTGGTAGGCCTAAGCGCAATGGGCAGCGCCAGCCTGTACCAGCTTGCCCGGCGCGGGGCCAGGGTCATCGGAATAGATCGGCATGTGCCCCCGCATATTTATGGTTCCAGCCACGGCGAGACCCGCATTACCCGGCAGGCCATTGGAGAGGGTACAGCCTATGTGCCGCTGGTGCTGCGTTCGCACCAGATTTGGCGCGAGCTCGAGGCCCAGACCGGGGCCTCGCTTTTCCTGCCCTGCGGAGGCCTGATTCTCAGCAGCCCGGTGGGCGAGGCCCTGCACCACGGCAAGCCGCAGTTTTTGCCGCGCACCATCCAGGCCGCCCGGCAGTTTGGTATCGCGCACGAGGTTCTGGACGCAGCCCAGATCGAGGCGCGCTTTTCCCAGTTCGGCCTGAAGGGCGACGAGACCGGCTACTACGAGCCGGGGGCCGGGCTGCTCTACCCCGAGCGCTGTGTTCAGGTTCAGCTCGAGCTGGCCCAGCGCCTGGGTGCCAGCGTGCACACGGGCGAAAGGGTGCAGAGGCTTATCCCCCAGGCCGATGGGGTACAGGTCGAAACCGATAAGAACCGCTACGCCGCAGCCAAAGTGGTGGTGAGCGCAGGGGCCTGGGCAGCCGACCTGCTGGGCGGGCCTTTTGCGCGGGTGCTGCGGGTGTATCGTCAGGTGCTGTTCTGGCTCGAGGCCCAGGATCCCCAAACCTACGCACCGGGGCGGTTTCCCATTTTCATCTGGATGTTTGGCAGTAGCGAGGGTGAGCACTTTTACGGCTTTCCCCAGGTTGCGCAAGGGGTAAAGGTAGCCACCGAGCAGTCGCGGGTATCCACCCACCTCGACCGGGTCGAGCGCACCGTGTTGGAGGCCGAAACCCAGGCCTTTCTCGAGCGCTACGTGCAGGGCCGGCTAAGAGACCTGGGCCCCGCCTGCCTCAGAAGCGCCACCTGCTTGTATACCTCCACCGCTGATGGTGATTTCATCCTCGACCACCACCCCGACTCCGAGCGCATCCTGGTGGCCTCGGCCTGCTCGGGCCACGGCTTTAAGCATTCGGCGGCGGTAGGGGAGATCATGGCCGAGCTGGCCCTGCAGGGGAAAAGCCCCTTGGATTTGAGCTCTTTTCGTCTGCATCAACGACCGGCCTGGGCGTAGGTGGGCTTCAAATACCCATAGGGGGTATGTTATGCTTCCTGGCGATACGGAGGATGTTCGATGCTCTCGAGTGTAACCCCGATAGAATGGATACTGGGCGGTGTGGTAGCACTGGGCTTGCTGCTGCTCATTCTCTTGATCACCGCCCCGTTTGCCGAGGTGTTCAAAAAGAAAGATTGAGCCTTACAGCTGCACGCCGATGGGCGTTTGTGCGTCCCAGGAGGCCAGGGCCTTGAGCACGTCGTTGCGCTCGTTCTGATGCGAAAGCCGCCTTAAGGCCTCGCGCACGGGCAACCAGGCCACCCCGTCTACTTCTTCCTTTTGCGGCTGGGGCGTTCCGCTCACATAGCCCATCAAAAAGTGGTGCACCTCTTTGGTAACGGTGGTTTGTATACCGTCGTCTTTGACGGTGAAGTGATAGCGAATGCTGCCCAGTGGGGCCAACACTTTGGCCTCGATACCGGTTTCCTCGCGCACCTCGCGGACAGCCGTTTGCGGATAGCGCTCGCCTGGCTCTACCTGGCCCTTGGGCAGACTCCAGACCCGCCCGTCCTTGATGGCAATGAGAAGCACCTCGAGGCCCTTGCCCCCAGCCCGCTCCCGCAATACCACCCCACCCGCCGAGGTCACACGGCGGCGCGATTGCGGCAATGCCTGGGATCCCCTAACCCCAGCCACGCCGCGTCTGGGCTTACGGCGGCGCGAACTAATTGAATAACGCATACAACGACTACTTCCCAATGACCCAGCAATGGGTTCCTAGGCACAGTGTACACGGATTTAGGGCTCTTGTCGTGTACAAAGGCACATATGCGGAATCAGCTTTTGAGCCCTGGCCCTGATGGATGGAGCAAAGCCTGATCTGCTTGCAACCACAAACAAAAAAAGCGCCCCGAAGGGCGCTTATCTTGAACAAAGAAAGATCAGCCGAGCTTGCTTGCAACACCGGAGGCGTTGCAAGATGACGCAGACACGCTGCGTAAATGCTCCTTAGAAAGGAGGTGATCCAACCGCACCTTCCGGTACAGTTACCTTGTTACGACTTAGCCCCAGTCATGAGCCTTACCCTAAGCGCCTGCCTGAGGCTCCCGGCGATTTCAGGCAAAACCCACT
>NZ_JBBINI010000010.1:0-108328 GCF_037443965.1 Meiothermus sp.
CACCCAGACGTAGGTAGCCACCAGGAGGGTTTCTGCGTCAAGATAGTACAGGGGGTGCTCTCTGTGGGTTTCCATAGCACCCCCTCTTTTTTACATCCCCTGGGGTAGGTCAAGTAGCACACGAAGGTATGGGATTATGCACCACTCGATGCGGCCTGATGGACGGTCTGCTTTTGCCGAAAGTTCTGGATGGTTTACGTTTGGATTCCTGGCAGGCTTTAGCTCAACGCAGACTTGGTAGCCACGAAGGAACTCGTCAAGTGGAGCCAGCCGGCCAGGCCCTCACGGTAGATGCGCTCGGCGGAACGCTTCGGGTGGGGTTCGTATCACGCCGCCACTCCTGCCGATAACACCCACGCGACCAGGCCGCCCGCTGTGGTAGCCAGCAGGTTGGTAAGGTCGTTGCTCCACCAGGCAAAGCGATCCTCCCATAAACCCAGCAGGGTATCCGCTGTAGCGCCGGCCACCCCTCCAGCCACAACCGCGAGCACTGGTGCACCTAGCCACACAGCCCACGGCGCAAATAGCCACGCACCCCCCAGCAGGGCGATGGTGCCGGGCCAGCTTATGGCGGCGTTGGTTCCGCTTTGCACCCGCCCCAACAAAGGGTGCCAGGCCCACGGGCTGCGGCTGCCCACTTCTGTTGCCAGGGTATCGGCCGCGGCGCTTGCAAGCGCCGCCAAAAAGAAGGTGGGCGATCCCAGTGCCATTCCCAGCGCGGCAGGAAGTCCATTGGCCAGGACTTGAAAGGCACTGCGGCCTCTTCGGTCGCGGCTCCCTGGGTTGAGGCGGCTGGCGGCGCTGCCCAAAACGACAAAAAAGATGACCGCCAGGGCTGCAGGGATGCCGCCCGCCCACAACGGCAACCCACCCACCAACGCCGCAGCCCAGGCTGAGCGTGGTTTGAGCCAGCCCAACCGCTCGGCCAGCAGACCCACCCCGAAGGCGACGAGCAGCGCGAGCAGCAGAGGCATGATCCAGGTGGCGCGGAGCAACGTTACAGCACTTGCGACCAGTTTACCGTACGCACGTTGGGCACACTGCGCAATCGCTCGTCCAGCACCTTTTGCTCGCCCTCGGTCAGATCCACTCGAGTGCTGATGCGAAACAGCGAGGAGAGGGGAGAAGCCTGGTTGGAGTTCACCCCCATGGCGCTCTTGCCCATCGAGGCAATGGCGTCCATGATATCGCGCAGCAGACCGGCCCGGTCATCGGCCATTACCTCGAGCTGCATCACCCGTCCCAGCCCTTCCCAGTAGGCCGGTATCACCCGCCCCGAATCCTGCTCCATCAGGCGGCGCATATTGGGACAGTCCGCCTTATGGATGGTAACGCCCCGCCCCCGGGTCACATAGCCCAGGATGGGGTCGCCTTTGGCGGGGCCGCAACAACTGGCCAGTTTGATGGGTACATGGAGGTTGGACTCTAGGCGAATCCCTAACTCATTCTTCAGGGGCTTGGGTTTGGGGGTGGCGGTCTCAGTTTTGGGGGCCAGAATCCGGGCGATCTGCTGGGGTGCGACCCTACTGCCCGCGATGGCTGCGTACAAATCTTCCGGAGAGGAACTCTTGATAAGCCTGCGGCCCACCTCTTCGAGCTGGCTCTCCAGCGGTTTGGGCAAGCCCCGCCGCTTGAAGTATTTTTCCAGCATCCGTAGGCCCTTTTCCAGGGTCTCGGCCCGCTCGAAGGTGCGGAAGAACATCCGCACTTTTTGTTTGGCCGAGCGGGTTTTGGCATACTCCACCCAGTCTTTGGAAGGATGGGCGGTTTTGGCGGTGAGAATCTCCACGATCTCGCCATTTTGCAACTCGTAGCTGAGGGGCACAATGCGCCCATTGACCTTGGCCCCCACCATGTGGTGCCCCACCTCGGTGTGGATGTGGTAGGCGAAATCTACCGGGCTCGAGCCCTTGGGCAGGTTGATGATTTTGCCCTTGGGGGTGAACACGAAAACCCGATCCCCCAGCAGCTCTTTGGTGACGGCCTCGACAAAATCGCGCGAGCTGCTGTATTCCTGCTGCCAGTCCTGGATGCTTTTGAGCCAGCCCACCCGCCGTCGGAGGTCTTCGGGGTCGGTGACCCCCTCCTTGTAGAGCCAATGGGCGGCGATACCAAACTCGGCGATCTGGTGCATTTCCTTGGTGCGAATCTGCACCTCCAGCGGCAGACCGTTTACCGCAATAACGGTGGTGTGCAGCGACTGGTAACCGTTGGGCTTAGGCACCGCGATATAGTCCTTGACCCGGCCCGGGATGGGCTGCCAGAGGGCGTGTACCAGCCCCAGCACGTGATAACAAACCTGCTTCTCGCGCAGCGCGTTTTCTTCTGGGTCTTTGCCCTGGCGCGGCTCGAGAATTACCCGCAGGGCCAGCAGATCGTAGATTTGCTCGATGGCCTTGCCTTCCCGCTCCATCTTTTTCCAGATGGAAAACAGGTGTTTGGTGCGCCCCGTCACCTCGATTCTCTTGATGGACTGCTTGAGGATGAAGTCACGACCCAGGGCTTGCTCGAGCTTTTCTTTAGCGGCCTGCACGGCGGCTTCGCGCTCGGCCCGGTGGCTTTTGAGGCGGGCCTCGAGGGCTAGATAGCTTTCCGGGTCGAGGTAGCGAAAGGAGAGGTCTTCCAGTTCTAGCTTGACCTGTCCAATCCCCAGCCGGTGCGCCAGAGGGGCATAAATTTCCAGGGTTTCGCGGGCAATGCGCTGCTGTTTGTGGGGGGGCATGAACTCCAGGGTGCGCAGGTTGTGCAGCCGGTCGGCCAGTTTGACGATGATAATCCGCACGTCCTCGGCCATGGCGATGAACATTTGGCGCAGGTCTTCGGCGTGCTTTTCCTCGACAGGCTTGTCTTCACTGGCCGCGTGGGCCAGCTTGTAGAGCTTGGAGACCTTGGTTTCCCCCTCCACAATTTTGCGAACGGCTGCACCAAATTTCTCTTCGATATCCTCAGGGCGAACCTCGGTGTCTTCGATGGTGTCGTGCAGTAGCCCAGCCATCAGGGTTTCAGCGTCCAGACCCAAATCGGCTAGGATTTGGGCCACCGCTACCGGATGGATGATGTAAGGTTCCCCACTCTTGCGTTGCTGGCCTTCGTGGGCTACATAAGCAAACTCGAGGGCCGCGTGTACCTGCACTTTAGTAGAGGCAGAAAGATAGTGTAAATGGGGTTCTAGTCCGTGCCAGAGCGCCTCTACTGCCGAATGCTCTGCTGGCGATAGAGGGGTCACTACGGGTTTATGGGAAGGCTTGGTCATAACGGTTCTGGGCTTTGCTTTTGCTTGGCCCGCAAAGACACTTTGCTAAGTCTAGCATTTTGCGGGGGTCTGACCAATCCACCAAGGCCCTTGGGTGCTAGGGCGGTTTTCAAAAGAACCGCTCGTGTGCCGTTGAGAACCTCAAGCCACCACACGACCTGTTTATACCCTTGGCTCCTACGCCTTGATACAATGAGCCATCTTCAAGGAGAGCCATGCAGATCAGCCCGCAGGCCATCAACCTCAACCGTAAATCGTTGAGGTCTTTCCAGGCGCTATTTATTACGCTCAAAGCTCCGGCCGCCGTCCAGGGAGTTTATAGGGCTGAGTTTGTGGGCCCGGCCTGGTTGCGTTGGGTAGCGCCCAAAGGGTTGTGGTTGCTGGGGTTGGGGGGGTGGTGTGGTAAGGATTTTGCTGCCAATGGCGCGGGCATCAACCTTCTGCAACGGGAGGATACCATCATTCGGCGCTTCCCGGTTCAGGTTGCACTGGCCCCCTCGCGGGTGGACGGCCAGCCTTGCCAGATAGTGACCTACCCTGCGGTAAACCCCTGGCCCTGGCCCAGTGTGGTGGACGAACTGCGCCAACTTGACGAGCAAACTTTGTTGGGCCTGACCTTCTTCAAAATGGGCCCACTGGCCCGACTTCCCCTGCCCTTTTTGCTGCACAAAGATGTATGACCTACGACTACGACGTACTGGTGGTGGGAAGCGGTTTTGGTGGTAGTGTAGCCGCCTTGCGCCTGAGCGAAAAAGGCTACCAGGTGGGGGTATTGGAGCAGGGGCGGCGGATCGGCGTTGCCGACCTAGTCAGGGCCAACCGCTCGGTGCGAGATCTGTTCTGGTTGCCTGCACTGGGGCTTCAAGGTATTTTTGTGCAACATTTTTTTCGCCATGCGACCATCATTGGTGGGGTGGGGGTGGGCGGGGGTAGTCTGGTATATGCGGCGGTATTGCTGGAGCCACCCAATTCTTTCTATCGAGACCCGGCCTGGAGCCATTTGGGCATTGATTGGGAAATTGAACTGAAGCCTCACTACGCCACTGCTGCCCGGATGTTGGGTCGTTCCGTGTACGACCAGATGCACTTGCAAGACCGCTATTTGCAGCAAACTGCTCAAGCCATGGGGGCTGGTTCAACGTTCGGAGGTGTTCCACTCGGTATTTATCAGGGGGAGCCAGGCGTTACAGCGCCCGACCCCTATTTTGAAGGACGTGGCCCCGAACGCACCGGCTGCATCCGCTGTGGGGCTTGTCTGGCGGGCTGCCCCCACAACGCCAAAAATACCCTTGACAAAAACTACCTCTACCTGGCCGAAAGGCTGGGAGTGCGCGTACTCCCAGAGCGTAAAGTGACCCGCATCCAGCCCTTGCCACAGGGTGGCTATGAACTCTGCATGCACAATCCTCTCACCCGCCAGAAATATCCACCTCTGCGGGCTAGAAAGGTAGTGCTGGCGGCGGGTGTGCTGGGTACGCTTCAGCTTTTGTTTACAAACCGTGACCACTATCACACGTTGCCCCATGTTTCGCCTGCCTTGGGCAGGGTAGTGCGTACCAACAGCGAGGCCATCACGGCAGTTTTATCGCCCAAGGACAGCCCTGACCTGAGTCATGGCCCCGCGATTTCCTCGCATTTTTACCCCAACCCCTACACCCACATTACGCAAAACCGTGTACCGCCCAGCTACTGGTATCTGAAGCTGTTCAACGGACCGCTGGTGGATGGAACAAACCCACTGGTGCGGGCTTTGTATGCGCTGCGTGAATTTGTGTTTCGTCCACATCGCTCGATGGCCTCGCTGGTAGTGGACAATTGGCACAAGCGTGTCACCATTCTGGCGACCATGCAGCAACTCGACAACCAGCTTGGTTTTCGTTATGGACGCAGCTTATTTTCGCTGTTTCGCAAGGGTTTGCACTCGGTGGCGATTGCGGGCAAGACTGCGCCCACCTACATTCCGGAGGCCAACCAAGCTACCAGGGCTTTTGCACAAGTGGCCAATGCAATTCCCCATAACTCCTTCCTGGAGAGCCTGCTCAATATGTCGGTAACGGCGCATATTCTGGGTGGTTGCTCAATGGGCAAAGATGCCCTAAGTGGAGTTATTGATACAAATCATGAGGTATTTGGCTACCCAGGGCTTTATGTGGTGGATGGGTCTGCTGTTCCTGCTAATGTGGGGGTCAATCCCAGCCTGACCATCACTGCGCTGGCTGAGCGTGCCATGAGCCGGGTGCCAGCCAAACAGGACTCGCGGGCCACCGTTTGAGCAGCGGCTTGCGGCCACACTTGTTTCCTGGCGCAAAGCAGCCAGCAGAACCGGTTGAAGCTGGGAGGTTTATGAAGGAAATCCCGGCCCTGTTACTGGCGCGTTACCGGAGGGGCTCGAGGATGGCAGAGACTCGACCCAGGCGTTTTGCGTTTTTTTGACGCGGCGATGGGTAGGGTTGGATGGGTAAAACTTACCCAACAGGAGGTAGAGATGAAAGTTTTGACTATGGCAGCAGCGGTGGTGGGGGTGTTGGCTTTGTCGGCGTGTGCTGCGGGTGGCTCCAAAAATAACTTTGGCGCGACCCTCAGCGGGGCCAACGAGGTTCCGCCCGTCACCACCTCGGCCACCGGTTCGGCCACCATCACCCTCAACCGCTCGACCAAACAGCTCACGGTCAACGGCACCTTTAGCGGCATGACCATCGGCGGCCCCGGTGCCCACATCCACGGCCCCGCCGCCAAGAATGCCAACGGCCCTATCGTCGCCAACCTAACCTTTGACAATACCGCCCGCACCTTCTCGGCCAACGTAACCCTCACCGACGAGCAGATCTCCCACCTCGAGATGGGCATGCTTTACATCAACCTGCACAGTGCCACTTTCCCTAGCGGTGAAATTCGCGGCCAGATCGAGTAGACCTCTCATTCCCCGTGGCCCTGCTCGAGTTTGGGTGGGGCCATAAGGGGTTTTCAGAAAAATCAATCTTGCACTTATGCCAAGTCTGTGCTGGTAACCCAATAAGTGAGAAAAGTGACCCTCGAATGCCCTCATTGGCGAGGCAAGTGAGAGCAGTTCCCACGAATACCCAGTTCAGCAAAACCGCTGTACTGGGTAAATTACGCCGCACCGCCTGCGGTGTAATTTTGGGAAACGCGACGAGGGACGCGTCTAGCGTCCCTCACGAGCAGAGATAGTATTAGATCTAAATCAAATCTACTCACTTGGGCTGGTAGACTAGCAGCATGCTGCGTCTAGACCTCAACAACCTATTTTCGGAGCGTATCGGTGAGCATGGGATTGACTGGGTCGCGGAGTTTGCTTCTCAAGCGCCGAACCTGGAAGCAGCCCGTGATGCGCTCTGGAGTCGTAAATCCGATCCAGCCGAGTTTCTAGGCTGGATTGATGTGCCCGAAGACACCGAGACCCTACGGCGGGTGTTGCGCTACCGCGAGGCCAATGCCTGGGTCGAAGACCTGGTGGTGCTGGGCATTGGGGGTTCGGCCTTGGGTGCACAGGCGGTGGGTGCGGCCCTGGGCAAAGGCCCGGTGCGCCTGCATTTTGTAGATAATGTCGAACCTGAGCCGATCATCGGGTTGCTTCGCACCCTCGAGCCCCATAAAACCCTGGTCAACGTCATCTCCAAGTCGGGCTCCACCGCCGAGACCATGGCGGCCTTTCTGGTGTTCCGGCAGTGGCTCGAGCTGGGTGTGGCCGACTGGAAAAAGCACGTGGTGGTCACCACCGACCCCGCCAAAGGCATCCTGCGCCCCTATGCCCAGGCCGAGGGGCTAGCCACCTTCGAGGTGCCCCCCGCGGTGGGTGGGCGTTTTAGCGTGACTTGCCCGGTGGGTACCCTCCCGCTGGCTTTTGCCGAGGTGGACCTGGAAAACCTGCTGGCCGGGGCGCGCAAGTCCAACGAACAGGCCAGGGCTGCCCTCGAGCACAACCTGCCAGCCCAGACCGCCCTGATTAATCACCTGTATAGCCAAAGGGGCAAAAACATCGTGGTGTTCATGCCTTATTCCACCCGTCTGCGTTACCTGCCCGACTGGTTTGTTCAACTCCACGACGAGTCGCTGGGTAAGATGCGCGACCGGGCGGGCCAGGAGGTTCGCACCGGCACCACCGCGGTACGGGCCATCGGTACTACCGACCAGCACGCCCAGGTGCAGCTTTTCCGGGAGGGGCCACACGACAAACTCATCAATTTCGTGCGCCTGCTCAACCCCAGCGAAAACCTCGAGATTCCGGCGGTGCGGGGGCTCGAGGCCCTCGACTACCTCTTTGGCAAGAGCTTCTTCGAGCTGCTGGACGCCGAGGCCAAAGCCACCGCCCACGCCATGGCCAAGGCCGGCCAGCCCAACTACACCCTCACTCTGGAAACACTCGACGCCTACCACCTGGGCTGGCTGCTGCAACACCTGATGTGGCAGACCGCCTTCCTGGGCGAGCTGTGGAACATTAATGCCTTCGACCAGCCGGGGGTGGAGCTGGGCAAGGAGTACACCTACGCCCTGATGGGGCGCAAGGGCTGGGAGTCGCTGGCCCAGGAGTTGCGCGCCGAGGGGGTGGAATAACGGCACTTCCTGCGGGTTCGGGGGTGGAGGCCTGGCCTGTGATACGCATTTCGGTAGTATCGTTCACTTTGACAAGCCTAAACGATACTACCGAAATGCTTTTCTACTCCCTTCGGTCGGCTTGAATCCTTCACCTCTGATAAGAAATCTTCAATACTCTTTCCACTAAAGTGGAGCCATGCAACTGGCCCAACGTCAGCGCCGTCCCCGGTTGGAACTCCGACTACAACACCATTTAACTCAGCCAGCGCTTACCCAGGGCTACACCCTATTCCACTGGTGGCCAGGGGATATTAAGGGAATAACTCAAAAGGACTTCTTATGACTGCGTCCAACGCTGAAGGATTCAAGCGGAAAGGGTATGATGCAGGTTGTTTATCACCCACCTTTACGCCGACCGCGCTACCCTGAACGTACTCGCAAAAACAAAGCTTAAAGGTTCATAGCGCTGCCGGTTTCATCCGGTGTAGGGGGCGGCTGAGCCTGTCGAAGCCGATCCCCTTGGGTAGCGGTTGCAGAGCGGAATATAACCAGCTTCAGTGACCCAGCAACTCGCGCATGGCCTGTGGAACGGTCTGGGGCTGGCGCGTCTGGGGGTGGGCGGCCACATAGATGACCTCCCCGCTAATCAGGTGGGCCTCCTCCCGGAAGATACCCAGCACAAACTGCATGCTGCTGTTGCCAATACGCCCGACCCGCACCCCGATATCCAGCTCGTCGTCGTAGTGGGCGGGGGCGTGGTACTCCACCGTTGCCTTGACCACGAATAAATCCAGCCCAAAGCGCTCCACCGTACTGGGGTAGGGGATGCCCAGCGCCCGCCAGTACCCGGTGATGGCCACGTCGAAGTAGGTCAGGTAGTGGCCGTTGAAGACGATACCCTGTGGGTCGCTTTCGGCCCAGCGAACCCGCAGGCGGTGGAAGAAGCCAAAATCGGAGGGCTGCATGCTCATCAATATAGTCCTTCAAAGGAAACCTCCCCTAGGGGGCAGGGGAGGCCAGAAATGGGGGGTTGTGTTATTGCGAGTTGCCCACGTCCCAGTGCTCGGGGGAGCGCCAGAGGTTGGAAATCAGAAGCTCGCGCATGGCCAGGAATTCCTTGGGCATCCGCTCGTAGAGCTTGATGAAGAGCTCCTCGTGTGAGAGGATTTCCCTGAGCCACAGGTCGCGGTCAATGGCCATGAGTTCCTGAAACTGCTCTTTGCTGAAGTTCAGGCCGCGCCAGTCGAGGTCTTCGTAGTGGGGTACATAGCCCAGGGGGCTTTCGGTGCCGCGTCCGCGCCCATTGGCCCGGTCCACGATCCACTTCAGCACCCGCATGTTCTCGCCAAAGCCCGGCCAGGCAAAGTTGCCGTCCTTGTCCTTGCGAAACCAGTTGACGCTGAAGATGCGGGGTGGATCTACCACGTGGCGGCCCATGTCCAGCCAGTGGTTGAAGTAGCTGGCCATGTGGTAGCCGATAAAAGGCAGCATGGCGAAGGGGTCGCGGCGCACTTCCCCAATCTGCCCGAAGGCGGCGGCAGTCATCTCCGAGCCCATGGTAGCGCCCAGATACACCCCAAAGCTCCAGTTGAAGCTCTGATACACCAGGGGCACGACCGTAGCCCGGCGTCCACCAAAGATAAAGGCTTTGATGGGCACACCTTTGGGGTTTTCCCACTCGGGGTCAATGACCGGGTTCTGGCCGGCTGGGGCGGTAAAACGGGCGTTGGGGTGGGCGGCTTTGCGTCCGGAGTCGGGGGTCCACTCGTTGCCCTGCCAGTCAATGGCCTTGGCTGGGGGCGGGCCGTCCATACCTTCCCACCACACATCGCCCTCGGGGGTGAGGGCAACATTGGTGAAGATGGTATTGGCCTTGATGGATTCCATGGCGTTGGGGTTGGTGCTATAGGACGTACCCGGAGCCACCCCAAAGTAGCCCGCCTCGGGGTTGATGGCGTAGAGGCGCCCGTCGGGGCCGGGCTTGATCCATGCGATGTCGTCGCCCACGGTGGTGACTTTCCAGCCGTCGTCTTGGAAGGGCTTGGGCGGGATCAGCATGGCGAAGTTGGTTTTGCCGCAAGCGCTGGGGAAAGCGGCAGCTACATAGGTTTTCTGGCCCTTGGGGTCTTCGACGCCCAGGATTAGCATGTGCTCAGCCAGCCAGCCCTCGTCGCGCCCGATGACGCTGGCAATGCGTAGGGCTAGGCACTTTTTGCCCAGCAGGGCGTTGCCGCCGTAGCCCGAGCCATAGCTCCAGATGCTGCGCTCCTCAGGGAAATGCACAATGTATTTGACCTTGGGATTGCAGGGCCAGGGAATGTCTTTCTGGCCGGGTTCCAGGGGCATCCCCACTGTGTGCATACAGGGCACAAAGTCGCCATCCTCGCCCAGCACCTCGTAAACGGCCTTGCCCATGCGGGTCATGATGCGCATATTGACCACCACATAGGCCGAGTCGGTAATCTCGATGCCAATGTAGCTGATGGGGGAGCCCAGCGGCCCCATGCTAAAGGGCACCACGTACATGGTGCGGCCCCGCATGCAGCCGTCGAACAGGCCCTGCAAGGTAGCGTGCATTTCTTTGGGGTTGACCCAGTTGTTGGTGGGGCCGGCGTCTTCTTTGTTGATGGAGCAGATAAAGGTGCGGTCTTCCACACGGGCTACATCGCTGGGGTCGGAGCGGGCTAGAAAGCTGTTTGGGCGCAGCTTGGGGTTGAGGCGGATGAACGTACCAGCCTCGACTAACTGATCGCACAGGGCGTTGTACTCCTCTTCTGAGCCGTCGCAGAAGTGCACTGCGTCGGGTTTGCACAGTGCCACGGCTTCGGCAATCCAGTGTTTGACCCGCTCGTTTCTGATGTAGGGGGGGAACTCGAGGCTTTGCATATCGTCCTTAACTCTAACGGTTGTCCCTGTATATTTCACGGGCATGCTGGTTCCTCCTCTGACAGGCTGGCGACTTTGATAAATCTCTCACTAGCCTTTGGAACTAGTTTCCACTACGAACCTATAACTCAGTAGGGTCAATCGCCCCGTTTTGGGTGAAATGGCAGAGTCTAAACTGGGTTTATGAAAATCCGCTTGCGGGAAAACGGGTCGCTGGTGCTGGATTTACCAGAGGGCACCAAATTGGTTCTAAACGGGGAAGAGCGGGTGCTTGAGCGCGCCAAACTTGCGCTGTGCCGCTGCGGTCACTCAGAAAACAAGCCTTTTTGCGACGGCACCCACAAAAAGGTGGGTTTTGAGGCCGCAGCGGGTGAGCTCGAGTGGTTCCAAGGTTAGCTTAACGTCAGTTTCGAAGTTATCCAATAAGCTGAAAAGCTCAGCCGAAGGTTGAAAACCCGTCAATCAGCCGGGCGGCATCGCAAAGTCCACCCCTACGCCGTAGGGGTGGCTTTAGCGTGAGTCTGCCGTGCCACACAGGTTTATTCTGCTTTTCTATCTCCGAACTGATGCTAGCTTAGATAGGGTAGAGTGCGCATTCCCATACGTCGTGCTCGGTGGGGGTTGGGTGGGTGATGCGGCAACAACCCGGCGATAAAAGCGCTACTCGCTACAGGGGAGAAGAGCTAGAATGCAATCTGTGAAAGCTCATCTGCCAGCTTCCTCCCTGCGCCGTCCGCTGGGATGGGGTTTATTGGGGCTGGGCCTGATTGCGACCGGCCTCCTGCTGGCCCAACCCCTCACCCCCGAGGGCCGTTTCGCCCTACAGATGATTCCCCACCATGCCCAGGCGGTAGAGCTGGCCGGTATTTTAGAGCCTCGAGCCGCCGACCAAAACCTGCGCTACTTCGCTCAGGATGTAGCCCAGACCCAGGCCGCCCAGATCGCCCAGATGCGAAAGTGGTTGCCGTGGTGGCGGCAACTGACCATCGGTTTTGAACGTCCCAGCCCCCAGGCCGCTGCGGCCATGGGCATGGCCTCGGCGCAAGAAATAGCCGAGCTGCTGGCCCTGCAAGGCCCTGCTGCCGAGACGAAATTCTTGCAACTGATGATTCGCCACCACCAGGGCGCCCTGCCCATGATTGAACAGGGCCTGGTGGAAGTAAAAACCGAGGGCCTCCCCCGCCGCCTAATTGAGGCCATGGGCCAGAGCCAGACGGGTGAGATCCAAACCATGGAACGCTGGCTTGCAGAGCGTGGCGGAGAGAAACTGCCTTTTGACCCCAGTACCCTTCCTCCCCACGGGCATTAGGCCCACCGAGCCATCAACTGCTCTGGCCTGCAACTACCAGGACAATTGTCCTTATGGAGTATCTGGAGCGGTTCTGGCAGAATAGGGTTCATACCCCAGCGGGGGCTTTTTCTTATGATGAACCGACGCTTTACCTTCTACGCCTGGGGCGTGGTGATCTTTACCCTGGCGGTTATTTTGTGGGGCGATGTGGTACAAGCTACTGGCTCCGGGGATGGCTGTGGGGCGCACTGGCCTACCTGTAATGGCGAGGTATTGCCCATCTTCAGGGGCCTCGAGACCTTCATCGAGTTTTTCCACCGTGTCACTAGTGGCCTCTCGCTGCTCCTGACCATTGGGCTGCTGGTCTGGTCGCGCCGGGCCTTTCCTAAGGGCCACCTGGCCCGGCTGGGGGCCGGTCTTTCGATGCTCTTCATGATTACCGAGAGCCTGGTGGGGGCCGGACTGGTGCTGTTTCGGCTGGTAGGGGAGGACGCCAGCGTTGCCCGGGCTGTTGTGGCTCCCATTCACCTCATCAATACCCTTTTCCTGATTGGTTCGTTGACGCTCACCGCCTGGTGGTCGGGCCACCCCGAACACCGCCCGGTCTGGAGAGGCCAGGGGCTGGTGGGCTGGGCCCTGGGTTTGGGTTTTGTGGGTATCCTGCTGGTGGCTGCCTCGGGAGCCCTAACTTCGTTGGGCGATACCTTGTTCCCAGTGCGCAGCACAGCTGAAGCGGTGGGTCGAGCGCTCACGCCCGGTGAGCATTTTCTGGTGCAGCTTCGCATCTACCATCCTTTGATTGCGGTGATGGTGAGTGTTTATGTGGTTTTGATTGCCAATCTGGTGGCGACACTCCGGTCCAGCAACTACACCAAACTGCTCTCCCGAATGGCTGGGGTGATTGTTATCTTGCAACTTGGGATGGGCTACCTTAACGTGCAACAGGGGGCCCCGCTCCACACCCAGTTGCCCCATCTCCTGCTCTCCGATGTGGTTTGGGTTACCTGGTTGCTGCTCACGGTCTCGGCCCTGAGCCTGGGGTATCGTGCAGGGCCGGCAGCAGTTCCTGTGGCTGAAGCAAGGTAGACTGATATGGTGGTTTCTGTTGCCCATCCCGAACGCGCAACCTGGCGCGATTATTTCTGGTTAACCAAGCCTCGAGTCATCAGCTTGTTGCTGTTCACCACCCTGATGGCCATGTTCATCGCCGCAGGCGGATGGCCGGGCCTGGGTCTGTTTGTGGTGGTGTTTGTGGGCGGTTACATGGCCGCCGGCGCAGCCAATGCCTTCAACATGGTCATTGACCGTGACATTGATGGCCGCATGAAGCGCACCGCCCAGCGCCCCACCGTCACCGACCGGATTAGCAGCCGCGATGCCACGATTTTTGCAACGGCTTTGATGCTGCTTTCCTTTTTGTTGCTGTGGTGGGGTGCCAATCTGACCACTGCTCTCTTGGCGATGGCCGGGCTGGGCTGGTATGTGCTGATCTACACCCTCTACATGAAGCGCCGCTTCTGGAGCAACATCGTGATTGGTGGGGCTGCCGGGGCTTTCCCGCCTCTGGTCGGCTGGGCTGCTGTAACGGGGGATGTGAGCCTCTTCGCCTGGTATTTGTTCCTGATTATCTTTTTCTGGACGCCCGTGCATTTCTGGGCCCTATCGCTGATGATCAAAGACGACTATGCCGCGGTGGGCGTTCCCATGCTCCCGGTGGTGCGTGGGGAGCGTGAGACCGCCTATCAGATCTGGCTTTATGCCATCCTGACCGCCGTGATTGCCCTTATTCCGGTGCTGATGGGTGAATTGCGCTGGTTTTATCTGGTGGCGGCGCTGGTGCTCAATGGCCTGCTCTTGGTGCGCAGCCTGCGCTTATACCAGACCCTCGAGCGGAGCTGGACGCTTTCGCTGTATAAATACTCGATGTTATATCTGGCATTACTATTTGTTGCGATGGCCATAGACCGCACCATGTGGATGTAGGTAGAATATCCTATCGGGATAGGGTATCGGACGCCTCGAGGCAAGTAGCCTAAAATGGTTCCAACTAAAATGCTATAAAATACCCCAAGATCAAGGGAGGATGCGAGGAATGCTGCAACGAAGTCTAGGTCTGATAGTTTTGCTGCTGCTGGGTTTGACGCTGGCCGCCGAGCCAGGCCAGGCCGGGGGCCACACCCTGAACATCCTAGACCGGGATGCCTCGGCGTTCAACCGCGAGGTTCGGGGGCTGTTGGCCTGGGTCATGGGCTTTGCAGCCCTGGTGTTTGTGGTGGTAACCGGGGCGCTGATTTACGTAACCGTCAAGTTCCGTCGTACCGGCAAAGAGACCAGTGAACCCGAGCAGATGCACGGCAACGATCGCCTCGAGGTGGCCTGGACGGTCATCCCCACGGTGATCGTGCTCATCATCTTTGGCCTTACCGCCCAGAGCATGTTTAAACTGGACCGTCCAACCCCCGGCGCCATGGTGGTGGAGGTGCGCGGCTGGCAGTTCTGGTGGGACTTCATCTACAAAGATCACGGGGTTCGCAACTCCAACGAGCTGATACTGCCTGTAGGTAAGCCGGTGCGCTTCGAGATTACCGGTGGGGATGGAGCCAACTACGACGTAATCCACTCCTTCCGCATCACCAGTATGGTGGGAACCCGCGACGCCATTCCCGGTGTGGTTACGACCATCGAGGTAACGCCGGAGAAAGTGGGTACCTACTACGGCCAGTGCGTGGAGCTGTGCGGGGCTTCCCACGCCAATATGCGCTTCAGGGTCAAGGTGGTGCCCCAGGATGAGTTCGACCGCTGGATTGAAGGGGCTAAAGCTTACCAGGCGACCACCCCAACCGACCCCACCCTGCTTCTGGGGGAAGAGCTGTATAAGCAACAGTGTGCGGCCTGTCACGCGCTCAAGGGAGTCGCACAGGGTCTTCCCAATAACCCCGACCTAACCTTCTTCGGCAACCGCACCACGGTGGGGGCCGGGGTGTGGCCCAATGTGCCGGAGTACCTCGAGCCCTGGATCAAAAACTCCCCCGGCATGAAGCCCGGCGTTAAGATGCCGGCCTTCCCTAATCTATCCGACCAAGATGTCAAGGCCATTGCGGCTTACCTGATGAGACACAAAGTGGAGGGCCTCGACTTTAGCAAGCTGGAAAAGTTCTAACGGGAGGATTGAACTAATTATGGCCGTTGCAACTCCACAAAGTACTTCCCGCATGGGATTCTGGCCCGCAGTCTGGGATCTGCTGACCACCAGCGACCACAAGAAGGTCGGCATGATCTATTTGGTGACCTCCTTTGTGGCCTTCGGGCTTTCTGGCCTGATGGCGGTGGCCATTCGCTGGCAGTTGGCAGGCCCTGAGCAGCAGTTCCTGGTAGGGGATGCTTATAACCAGATGCTCACTATGCATGGGGCTACCATGCTCTTCTTCTTTATCATCCCAGCAGGGCTAGCGGGTTTTGGGAATTTCATCCTGCCGCTGATGCTGGGGGAGCGGGACGTGGCTCTGCCACGCATCAACGCCTTTGCGGCCTGGCTATTCGTGTTCTCAGCGGTGCTCATCTATACCTCGCTGTTCTTTGGCGGGGCACCGGATGTGGGCTGGACCTTCTACTACCCCTTCTCGCGCACCACCGGCCTGGGCACCGATTTCTTCATGATGGGCTTGTTGCTGGTGGGACTCTCGAGCCTCTTGGGTTCGGCCAACTTTGCCGCCACGGTCTACAACCTGCGGGCCAAGGGGATGGGCCTGTGGAAGATGCCCATCTTTGTGTGGAGCATCTTCGCGACCTCCATGCTCTCTTTGTTCGCCCTGGCCGGCATTACCGCGGCCAGCCTGACTGTGTTGCTTTCCCGCAAGCTGGGGCTTACGCTTTTCGATCCCACGATCGGGGGCGATCCGGTGCTGTTCCAGCAGTTCTTCTGGTTCTACTCCCACCCGGCGGTGTACATCATGCTGCTTCCCTACCTGGGCATCGCAGCCGAGGTGGCCTCGACCTTCGCGCGCAAGCCGGTCTTCGGTTATCGCTTTATGGTGTTTGCCCTGGTGGGCATTGCGGTGGTGGGCTTTTTGGTCTGGGCGCACCACATGTTCACGGTGGGCGAGAGCCTCTTGTTCCAGCTGGTCTTCGTGTTCTTCACCGTGTTGGTGGCGGTGCCCACCGGCGTAAAGATCTTCAACCTGCTGGGTACCTTGTGGGGCGGCCAGCTCGACTTCAAGACCCCGCTGCTCTTCGTGATGGGCTTCATGTTCAACTTCCTGCTGGGGGGGATTACCGGGGTCATGCTGGCGGTGGTGCCCTTCGACTACCAGGTGCAGGACAGCTACTTCGTGGTGGCCCACTTCCACAACGTCTTGATGGCAGGCTCGGGCTTCTTGGCCTTTGCTGGGCTTTACTACTGGTGGCCCAAGATTACGGGCCGCATGTACCCCGAGTTCTGGGGTAGGGTGCACTTCTGGCTCTTCTTGGTGGGCTACCTGATCACCTTTATGCCCCAGTACGTGCTGGGCTTCCTGGGGATGCCCCGCCGCTACTACACCTACCCCGATGGGCTGTACCTGTGGAACGAGCTCAACTTTGCCTCTACTATTGGCGCGATAATTCTGGCCCTGGGTGGTATCGCCTGGCTGATTGCCATGGTTCAGAGCTTCCGCCAGAACGTGAAGGCCCCCGATAACCCCTGGGGGGGGTACACCCTCGAGTGGGCCACCTCCTCGCCGCCCCCCTCGTATAACTTTGCCGTGCAGTTCCCCACCGTCTTCAAGTCTGAGCGACCCCTCTACGACTGGGAAAAAGAGGGCCTCAAGCCGACCCCGGTAGACCCTGCCACCATCCACCTGCCAGCTCCTACGGTTTGGCCTTTCATGACCGCTGTGGGGCTTTTGATTACCGGTATTGGGATTTCGCTGGCCCCCGATATGGGCAACGCCGCGGTGGGTGGCGTTGCGGGCTGGGGTGGCTGGCTGGCGGTGGGCCTGGTGCTCTTTATGTACAGCCTGTTCCAGTGGGCGCTGCGTAAAGAGTACGACCACCCGGTGGTGCACCACACCGTGACCGGCAAGTCCAATGCCTGGGTGGGGATGGCTTGGTTCATCGTTTCGGAAATTGCCCTCTTCGGCATCCTGATTGCAGGTTACCTATACCTGCGCCTTACCGGCGCTGCGGTACCACCGGAGGAGCACCGCCCGGCCTTATGGCTGGCCCTGCTCAACACCTTCTTCCTGGTGGCCAGCTCCTTTACCGTCCACTATGCTCACCACGACCTGCGTGCCAACAAGTTCTCAGCCTTCAAGTTTGGCCTCCTGATCAGCATCATCTTGGGCGCGGTGTTCTTCTTGTTCCAAGTTTACGAGTTTGCGGTGCTCTTTAGCCACCACAGCTACCAAGAGCAACTGTGGGTGGCAGCCTTTGTGATTATTGTGGGCCTGCACGGTGCCCACGTGTTGATTGGCGGTACCGGCCTGGCGCTGGCCTATGCCCAGGGTTTAGCCGGCAAGATAGATAGCCATGAGCAGGGCACTCTGGAAGGCTCCTCGATGTACTGGCACCTGGTGGATGCGGTCTGGCTGTTCATCGTGACCATCTTCTATATCTGGTAAGTTGGTTTGGGCTCGAGGGCCGGAATACCGCCGGCCCTCGGCTTTTTTGGTGTGCCCGCGCTATAGACAACTTTCAGCCATTTGCCTATAATCTCTAAGGCTGTTGGGCCTTATATGCTCCGCAAGCCTAAAAACCGGACCGCTAGCTCAGTTGGTAGAGCAACCGACTTTTAATCGGTTGGTCACAGGTTCGAGTCCTGTGCGGTCCACCAAAAAGCCCCCCGGCGAAAACCGGGGGCTTATCTTTACGAAAGGGCGGCCCTGTGCTACCCTTATGAACGGTCTTTTGGTGGGTCTATCCCCACAGACCCAAGACTCCAGCGGCCCCATCGTCTAGTGGCCTAGGACGCCGCCCTCTCACGGCGGTAACAGGGGTTCGAATCCCCTTGGGGTCACCACACGGGCGACTAACTCAGTTGGTAGAGTGCATCCCTTACAAGGATGAAGTCGGGGGTTCGAGTCCCTCGTCGCCCACCACGTCCAGGACGAGAAACCCTCTTTATGCAAAGAGTGCATAAGGGGGGTTTTTGGTGCAACCAGGGTGTCATTGATTGACTGGCTAAAGAATCGCTCAACGCCAAGGTTAAGCTTTGCTGATGCGGGCTTCATTGCAGCAGGCTATCTCTTTCCTACCCTTGAACCAGGAGGAGCGAGATGAAGCGACTGATTGCAACAAGCTTGCTGGGCCTGATGGCCTATGCCACCCCGGTACTGAGCCCCCAAGGGATCATCGTCAACCCGGTGCCCACCGACCTCGAGGTGCAGACCTGGGTCGACCGCGACCCCTCGGGCCTGGGCAACGCGACCTACTTCTTTGGCGACAAAATCAGGATTTACACCCGCGTCAACCAGAACGCCTACGTCTACCTGTTCAACATCAACGCCGATGGGCAGATTGACCTGATTCTGCCCAATGCCTACAACCCTGGCAACTATTTGCGGGCGGGGGAGACCTATAGCTTTCCGGAACCTGGGGCGCGCTACGAGTTCACCATCAGCGGGCCAGCGGGGGTAGACCAGGTGCTGGCGGTGGCCAGCCGCCAGCCGCTCTCGCTCGCGCAGATTGCCGATATTCGCAGCGGGCAGATGCGGGTGCAGGGGGCTGGCAACCTGGCCAGGGCGCTCTCGATTGTGGTCACCCCGCTGCCCGACCGCGACTGGGTGAGCGATGCGGTGCGCTACAACGTGCAGCCCCGTCTGGCGGTCAACCCGCAGCCCGTGGTGCCCAGGCCGCCCATCTACTTCATTTCTCCGGTGCCGGGGTACTGGGTGGCCTGGGAAGACCGCGACGACACCGAGTATAGCGTGGCCTACCGCGGTGGCGATGTGGAGCAGATTTTCAGCTACTACCACCGCGACCTGACCTCCAAAGGCTGGGTGAAGGTGAGCTTCAAGTCCAAGGGGGGCAAGAAGAACCTGGCCTACGAGGCGGAGTACCGCCGGGGTGGGGATAGGCTCGAGGTCAGGGTAGCCCCCCGTGGCGCCGAGATGATTGTCAAGCTGGAGTGGGGCAGATAGCGCGCCCTGCCCCCATATGCCCCCGCTGGAGGCGCGGGGGCTTTGCTTTTATAATTGCCACATGCACCCCTGGCTGGATATTCCAACCAAACAACTGCGCTTTGCCAGGGCCATTATTGCGGCGGGTAAATAAAACCTCTTTCGCTCTCGTACAGTCGCGAGGCTGTACGGGTTTTGCCTTTTGAGTCCTCGACCCCTAGCCCTCGATTCCAAACGCCATTAAGGAATAACTATGAACAACCTCGAGGTTCACCCCAACATCGCCCAGGCCTCCACCCTTCCGGCCCGCTTCTACCAAGACCCCCAGGTATACGAAGCGGTCAAAGAAAAGGTGTTCGCCCGAAGCTGGCAGTGGGTGGGCGACACCGACGATCTAAAAGCCCCCGGCACCGTCAAGCCCTTTACCCTGCTGGAAGGCTGTCTGGATGAGCCGCTGGTGCTGACCCGCGACCACCACGATCAACTGCACCTGCTCTCCAATGTCTGCACCCACCGCGGGATGCTGGTGGCCGAGACCGGCGACAACGCCCGCTACCTGCGCTGTCGCTACCACGGGCGGCGGTTTGGGCTGGACGGCTGCTTTCAGGCCATGCCGGAGTTCGAGGGGGTAGAGGGGTTCCCCAGCCCCAAGGACGACCTGCCCAAAGTGGCCTTCGAGACCTGGGGCCAGGGGAAGTTTTTGTTTGCCAGCCTGAACCCGCCGGTTTCATTGCAAGAGGTGTTGCGTCCTGTGCAGGAGCGGTTGGGCTGGCTGCCCTTCCGGGAGTTTTACTTCGAGCCTGCCCGGGCCCGCGACTACCTGGTGCGGGCCAACTGGGCGCTGTACTGCGACAACTACCTGGAAGGCTTTCACATTCCCTACATCCACGCCTCGCTCAATAGCGCCATTGACTACAGCAGCTACACCACCGAGGTTTACGACTGGTGCAACCTACAGCTCGGGGTGGCGGCCCCCGGCGAGCCCTGCTTCGACCTGCCCAAAGACTCGCCCGACTACGGCCAGCGCATCGCGGCCTACTACTACTGGGTCTTCCCCAACCTCATGCTGAACTTCTATCCCTGGGGTCTTTCGGTTAATGTGGTGCGCCCGCTGGGGCTCGAGCTTACCAAGGTCTCGTTTTTGCCCTACGTGTGGGATGCCAGCAAGCTGGAGGCCGGGGCTGGGGCGGCCCTCGACCGGGTGGAACGCGAAGACGAGGTGGTGGTGGAGGCCGTGCAGAAGGGGGTCAAGTCGCGCTTCTACGACCGGGGGCGCTTTAGCGTCAAGCGGGAGCAGGGGGTGCACCACTTTCACCGGCTCATGGCCATGGCGTTGGAGTGAAAAAAAATCCACAGGTTTTGGCATTGGTAAGATAGGGGACATGGATATGGCGATTCCGCAGTCGCTGCGCTACAGCCTGAAATATGCCGGGCATCCGGCCGGTGAGCAGCGCCTGACCATCGAGCCGCGGCGGGACGGGCTGCGCCTGACCCTGGAAGCCAATGTGGAATTACCCCTACCCAAAACCCGGCAGCGCTGGGAGAGCGAGGTAGACCAGGAGGGCCTGCCCCGTTGGTACCGCGAACGGGTGGAAGGGAATGGAGCGCGGGTCATGGAGGTGGAGTTTTCCCGCGAAGACGGGCTGGTGACGGTGAGCCAGGGCAAGGACGACTTCGCGATTCCCTACCTGGCCCAGATGCACGACCCCCTCTCGCTGATTTGGGCTGTGGGGGGGCTACAACTAGAGGTGGGTGGGGTGGAAAAGTTCGCCCTGGTGGGGGGGCGGGCCTATGCCGAACGCCTGCCCGATCAAAACCTCGAGGTCATCTCTTCCGGCGAGAAAGCCGAGCGAAATGTGCGGGTCTACCGCTTGCGCCCAGGGCTTAGCCTGCTTTATTTCGATGAGGAAGGGTATCCGGTGCGGCTGACCCAGAAGGTGGGCGAGCACGTTTTCGAGGCGGATTTGGTTCAGGTGCAGCGCCTGGAGGCAGGGCAGCGCTTGCCGTCTTTAGAACGTCGCCTCGAGGCCGCCCCGCGCGATTCGGGCCGCTCCCGCATCGTGGCTGGTGAGCCTAACAAACCCAGGGTGGTTCTCGGTGAACCGCCCAGAGAACGTGCGGGGGATGCCTCCAACCGCCGCCGCCGTCGCCGCAGACGATACAACTGAAGGCCTTCTCCAGTGTTGGGCGGCTTCATTCTAGATTCGCGGCTGGTTATTGCCGGTGCTGTTTCGACCCCATCAAGGTAGTCTGCCAGAGGCTCGAGTTTATGATCAAAACCCCAGAGCAAATACGTGACCATTTCAAGGCCCGTCGGGTGACGGTGGAGTATGGCGATGCCCTCGAGACGGTGCGGCATATTCTGCATCAGATTGAGCAGGAAGGCGATGCAGCCCTGCACCGCATCAGCCAGGAGATAGACGGACATCCGGTGGAGGAGATTCCCAAGCGGGTCTGGCGGGAGGCCTACGAGAGCCTGGATGCCGACTTGCGCGATGCCCTCGAGACCGCCAAGGAGCGCATCGAGGCCTTTTACCGGCGGGAGCCCATGGGGGGCTTTCTGGGCGCCGGGCCGGATGGTGTGCTGGGCCAACTGGTGCGCCCGCTGGATCGGGTGGGGGTGTATGTGCCGGGGGGTTCAGCCCCGCTGCTTTCGACCGTCTTGATGACCGTGGTTCCGGCCAAGGTGGCCGGGGTGGGCGAGATTGTGGTGGCCTCGCCGCCCAGGGTGCATCCGGGAATTCTGGCCGCTGCCTGGGTAGCGGGCGCCGACCGCTTGTTTGGCATGGGGGGCGCGCAGGCGGTTGCCGCGATGGCCTATGGAACGGAACTGGTGCCACGGGTAGACAAAATAATGGGGCCCGGCAACCGGTATGTGGTACTGGCCAAGCGCGAGGTCTATGGGGTGGTGGGTATGGAGGGCTTGCCTGGGCCCACCGAAACCTTGATTGTGGCGGATGCCTCGGCCGACCCCAAGCTGCTGGCCGCCGACCTCCTGGCCCAGGCCGAGCATGGCCCCGACTCCGAAGCCTGGCTGCTTTCGTCCTATCGGGAACTCCTGGAGCGGGTGCGGGAGGAGCTAGAGCATCAACTGGCTACCTTGCCCAGGGCCGATGTGGCCCGCAAAGCCCTGGAGCGGAGCGGTCTGGTGCTGGTGGCGCACCTGGAACAGGCGCTGGAACTCGCCAACCTATATGCCCCCGAGCATCTTTGCCTTTCCATCCACGACCCCCTGTCGGCGCTGGGGATGGTACGCAACGCCGGGGGTGTTTTCCTGGGGGAGCACTCCTGCGAGGCCTTGGGCGACTACATCGCAGGCCCCAGCCACGTGATGCCCACCTCGAGCACGGCCCGCTTTGGTGGGGGCCTGTCGCTGCGCGACTTCCTCAAGGTGATTCCGGTGGTGGGCCTGACCCAGGAGGCGGCCAGCAGGCTGTCGGTATGGGGCGCCCGCATGGCCCGCGAGGAGGGCCTGGAAGCCCATGCCAGGGCGCTGGATCGCAGGGCGATGGAGTAGTTGCCCTCGGAAGGGCAACCCCGATAACGTTTTATTGTTCGGGCAGATAAACCCGCCCACGAACCGCTGCTACTGCGAGGTCTTGACCTACCTCTTTGCTTACTTTTTCGTAGACGCTCATCCACTCCTCGTTGGTCATCTCTTTGTCCGTTATGAGTTTCAGCAACAGGTTGTAGGAGTGGTTGCCGCCGGCCAGGGCAAGGATGACATCGTTGAGGCCGGTCATGTCCTTAAACTTGCGGATCATGCCCAGTGCGTCGAACTGAACGGTAGAGAGCGGGAGGAATTCATCGCCGCCCCGGTAGACCAGGCTGCTGACCTGCTCCAGCACATTCAGGGTTTTCTGACGTAAAGCCGCTTCCTCCAGGGCCTTGCGATGGGCCTCGAGGGCTTCCAATACCTTGGGCAACACGGGTTCGACAGGGGTACCTCCCAGAATGCGTTGGGCCCGCTCATGCCAGCCTTCAAAGGCCTTGGAGACTTCAATCACGCTGGCAGCCATGCCAGGGGAAGGAGGGCTGCCTTTGTCGAGCTGGCTGGCTACCTGGCGCAAGACCCCGCCCAACTCCCCCAGGCGGTTTTGCAGTCGCTGCCCCTCGTCCAATAGGCCCATCACGTCGGTCATTCCGTCCAAATCTTCCAGGGATGTAATTACCATGCTAGCTCCCCCTAATCATTCACGAGACCTTGCCGCAATGCGTGGGTTCTCGAGTTGCTGAACAATTTACCTCAACTCTTTCACCTTATTCCCATGATATGACCCTGAAGCCATGCATCAAGATTTGTCGGTGACCCAACAGCGCGTAAAGGGGTTCTCGGAGCCTGTTGGCGCGGGCTAAGGCAAAGCAGAAAAGCACCGGCATCCTCGACTTGACTCGAGGTGAGATGGACCCCAAAGGAACAATCGAATACGTGCTCAGGAGGCTACAGAAACCTGCAAAATCCAGAGATTCGATTACTGTGGCAACCCCATTGGCCCCTGTCGGTGTGGAGGTGCAACGGCAGGCGTTATCTAAAGTTATTCGGGGGTGCAGCCCAGGGTGGTGGTAGCTCGGTGCGAATCGGATCGTCACCCGACCATCTGGCGGCCAGCCGGTTGTGTGCGGCAGTAGTATATCTTGCGGGCCTGCGTTAGGCCTTGGTACAAGCCTACAAAAGTTAGTTTGAGGTTGGAAAGGTTTGCGAAACTGTGCATGCGGTGGGGTCAAGGTACGGCGGGCGTTGTCGCACTCTTCACAGACGTTGCCTCCCATCCGGGAGGCCACTGTACTGTGCAGGACAAAACAATCATGTTGTGGGCGGCTCAATAATTGTGAAGAGCGCTCTAAGGCGTTGCCGGGTCAATTTGGTGGGGGTGAGCTATGCCAAACCCCTGTTGACCCCTTACCTCATTTGTCCATGCTGGGGCGAAGTCGTCCGAGTTCAAAAATCTATCTCGAGCTTATAGCGCCCACTGCGGCCTTGCTGGTCGAGCTCGAGCTTGAAGCGCTCGGCCCCGCGCCGGTACTCGGCCTCGAGTTTGGTGGCCGGGCCTTTGTACTCGAGGCGGGTGCGCACCCAGCCCCGGCTGGTGAGCCAGTTGTGGAAGAAGGTGTAGACCTGCTCGAGGGGGTCGCGGGTCTCGAACTCGGCCTCGCTCGAGCCGCCCCGTTCCTCGCGCTTGATAGCGACGCTGCCGGGATAGGGCGGCAGGCCCAGCCGGGCATTCAGCACGAAACTGGAGGTTTGGGGTACGGGCCGCACCGGCAGGGGAGGGGCGGGTTCGGGCCGCACGCCCACCACACAGGCCGAAAGCAGCAAGGGCAGGAGCCAAAGCAAACCACGCATACCTTAGCTAGCTTAAACCGCTCGGATGAGTAAATTGAGGCATGGCAATGAAGGTCGGCTATAAAAAGCTGCTCGAGCAGGCCCTGGCCGAGATCAAGACCATCTCGGTGGAGGAGGCCAAAGGCTACCTGGGCCACCCCGACTACGTGTTTGTGGACTTGAGGGACATTCGCGAACTCCAGCGCGAGGGTAAAATCCCCAGCGCTTTTCACGCCCCCAGGGGCATGCTGGAGTTTTGGATAGACCCCGAAAGCCCCTACCACAAGCCCATCTTCGCCTCGGGTAAAAAGTTCGTGTTTTACTGCGCGGGGGGCTGGCGCTCGGCCCTGGCAGCCCAGACCGTGCAGCGGATGGGATTGGAGCCGGTCTGCCACATCGAGGGCGGCTTCAAGGCCTGGGCCGAGGCCGGGGGGGCGGTCGAGCGGCTCGAGGGGCCCAAAAATCAAGTCTAACGGAGCGGCCTGGATGCCAACCCTGCGAGAGCTATTTGGACTATTCGAACAGACCGCCCCGGCCCTGGAGGTGCGGGGCGTGACCCACGACTCGCGCCTGGTACAGCCGGGTTTTGTCTTCGTGGCGATCCCCGGCGTGCCCCTGCCGAGCCGCAAGCCTTTCGATGGGCACGACTACATCCCCCAGGCCATCCAGAACGGGGCGGTGGCGGTGGTGGGGATGCGCGAGCTGCACCTGAACGTGCCCTACCTGCGGGTGGCGGATGCGCGCGCGGCCCTGGCCGATCTGTCGGCGGCGTTCCGGGGGTATCCGGCGCAACGGCTAGAGCTGCTGGGGGTGACCGGCTCCAAAGGCAAAACCACCGTTGCGGTGCTGCTCCATCACCTGTTGCAAAGGGCCCGTCCGCCGGTGGGCAGGCTCTCCACGGTGGGCATCAAAATTGGCCAAGAAGAGCTTTTTTTGCCCGGCCACTTCACCACCCCCGAGGCCCCGCAGGTACAGGAGATGCTGCACCGCTTCGTGCAGGCGGGCTGCCGGCAGGCGGTGCTCGAGGTGAGCAGCCACGCGCTGGCGCTGGAGCGGGTGCGGGGGCTGGAGTATCGGGTGGGGGTGTTTACCAACCTCTATGAAGACCACCTCGACCTGCACGGGAGCATGGAGAACTACTTTGCCGAGAAAAAGAAGCTCCTGGAGCGCTCGAGGTTCGCCGTCGTGAATAGCGACAACCCCTGGACCCAAACCCTGCTGGGCCGCCCCCAGACCTGGAGCTTCGGCCAGCAAGGGGACTGGCAGGCCCACAACCTGGTGGAAAGCAGTACGGGCCTCGAGTTCGAGGTGGCCTCGCCCATCGGCCGGTTTGCCGTACAGCTTCCCATGGTGGGTCGCTTCAATGCCGAGAACGCCCTGGCCGCCATGGCTGCTGCTGCGCAGGTGGGCCTCTCGGTGGAGCAAATCCAGGAGGGCTTGGCTGGTTTTCCCGGCGTGCCGGGCCGGATGCAGCTTGTGCAGAGCGAGCCCTTTCGGGTGGTGGTGGACTTCGCCCATACCGGGGCCAGCCTCGAGGCCGCCCTCCAGACCCTGCGCCCCACCACCCAGGGCCGCCTGGTGGTGGTGGTCGGGGCCGCCGGGAATCAGGATCCCAGCCGGCGCGTGGGCATCGGCCAGGTGGCGGCGCGGCTGGCCGATCTCGCCATCTTTACCGAGGAAGACCACCGCACCGAGCCGCTGGAGGCCATTTTGGAGACCATGGCCCAGGCCCACGGCGATCCCCGCCGGTACCTGCTCATCCCCGACCGGCGCGAGGCCATCCGCTACGCCATCCGGGAAGCCCAGCCGGGCGATACCCTGCTATTTAGCGGCAAGGGCCATGAGCGGACGCTCGAGCGGGGTACGGAGGCCATCCCCTGGAACGAGGTGGACGAGGTGCGCAAGGCCCTGGCGGCGCAACCGGTAGACTGAGGCCATGCGGCGCGATGATCTGGTTCGCTGGCTGGATGAGTACTTAAAAATTCGGGAGTTCAAAGACCCCTCACTCAACGGTTTGCAGGTGGAAGGCCGGGCGGAGGTGCGTCGGGTGGGGGCCGCGGTGGACGCAGCCCAGGCTATCTTCGATAAAGCCGCCGAAGCCGGGGTGGATTTTCTCATTACCCACCACGGTCTCTTCTGGGGGCAGCCTTTCGCCATTGTGGGGTATCAGAAGAAGCGCCTCGAGCGGCTTTTCTCGGCGGGCATCAGCCTCTACACGGCCCATCTTCCCCTCGACGCCCACCCCGAGGTGGGCAATAACGCCGTGCTAGCCCGCGAGCTGGGGCTGCAAAGCCTGGAGCACTTCCCGCACCCCAAGTACGGCAACATCGGCTACATCGGCCAGTTTGCCGAGCCAGCGCTGCTGGCCCTGGTGGAAGACCGCATTGGCGAGCTAACTGGCATGCAGCCCCTGGTGGTGCGGGCCGGCTTGGAGGCGGTGCGCCGGGTGGGCATTGTCTCGGGGGGTGGGGCGGGGGATGTGGGGCTGGCCAAGGCCCTGGGCTGTGACCTCTTCATCACCGGCGAGCCTGCCCACGCCCACTACCACGAGCCCTTCGAGCTGGGCCTGAACGTGATTTACGCCGGCCACTACGACAGCGAGACCTTCGGGGTCAAGGCCCTGGCCGCCAGGCTGGAGCGGGAATTTGGCCTGCCCTGGGTGTTTATTGAGCATCCGACCGGGTTATAGTAAAAGTAATGCACGCATTTGAACGCATTCTATTGGTTGGAGAAGAAACGCTTGAGTTGGAGTTGCGATTTGCGCCCATTGCTTGGTTGGAGTTTTGGCTTAACCCTCGAAGATTACGAGGCAGCGACTTTTTGATGCGCTGGTCGCAGGGGGTTTGGAGCGAGCAACGCCTTCTGGAAGCTGTGAATCAAAGTTCGTCCTATTTTGCGATTCCCTACGGCCCCAGTGGAGTTGCCCCGACCGGTGATGTTCGGGCTTTTGAGCTTTACTTCGAACGTTTGGAGGCGGCGGGTTTAGGTAAACTCAAGCGGCCTGACTTACTAATATTCCCAAAATCGTTTCAGGAGACTGCGAATAAATTGATAGAAAACCTAGGTGGACTGGCCAATCTACCCTTCCTACCTGAAAATGAAAAGCAAATGCAAGAATTGCTGGCTGGCGCAATAGTAGCTATCGAGTGTGAGAACAGCTTATGGAAAGCTCAGCAAATGCCAGGTTATGGCAGTGTGTTGAAGCCACAAAAACGCTTGAATGGCAAGCTGGGTCTGGCTAAAAGTGCTGTAGTGCCGACAATTATTATCAAAGATGAAGATCGCCGTCCCTTGCTCGACTGGCAGCATCAAAATAGGTTACCCATTCAAATATGGCACGTATTTTTTGATATGTCTTTTGGGATTTCTTTGGATAGAATCGAGGAGTTGATTTCTGATGGAGCTATCCTTCCAAGCGAACAAACCTTTCAAGCGCCAAGCGGAGCTACTACAACAAAACGCATATATAAGGTCTACTATCAATATACCTACCTGGTAGGCAGGGCTGGCACTGAGCCAACACTCCGAGCAGATTATATTGTAGACAAAAATGGTCATATTCTTCCATTTGTGCGTTTTAGTGGAGGGAGTCTGAATATTGAGTCCGGGGCTTTAGAGATATTGGACAAACTTGTTTTGGAGAGAAGTTGATGCAAATTTTGCCAAGAGGCTCAAGACGTGAAGAGTTGCGCCGCAAGGGGCAGTTCTGGACACCTGATTGGGTAGCCCAAGCGATGGTGGCTTATGTTTTACAAAATGAGAGCAATGCGCTTTTTGACCCCGCTGTGGGTAATGGAGCTTTTTTTAGAGCAGCACGAAGACTTGGCTCGAGGGTGCGCTTTTTGGGCTACGAACTCGATGCTGAGGCGCTTGTGGATGCGCGTAACAAAGGGTTGAGTGATTCAGACCTAAGCCAAATACAAAATGCGAATTTCTTTGACCATCCACCCGATCACCTACAATCGGCGATTGTTGCGAACCCACCTTACATTCGCCACCATCGCCTAGAAAGCCAAGTCAAACAGCATCTCAATTCTTGGGCTAGGCAATTGACCGGATATGCTCTAGATGCAAGAGCTGGACTTCATGTTTACTTTTTGCTCCGTTTGCTAACACTTCTCGAGCCCGGTGGTAGGCTGGCAATTATTGTTCCTGCCGATGTGTGTGAGGGTGTTTTTGCCAATGGTTTATGGGCTTGGATAAGCCGTAGGTATCACCTTGAAGCTGTGGTGACTTTTGCGCCAGAGGCAAATCCTTTTGATGGAGTGGACACCAATCCACTAATTTTGCTTTTCCGTAATGTACGGCCTAAAGATTCGTTATTTTGGGCACGTTGTTTTCATAGAGGTGATGGCCTTATGCACTGGATTCAATCTGGCTTCACCCATACTGTGCCAGGTTTAGAGATACATATTCGAAACCTAGACGAGGCTATTCGAACGGGTTTATCTCGTCCCAGTTCGGTAGAAAAAGAGCAGCAGACCACACTTGGTGATCTAGCTAAAGTTATGCGGGGTATTGCAACAGGAGCCAACCATTTTTTCTTGCTGAGCAACGAACAAGTGCAAAACCTAGAGATACCTTGGCAATACGTACGGGCGGCTATCGCTAAAGTGAGGGATGTACCTGGGAATATTCTGGATGAAGATCTTTTTGAAAAGATTCGTCGTTCCGGGCGTCCAGTATGGCTTTTATCGTTAGACGGTAGCCCAATTGAGCAGTTTCCCAAAGCAGTGCGTTCTTATCTAGAGAACGGCGTACAACAAGGATTGCCCTCACGTCCACTTATTTCAACTCGGCGTCCTTGGTATCGGATGGAAACCAGAGCTATTCCCCCTTTACTATTCGCATACCTTGGACGGCGTTCCCAGCGCTTTATTTTGAATACAGCAGGAGTGCTACCCCTCACAGGATTTTTGGCCATTTACCCCAGCTTGTCTGATCGGGATTTTGTTAACAGACTGTGGCAATTACTTAATCATCCTGAAACACTTGAAAACTTGGCCTGGGTGAGCAAATCCTATGGGGGCGGAGCTCTGAAGGCGGAACCTCGAGCTCTAGAACGCCTTCCTTTACCCTCACATCTCTTGAGTGAATTTGGGTTTCACCCACTAAATCGTGTTGAGCAACCTTTCTTGCTATGAAGGGTTTCTTCTTCACCTTTGAAGGCCCCGAGGGGGCTGGCAAGTCCACCCAGGCCCGGCTGCTGGCGGAGTGGCTGCGTGGGCAGGGGCGCGAGGTGGTGCTGACCCGCGAGCCCGGCGGCACGCAACTGGGGCAAGAAATTCGCCACCTGTTGCTGCACCAGGGCCAGATGTGCGCCGAGGCCGAGTACCTGCTCTACTCCGCCGACCGCGCCGAGCATATGCAAACCCTGATCCGGCCAGCCCTGCAGCAAGGCCAGGTGGTGCTGTGCGACCGCTGGCTGGACTCCTCCCTGGCCTACCAGGGCTACGGGCGGGGGCTGGACCTGGGCTGGCTGCGGGCCGTGGCCCAGGGGGCGACGCAGGGTATCCGGCCCCACAAGACTTTTTTGTTCGACTTGCCGCCGGAGGTGGGTCTGGAGCGGTTCGAAGGACGCGACCGCCTCGAGCGTGAGCCGCTCGAGTTTCACCGGCGGGTGCGGCAGGGCTACCTCGAGCTGGCCCAGGCCGAACCCGAACGCTTTGTGGTACTGGATGCAACCCAGCCCCTCGAGGCCCTGCAAGCCCAGTTGCGGGGATATCTGGAAAGCCTGCTCCTGGAGGCCAGGCCTTGACCCCGGTCTCATTCATCTTGGGGGCCTTGCGGTAAGGTAAAGGGCGTGGCTCGAGCGTTCTTTGCCCTTTTGGCCCTGCTGGCCCTGGCCCTGGCCCAGCCCTCGGTGCCGGTCTGGGGCTTCCGCGTCGTCAACACCTACCCCCACGACCCCCAGGCCTTTACCCAGGGGCTCATCTACCACGACGGCTTTTTGTACGAAGGCACCGGGCTTTATGGCCAGTCCAGCCTGCGCAAGGTGGAGCTCAAGACCGGACGGGTGTTGCAAAGCCGGGCTTTGCCGCAGAAATACTTTGGCGAGGGGATTACCCTCTTCCAGAACCGCTTCTATCAGCTCACCTGGCAGAACCAGGAGGGCTTTATCTACGACCGGAACTTCAACCCGGTGGGGCGCTTTACCTACCAGACCGAGGGCTGGGGCCTCACCCACGACGGCCAGCGCCTCATTATGTCGGACGGCTCGGCCCAGTTGTTTTTCCTGAACCCCCGCACCCTCCGGCCCGAGCGCACCCTGGTGGTGCGGGCGGCTGGACAGCCGGTGCAGCGGCTTAACGAGCTCGAGTACATCCAGGGCCGCATCTGGGCCAATGTCTGGCAGACCAGCCGCATCGCCATCATCAACCCCCAGAGCGGCAACGTGGAAGCCTGGCTCGACCTGAGCGGGCTTGCACTCTTGGCCCAGGCCCGGAATCCCAACCCCGACGCGGTGCTCAACGGCATCGCCTACGACAGTCAGAACCGGCGCATCTTCGTCACCGGCAAGCTCTGGCCCTTCTTGTTCGAGATTGAAGTGGTAAGCAACCCATGAACCGCTCTGGACGTCTGCGCGGCTATGGTCTGGGGCTCATTGCCCTGGCGGTGGCGTTGTCCACCACGGGCTATTTCTGGGCCGGACAGATTCTGAACCGTCCGCAAGAGCGGCGCATCCCGCCCATGCCCAGCGCGGTGGTGAGCATTGCGAGCCCCAAGGGAATGGTGGAACTGCCGGTGTACAGGCTCTCCAACCCCAGGGCGCTCGACCTGTTAGCCCGAAAAGCCCACCAGGGCCTTCTGTATAGCTTTTTGGAACCCCGAGACCAGGCTTGGACGGGAATGGGCCTCGAGAAGCCCGTCTCGGTGGCTTTTCTGGATAGCCGTGGCACCATTCTGGCCATTCTGGACATCGAGCCCTGCCCCACGCCCCCCCCAGGCAAAAGCTGCCGCAGCTATGCGCCGGGGGTGGTCTACCGGCAGGTGCTCGAGGTGGGGCAGGGTTGGTTTGCGCTGAACCAGGTGGGGCCCGGTACGGTGGTCAGTGTAAAACCGTCCAAGAGCAGCCAATAATGCAAGCCGCGCTATATCAAGAAACTTTTGGGCGCAGTGATTAGCTCGAAGGATCACGAACCGCCCTTTGGGGTCGTTCATAGACAGAACTGGTATTACCTGAGTTGAGCGAAAATCCTGTCCAAAATGCGGTTTTCTGGATCAGACCGGCTATGCGTTGGTATTAGGTTGTAAAGAGGCTACTGAAGTCGTTGCCTTAGGAAAAGCGGAGCACTAAGTGGTTTGGTAAGTTAAAGATTGATATGCAGTGAAGTTCCCAAAATGAAGCGCTCAAAGCAACTCTCAGATATTAGGGGAGCCCGATCCATCCCAGGAATTAAGTTACCGGAGCACTAAGCCAGAAGCGGCGTGGCGTCAGTGGTTTCATCTGCACAAATGAACCGACCTGCTTTGCGAACTAGGTCGGACTGTCAAAGATAAGCAATCCCGCAGGTGGACTCAGAGAATCACGCGGTAGTCCCGACTTTCCCAGCTTGTATCAAACCGGCGGGTGAACTCGAGGGTAGAGTACTTTTGCAGCAACGCTCGTTCCAAACGCACACCGTAGATGCCAAGACCCAGGGGTAGCGCCTGGCGTTCGTGGGTATCCTGCCAGCCCTCAAACCCCAGATACAGGGTAAAAGGCCGGTTATCCTCGATCAGGAGGTCGCTCGGTGTGGGTAGGCGTTCCAGGGGCGCGTTGCTGCGCCAGTGCCACACTCCAGGCGCAGCAGGCTGGCGGTAGCGTTCAGTTACCACGGGCAAGCACTCGCAGGGTAGCTGGTTGTGCATCGCCAAGAGCAGCTTGGTGAACTCCGCGTGCGCCCACACCAAGGGCATTGCGCTGCCGCTGGGCTGCCCTGGGTAAAGGCCCCTTGATGGAATAGGTTGGGCATCCCAAACCTGTTCTGGTATCAGACCGCCTGGACTGGTAGCCCTAGCCATTGCGCGCAGATAGGGCAAGGGGTCTTCTCCGGCCAGTACAGCATAATGTCCCCGTTCACCCGCCAGCAGCGGCCAGGCCCGCCCAACTCCCCAGCCGTTGAAGGGAGTACCGTCGGGGTGCTCACCATAACCATCCTCGTTGTAGCGGCGGTAAAAGGAGCCGCTAGGGGTTTCCACCCGGAGCAGTGCATCCACCAGCTTGAGGGTGTCGCGAATGCGGGGATCATCAGCGCGGCGGAGCCCTAGGCGTACTAGGTAGAGGAACTCGAGGCCAAGCAGATTGCGAATGGGCATCTCCTCTCCCTGACGATTCTGCACCACCAAACTGCCACGCGCTGCTACCTGACCCGATGGGGTGATGCGAACATAATGGCCCCGGATGCCATACTGACCATCGAGCTCGGTATTCTCGACATAAGTCCACTCCTCGATGCGGGCATTCCAGTTGTCAGCCAGCGAAAGGGCATAGCTTCGGTCGGGCTCCTCGAGAAACCCCTGTTTAGCCCCCGCAACCAGGGCTGTGACCAGGATTGCCAGGGTGAACGGGCTGGCTCCAGCGTTCTCCTCCCAGCGGTCTTGTGGACTTTGTGGACCATTTTGGGCGATGTAGGCCAGGGCTTTACGCACCATCCGCGTAGCCAGAAGCGCCAGATCGCCTAGATGCTTTTCGGCAGCCAGCTTACAGGCCAGGAGCACGGGGAAAGCCACCTCATCCAACTGTATCCCTCGCCAGTAGGGCGTTCCGTCGGGAAAGAAGTTCTGTGACCAGCCTCCGTCCTGCCGCTGAACCGCAATCAGGTAGGCCAGCATCCGCCGAGCGTCCTCAGTCTGACCTGCTGCCAGCAGGGCCAGCCCAACCTCTACCGCGTCGCGGGGCCAGACCAAGTGGTAGCCGCCAGGATCGTCTTGAGCAAAGCCCCAGGGGGTTGAAAGGCTAGCCACCACCGCGCCGGGGAAGGTTCTGTCCTCGTGCACTTTTAGCACCATGGCCGATACACGACCCTCCCGCTCCAAGAGGGGTTCTGAGGCGGGAATCCGCAGGTTTTTGATCCAGCTTTGCCAGAGGGATAGAAAGCGCTCGCGTATAGAGGTGAATCCCTCGGCCAGACTTGCGGCGGCTAGGGTTCGAGCACCCTGGGGCGTCTCGGCAAACCCCAACGCTATCACTCCTTCTCCACAGGGTAGCTCACCCATCAGGGCCACGTTGCCTCCCTCGGCGTGGCTGAAGGTCCAGGTCATGGCTCCATGACGGTGGAAGTCTTGCCAGCCGTCTGAGGCTCCCACATACCCTGCACTTGACCGGACAAAAGGAACCTGCGAGACAAGGGCCAGCGCGGTCCATTCCTTACGAGCGTATAGAGCATCCTCGCCCACCCATACAGTGTTGTTGTGGCCGGAGCCCCTTAGGTGGGGAGCCAATAAGGGGTAGAGCCGAAAACCCTCCCCCTCGAGCCGGTAGTAAACCAGCACCACATCCCGGTCGGGGTCGCTTAGATATTCCAGTGTTAGGGTATAGCCCTCCCCCTGATGCACCACCTGGGCCAAGGGGATGTCGGGTTGGGGGGTAGTGAGGGAGTACCTTTTAACCCGCTTGACCTCGAACCATGCGCCTTCTCGAGCCACGATAAACCCCAGATCGCGAATTTGCGGCTCCCCGCTGCTAGGCCAGAACACCTCATTGAGGATGCCGTAGCCCAGCGTGAACCAGACACGGCTCGAGCCGAGCGCAGTGCTTACCAGATCTTTTCTACTGCTGGCCCAGGTCGGCGGAATGCCGGGTCTACCAAAAGCTTCCATACGGCTTCTCCCTTCGATACCTAACCCCTGCTCCCGTGCTTGGCCCCCTGGCCTTGGTGTTCCCACTACCGGATACGTCCCAAAATTATCTCCTGCAAACCTCGGTCATCAGTTTATTTTCCGCAAACCGTTGGCCTACATACTTGCCTCTTCATGCCTTGAACTCACGTAGACTTTGGAGCCAGAGTGTGAAAGCAGCGTGAAACCCGTGCATCCGGCAAGATGAAACTATAAGTTGCACCAAGGTAGATTTGCGAGACTATTGAAAACAGCACCCGCGGCTTAGCGCAACTGCCCGCGGGTTTTGCGGGACAGTATTTCGCATTTTAGCTGAGGAGATACCCAGTGCTCTGGCGACGTGATTTCTGGGATGGATTGAGCCCCTCTAACATCCGGGAGTTGCTTTGAGCGCTTCGTTTGGGGGACTTCATGGTATATCCACCTTTACTTACCAAACCACTAGCGGTTGCGGCTGGACTTGACGTGGCGCACCTTGTGTACGATGGGCTCCTGGGAGGGTACCACCGAGATGGTGCCGTCGATCTCCAGCACGGCCGAGGCCACCTGTTCGGTTCGGCTTACCCCGTGCTCGCGCAAAGCGGCCTCGAGTTCCTCGAGCTGAATCCCCTCGCGCCGCAGAGCCTCGTGGAGGATCTGGCCGTTCTGGATCAGCAGGGTGGGGCGGCCTTCGAGGTGCTGGCGCAAGGGGCTGCTGGCTACCGCACGGTTGAGCAGTAGCAGAATGGCCGCGGCCAGCAGGCCGCCGGTCAGGCTGTTGTCGGGGCCGATCATGGCGTTCTGCACCGCGTTGGACAGCAGCAGCAGGGTGAGCAGGTCGAAGGGGGTCATCTGGCCCAGGGTGCGTTTGCCGGCCAGCCGCAACAGCAGCAGCAACCCCACATAGACCACCGCCACCCGCAGGGCGGTGAACAGCAGCGTTACCCCATCGCCCAGGGCTTGCATCAGCGCTTGGTTCATACCAGCTCCTTGACCATTACCACATGCACCGCGTCGCGGCCCAGCCAGGGGCGCCACAGGGGGCTGCGGGCCTCGCGCCAGACCCAAAAACCCATGCCTTCGTAGAGCCGTAGCGCTGCGGTGTTCTCGCGGGTGGTGGAAAGCTGCACGCCGGGTAGGCCCTGCCGGTGCAGGGCCTCGAGGTGGGCGCGTAAGAGCGCCTGGCCCAGCCCCCGGCCCCGCGCCCCGGGCAGCAGGTTGATGTGCAACTGAACCGGGTAGGCGGCGGTGGGGGCATGGGGTAGGGCGTAGCGGAGCAGGCGCCCCAGGTAGGCCAGCGAGGGCCACAACTGCGGGTAATCACCCCGCAGCGCCCGGCTGCAAAGCCAGGGCAGGGCGTGCAGCAAGTAACGGCGGTAGGCGCCGAGGCGAGCACCCAGAATGTAGCCCACCGGCACGCCCCCTAAAAGCGCTACAAAATTGCCACAACCCGCCGGGCCCAGGTAGGGCCGCACCCAGAGGTCGGTGAAAAGGGTGGCATCGGGGAAGAAGCGCCGGGCGCTCTCGCCGAAAAAGCCGGTGGCGTAGGCGATGTGGCCGAGGGCCTCGAGGTCTCCCATGCGGACTTCACGAATCCTTTCCATAATGGTTCACATGCAGCGGTGGGTCAGGAAGCGGTATGCGCTGTTGGTGGCTTTGCTGGTGGCGGCGGTGGTGATCAATGCACCATCCATCACTGCCTGGGGCTACGGCTTCTATTATCGCCTTACCGTGAACCGCCTGCCCCAGATGACCCTGGCGGGCGAGCGGCTGCTGGTGCTTTCCCCCCACCCCGACGATGAGAGCCTGTGCTGTGCCGGGGCCATCCAGCAGGTGCTGAAGCGCGGAGGTGAGGTCTGGGTGCTGTGGTTCACCAGCGGGGACGGCTTCGAGTGGGACGCCGCGTTGATGGAGGATACCCTCAGGCCGCAGGGCCGGGCCTCCCTCGAGCTGGGGCAGCGCCGTATGGGCGAGGCCCGCCTGGCCGCCCGCCGTCTGGGCGTGCCCCAGGATCACCTGATCTTTTTGGGCTACCCCGACCGGGGCCTCTGGGCTCTGTTGGAGCGCTACCCTCAAGGCACGCCCTATCGTTCGCATCTGACCCAGGTTGACCATGTGCCCTACGCCGGTGTGCTCTCGCCCGGCGCCCCCTACACCGGCGAGGCGCTGCGGCGCGACTTCCGGCGGGTGCTCGAGCAGGTGCAGCCCACTTTGGTACTGGCCCCTTCCCCCAGGGATGCCCACGTCGATCACCGCGCTGTGGGGCTGCTGGCCCAGCAGGAGGTCACGGCCGAGCGGCTGCGCTTCTGGATCGTGCACGGTGGGCCGGAGTGGCCCTTGCCCAAGGGCTTGCACCCCCAACTGCCCCTCGAGCCCGCCCCGCGGGGCAAGGGCCTGCCCTGGCAGCGCCTGCCCCTGAGTCCTGAGGAACGTACGGTTAAGCTCGAGGCGCTGCAGGCCCACACCAGCCAGATGCAGTTGCTCGCACACTTCATGCTGGCTTTTGTGCGCCAAAACGAGCTCTTTAGCCCTCGAGGTGAGTAGCCCACCCTTCACTCACCGGCCCAGGTATAGGCGGCCTTGGGGCCGTCGGGGATGAAGCCATAGCGCACATAAAGCTGGTAACCGGCGCGGATTTGCTGGCGGGCGGCCTCGAGCTGCCCCTGCTTGCGGTAGACCAGCCCCAGCACGTACACCGCCAGGGGGTTGCCCGGCTCTAAGCGCACGGCCTGCTGCAAAAAGCCAGCCGAGGCCGCCAGGCCTTGAGGCGTAGAAGGGCCGATGAATCCGTTGGGTGCACGTTCGCCCCGGTAGTAGTAGAACTGCGACTGTAGATAGCGCAGGCCCAGCGGCGCGATCTCGCTCACCGGTGCTTCGTGCCCGTTGCCGACCAGGCGATAGGCCTGAATTTCGTGGTCGGTCGCGAAGCGGGGCTCGAGGAAGCGATAATCGCGTGCGGCAGCGTCCCAGGTGAAGAGGCCCTGGTGCTCGGGGAAGGGCTCGGGCTCCGAGGCATCAACCAACAGGTCGTGGCCGTTGGAAAGGCGCAGCAAAGTGCTCACGTGTCCGAGGTTGCTGACCTGCCCGTGCAGGCTCTTCCAGACCATCACCGCGCCCGCCCTCAGACCGATGCGCTGGAGCATCCCGGCGATGAGCACCGACTGCAACAGGCACTGCCGTTCCCCGTTGCGCGCCGCATAGGCAAACTCGTAACCGCGCTCGAGGCTGAAGCGGGGCATCAGGGCCTTAACCGTGCGATAGGCCCAGATGGCGCTCTGTCGTTCGTAGGCGGTTTTTTGGGAGGGCCGTAGCCGGCTGTAGGCCCGCCGGCGGGCCTCGAGGCTTTGCCGCAGGCCCTGCTTGGCATGGCGAGCATAGGCCCCCTCAAACCAAGCGTAAAAGGACTCCCGCCCCGTAGAAGGGATGAGGCGGTAGGATTCCTCAACGAGGCGGGTAAAAGCCTTGCTGCCGTAGGCATATGCATAGGCAGCCTCCGGTGCGCTGGCGTGCGCCGTGGCCGCGAGGCTTATGAACAGAAGGCCCAACAGGGTTTTATGCCACATCTTGTTCACCCTTTCGTCTGGAGCACGTGCCGGGGCAGCCGCAGGCGTATCTGACTACCTTGGTGCTCTTGTATATCGAGTTGCCCGCCCAGCGCCAGCGCCACCGAGCGTACTACCCGCATGCCCAGTCCCTCGGGAGCGTTCTTGCGGAAGCCAGGGCCGGTGTCGGCCACCTCGAGCCAGGCCCAGTCGCCATCTAGGCCACTCCTCAGCGTTACAGAGCCCTTGAGGGTATACCGCAGGGCGTTGTGCGCCAGGTTGTTGAGGGCCTGCTCGAGCAGGCGGGGATCGGCATGGGTGGGAGCAGGCTGGGCCTCGAGGCCCAGCTCCAGACCCCGTTCCAGGGCCAGCGGTTGGAAGCGGTCGAAGGCTTCGGAAACCAGGTCGGCCAGATCCAGGGGCTGTCCCCGCACCTCGCCGCTCTCGGCCCGCGAGAGGGCCAGCAGGTTCTGGGCCAGGGTTTCCAGCCGCAGGGCTTCGCGGTGTAGGCGGCCAAGCTGCTCGGGGGCTGCCTGTCCTTTAAGCTTGGCGGCCTCGAGGCTGGCCCGGAAGGCCGAAAGCGGCGTGCGCAGCTCGTGCGCCGCGTAGGCCAAAAACTGTTGCTCCCGCTCGCGCTGATCCTTGAGCCGGTCGAGCAGGCTGGCAAAGGAGCGGGCCAGGCTGGCCACCTCGTCCTGGCCGGAGATCTGTGGTACCGGCTCCCCCTGCTCAAAGCGAGCCGCCGCGCGGGTGAGGCGCTCGAGGGGCCGCACCGCCAGCCCGGCGGCTAGATAGGCCAGCCCTGCTGAGAGCAGGGCCAGCAGCAAAGCAACCGGTAGCGCGACCTCCACAAAGCGGTTGAGAGTCTCGCGCAAAAGCTGCAGTGGTTCGCTGAGCTGCACGCTTAAATCCCCCTGGCTCAGGGTGTACACCCTGAGCCCCCGCACCTCGCTGGAGCCTTGCTGCCCCAGCATCCGTGCATCGAAGGGCAGACTGGAAGTGAGGGCACCGCCTTCCCAGACCTTCTGAAGGCCACGGTAAACCTGTACCGACCGGACGCGGTTGTCTTGCGTGAGCACCCCAGCCAGGTTATCGGGCAAGGGGCGGCTGCTGAGGACAGTTTGCATCACTAGGTTGGCTTGAAGCTCGAGCTCCCGATCGAGGTCGGCCAGGCGGCTGCGCTCCAAGATCTGGTAGGTCAGGAGCAGGCCCAGGCCCAGGCCCAGAAGGGTTAGGCTGAAGGTGATTAGCGCCAGACGCAGCCGCAGGTTCATAGGGTTGTAGGGTTCCTCGAGGTTGTGGTGGTTTGCACAATCTCTGGATGGAGACGTGCAGGGGGCTCCTATAGTATTTGCCGAAACCCAACCTAGGTATGCCTGCCCGCACGCCCAAGCCCAACAATAGGCCCCATAGTACCCCTGACCAGAAGGCTAGGTTGGAGGGGTGAATCTGGGATGAAGGGTTGGAATAGGTACATTGGCGCTGCTCGGGAGGAGTCTCAATTGTTTCAGACCCCCTTCATCTGGCTGGTGATGCTAGAAGGTATGAGGCCTTGGGTATGCTTACTGTCACTGGTATTGGGGTTGGTGCTGGCCCAGCCGACCGACAAAGCGCCCTTACCGCCGGTGCGCGCCATTCCGCCCGGCGAGGTGCAGCCGTTGGCACCCGGCCAGCGGCCCGCGCCCGCGCTACCCCAGATCGTGCTCAACCCGCCCATCCAGTTTGTGGAGCGGATCGTCTGGGCCTCCAACGGTTTTGTGGAGGCGGCCGAGGCCCTGGTGTTGATTCCGGAGGCCTCCACCACCCCTAGCTTCATGCTTACCAAGGCCCAGCGGGTGGTGGCCGAGACCTTTGCGGCCCGGCCTTCCCTGAGCTATGTGGATGTCTCGATTTATAGCCGGAGGGAGTACGCGGGCTTTGGAGGCCCCTTGCCCCGTTTTACTGCTTCGGTCTCGAGGGCCAGGCTCAACGAGTTTGTGCGCTTGAACCTGAGCAATTTTTTGCAGTTTGACCACCTCTGGATCCAACCGCAAGATGCCTTTTACGGCCCACCCGCGCCCGTAACCGACGAGCTCGAGCTCACCCCCCAGTTCCAGGGCACCCGGGCCCAGCTCCGCGCCCAGCAGCTCGAGCAGACCGCGGCCAGCCAGCAGGGCGGGGTGGTAGGCAACCGTCTCTTCCACGGCGATCCCAGGCAGCGCGTGGTGGCCCTGACCTTCGACGATGCGCCCCACCCCCTGTTCGCGCCGCTGCTCCTCGACACCCTGCGCCGGGCGGGTGTGCGGGCTACCTTCTTCTGCATTGGCCGCAACGCCGAGGCCTACCCCTACTTCATACGGGATATGGTGCAGCAGGGGCACGAGATCGCCAACCACACCTACCACCATGTCCGCCTCAACGGGCTTGACGAGGCCAGCGTGACCGCCGAGATCGTCCAGGCCAACCGGGTGCTTGAGGCTATCACCGGCAAGCCCATCGTCTACTTTCGCCCACCCGGGGGTCGCTTCTCACCCGCAGTGCTCGAGGTGATGCGGCGGCTAAACATGACGGTGGTCTTCTGGACGGACGACCCTGGCGACTTCGACAACCTCGGGCAGGCTCCCCTCGAGGCCCGGCTGCTGCAACGGCTGCGGCCCGGCGGCATCGTTCTGCTGCACGACAACGTACTCCAGACCATCGTAGTGTTGCCGCGCTTTCTGGCGTTGGCCGAGCGAGGGGGCTACCGGTTGGGCACGGTTAGTGCGCTGTTGCGGGGGCAAATCGGAGGTAGGGGGTAGAGAAAAATCGAAGGCAGAGGAAAGGTTGTAGGGCGTATCGCCTGCGTTCTGGTGAGTGAGAAAAAGCAAGGAGGACGCAAAAGAGGGGTGTTTATGGTAGCCCAACCCAGCACCGCGATGGCGGTGGATTCCAAACGCAAGATGGCGGTAGCCGGGGCCCGGCTGTTGGCTTTGGACGGGCTGCGGGGCTTGACGGTTTTCTTGATGCTTTTGGTCAACAACCTCGCGCTTCAGGATGCCACGCCCGACCAACTCATGCACGCCCCTTTTGGCGGGGTGACGCTGGCCGATCTGGTGTTCCCGTGGTTTTTGTTCTGCATGGGAGCAGCCATTCCGTATGCGGCCTCGAGCTTCGATAAACAAAAGCTTTCGCTGTGGCGCAGGCTGGCTCGCATCTTCAGGCGCACGAGCCTGATTTTTTTGCTGGGCCTCTTCCTGACCAGCGCCCTGGCCCGCACCCCGGTCTTCGCGCTGGGGGTCTTGCAGCTCATCGCGCTGGCCTACTGCCTGGCCGCGCTTTTTTACCTGATCTCCCCCCGGCCCGCCTTCCTGTTGGCAGTCGCAGCGGGGCTCCTGGTGGGCTACTGGGCGGCCATCCGCTTTGTTCCCATTCCCGGCGCGGGGCCGGGCATCTTCGAGGAAGACCGCAACCTGTTGCTACACCTGAACAAGACCTACCTCGAGCCCCTCGGCCTGCGCGGCCTGCTTTCGACCATCCCCACGGCGGCACTGGCCTTGCTGGGGGCGATTGTGGCGCAAATGCTAAAAACAGGGGGAAAGAACCCAAGGGAAGGTGAGCGGCCAACCCCCTCTGCCGAGGCTCCATACCCCCGGTCGCCCGGCTTTTGGCAATTCCTGGTGGCTCACCGTCCACTCCCCCAGCTCCTGCTACTGGGCGGTGCGATGACTCTGCTGGGGTACCTGTGGAGCCTGAATGTGCCGTTCTCCAAAACTTTCTGGACACCGCCTTACATCCTGTTCAGCGCCGGGCTGGCGACGCTGTTGATCGGGGCGTTTTACGTGCTGTTCGACCTCGGCAGGTGGAAGTGGCTGGCCTTCCCGTTCCTGGTGTTTGGCTCGAACGCGCTGCTGGCCTATATCCTGCCGATTTTGTTCAAGGTCTGGGTGTTGCAGGGCTGGACGGTCTCGTTGAACGGAGCGCGAGTCAGCTTGCAGCAGGCCTGGCTCAACTGGCACGTGGCGCAAAGCGGGGTGGTGGTGGGGGGGTGGACGTACACACTGCTCTACATCCTGGCCTGGTGGCTGGTGTTTTGGTGGTTCTACGCTCGCAAAATCTTCTTCAGGGTTTAGAGCGGTTCTCGGAAAGAACCCAGCAATCTTCAGTCAAAAACTGCACCGAACTCGTTTTGGCCGCCAGAACCAGCGGCCAAAATAAAGGCCACCGCGATAAAGCCCCGTGGCCTCAACGCCAGCATCCCTTTAGCGACGGAGCAAAAGCTGGAGCGCGATCAGGATCAGCAGGATGGCAAATCCCCGGCGCAGCACGGCCTCCGGTAAGGTCAGGGCAATACGGGAGCCAAAGTAGGTGCCCACCAGCAATCCCAACGCCAACAGGCCTGCCACCGGCAGGTTGACCGCCCCCACCCGGTAGTAGTTGAGCACGCCCAAAATGCCCACCGGCAGCAGCAGGGCCGCCAGCGAGGTGGCGGTGGCCTGGATCTGACTGAGGCCTAGCAGGAGCACCAAGGCGGGCACCACCACCACCCCACCCCCGATACCAAAAAAGCCGGATAGGATACCCGCCGTCGCGCCAATCAGGAGTGCCAGTAGAAACGTTAGCATAACACCTCGAGGGAGGCAAACAGCCCCTTAGGCTCAGTCTAACGCCATTAGCTCTGTTGGAGGAATATCGGGCCATCCAGACCCTCAAGACCGCAAGCTATCCATGATTTGAGGTTCCTAGAGTGGTTGGTTGACACACCGCTTCATTTCCGCTTCACCCAAGCAAGGCAACATACCCTTGCACAGGCCATTGCCGTGCCCAACCTCCCCTCGGAGCTGCGGCCTCATCCACCGCAGCTCCTTAATCTGGGGCTTGGGCCATGCTTCACACTGGCTTCAGCCGATCCTCGTAGCATTGCAGCCATGAATCTAGTAACCTCACCGCTTGCCTCCGATGTAAGCTTGTATATGCGTTTATTGGTTGTGGAGGATGAACCCAACCTGGGCTTCACCCTGAAGGAAAGCCTGAGCGCGCAGGGCTTCCAGACCACTCTGGCCCGCTCGAGGGCCGAGGCCGAGGTAATGGTTTGGGAGCAGCCCTTTGACCTGCTTTTACTGGACGTGATGCTGCCCGAGGGGCCGGAGGCCGGCTTTGAGCTGGCCCAAGGCTTGCGCGAGTCGGGCTTCCACCAGCCCATCCTTTTCCTTACCGCCCGCGAGGCCCTGCCTGACCGGGTGCGGGGCCTCGAGTGGGGTGACGATTACCTGCCCAAGCCCTTCGCCCTAGCCGAGCTGGTGGCCCGCCTCAAGGCCCTGGGGCGGCGTGGAGAGATCAAGCCGCAGGTTTTGCAAATTTCACCCCAGGTCGAACTGGCCCTGGAGCACCGTCAGGTACGGCGGCTGGGCGAGCTGGTGCGCCTCACCGCGAAAGAATACCAGGTCTTGGAACTGTTGGCCCTCAACAAGGGCCGGGTTTTTACCCGCGAGGAGATCCTCGAGCGCATCTGGGGGCCGGGCTTCGAGGCCGACTCCAACCTGATAGATGTGTACGTCAAGAACCTCCGCAAACGCCTCGGTGAGAACGTCATCGAGACGGTGCGGGGCATGGGGTATCGGCTGGGAGAGTAAGCGGTGTTGGGTGCTTTGGGGCAGGGTTGGTGGGTTGCGCGAGGCAATGGGGCAAACTTTCGTCCGAGGCCGAGACGGGCTGCTGTCCAGCCGCAAAACAAACTTGCGGGCATAGTGAAAAATCAACCGAGGTCGGCAGGCAACCCTCCAGCTCGCCCCGGATAATCCAGGCCAGCCTAACCGCTTTGGAACCTCGCTATGCCGAATCGTCAATCCTTTGCCCGCTTTGCTTCCAGTCGCTTGCAACGCTGGCTGCTCGAGGGGGCTCCCAAACCTTCCGAGGGCTACTACAAGCAGCCTACCAATGCCCACCCGACCCACCCCTGGTGGCGGGTGATGTGCCTGACCGGGGTGGACTACTTCTCCACCCTGGGCTACCAGCCCGGCATTGCAGCGCTGGCCGCGGGGGCGCTCTCGCCCATTGCCACCCTGATGCTGGTGCTGCTCACCCTGTTTGGGGCTCTTCCCATGTACCGCCGGGTTGCTGGTGAGAGCCCCCATGGCGACGGCTCAATCTCGATGCTCGTGCGGCTGCTCGAGGGCTGGGCGGGTAAGTTCGTGGTACTGGCCCTAATTGGCTTCGTAGCAACCGGCTTCATCATTACCATCACCCTCTCGGCAGCAGACGCAGCCAAGCACATCATCGAGAACCCCCTGGCGCCGGATTGGATGAACAGCCAGATTGGCCTGACACTCTTGTTGGTGGGGCTTTTAGGCGCGGTCTTCTTGCGCGGCTTTAAGGAGGCCATCGGCATCGCGGTGGTGCTGGTGGTAGCCTACATCGGCCTCAACCTGATGGTGATCGGTCATGGGCTTGGTCTGATCGCACAGAACCCTGGCCTTCTGGCCGAGTGGACGGGCCACATCGCCCTCGACTACGCCACCCCCGCTGCCGTGGTGGTGGCGGCCTTGGTGGTCTTTCCCAAACTGGCCCTGGGTCTCTCTGGCTTCGAGACCGGGGTGGTGGTAATGCCGCTGGTGCGGGGTAGGCCCGGCGATTCGCCCCAGTACCCCGTGGGACGGATTGCCAATTCACGCAAACTGCTCACCACAGCGGCCTTAATCATGAGCGTGATGCTGCTCAGCAGCGCCTTGGTGACCACCCTGCTGGTTCCGCCGAGCGAGTTCTGGCCCGAGACCACCGCCCAACGCGAGCTGCGCGGCCAGGCCCGCACCATAGACGTACCGCTGGGCAACGGCGACGTATACACCTACCAGGTGCCCGAGCGCAAGGGGAGCTTTTCAGAGGTAGTTCAGCTCGACGGGAACCAGGGAAGGATACGCCTCGAGGTAACGGTCACCCCCATCCCAGGCGGGCGGCTGGTGCAGGTGACCAAGGAGGGCGGCGCAGCCAACGGGCGGGCCCTGGCCTTCTTGGCCCACCGTGACCAAGGCGAGTGGTTTGGCAGCCTCTACGACCTCTCCACCATTCTGATTTTGTGGTTCGCGGGCGCGAGTGCGATGGCCGGACTGCTCAACATTACCCCGCGGTTCCTGCCCCGGTATGGTATGGCGCCCGACTGGGCCCGGGCGGTGCGTCCGCTGGTGCTCATCTTCACCGGGGTCTGCGTGCTGGTCACCCTAATCTTTCAGGCCGATGTGGACGCCCAGGCTGGGGCCTACGCCACCGGGGTGCTGGCCCTGATGACCTCGGCGGCCTTCGCGGTCATGCTTTCGGCCCTTGCCAAGCGCCAGCTTGGGGCCGCGCTGGGTTTCGGGCTGGTTACGGCTGTCTTTATTTACACCGGCACCGTGACGGTGCTGGCCGACCCCGAGGGCCTGGTGATCGCCGCGCTCTTCATTGCTGCAATTGTGGTGGTCTCGCTGATCTCGCGCGTTTTTCGCTCAACCGAACTGCGCGTCGAGCGGATTCAGGCCGACCTCGAGGCCGAGGCGATTCTCCGGCAGCTCGCCCTGGGCGAGATCCGCCTGGTCGCCAACCACCGCGACTCCGGCAGCCCCTTCGAATACGCGCACAAGCGGGAGCGGATGTATTGGCGCACCCACCTGCCCACCCGCGATCCGGTGGCTTTCCTCGAGGTCTCCGTCCCCGACGCCTCCGACTTTTCCGATACCCTCTACGTGCATGGGGTGGAGGTGGGCGAACAACGGGTGTTGCGGGTGCAGGGCACCTCCATCCCCAACGCTATTGCGGCCTTGCTACTGTATGTGCGCGATACCACCGGCAAGCTCCCGCACGTCTACTTCGAGTGGAGCGAGCGTTCCCTGGTTCGCTCGGCCCTCGACTTCATCCTCTACGGTGAGGGAGATGTGCCCAGCCTCACCCACGAGGTGCTGCGCAAGGCCGAGCCCGACCCACGGCGCAGGCCGGTGGTGCACGTGGGAGGTTGAAGTTATGCAATACCCTTCCAAGATTCCATTCAGACCGCTTGGGAGCGATAGACTCGGAAGCATGGAAATCAGTATTGTAGGCCTAGGAAGAATGGGCAGCGACATTGCCCGCCGCCTGCTGCGGGCGGGGGTTCGGGTGGTGGGGTACGACCGCGATGTGAATGCTGCTCAGGAGGTCTCGAGGGAGGGCCCTGCGGTGGCCGAGACCCTCGAGGCCCTCCCGTCCCTGCTCAAAACCCCGCGCTTGGTTTGGTTGATGCTTCCTGCCGGAGACGCGACAGAACAGACCTTGCAGCGCTTGGCTGAGCTGCTGAGCCCAGGTGATCTCCTCGTGGATGGAGGGAACTCGAACTACAAAGACTCGCAACGCTGGGGGCATCAGCTTGCCGAGCATGGCATTTTGTTTGCCGATGTGGGGGTTTCGGGCGGGGTCTGGGGCCTGGAGAATGGCTATGGCCTGATGGCAGGCGGGAATCCGGAGGCCAGGGCGCGGCTCGAGCCCTACTTAAAGTTAACCCAAGTTGCTACCTACAAAATACCGGCCAGCCGCCTGAAGTTGTGGGCAAAGATGAAGCCCCACACCTTGAGCACAAAGCCCTGGAGGGTCGTGGCATGTATGCGCTTGGGGAATAGTTCCGTCAGGGCAGCACCCACCAACTCGATAACCCGCCGCCCCTGCTGGGCAATCCACTGCGATGCCGGTTGGTAGCGCTTGGAGTTCCGTTTGCGGATGACGCGCAGCCGGATGCCCTCAGCCATGGCCAGGTCATCTTCGGCCTGATAGTCGGTGTACCCCCGATCCACGTACAGCTCACTTCCCCTTGCTAAGTCCAGCGGCAGCCGATACAACCCCTCCATGTCCGCGGTGGAACCGGGGGTGAGGATCACCTCGCTGATCCACGGGTGATCCGTGCAGACCAGGTGAAGCTTCAGACCGTGGAAGTAGCTGCGTTTGCTGGGAATGTAGCCCCGGTACTGGCGGGTAGGGGCCAGGCGGCAACGGGGTGCGCGGATGTTTTCACAGACCGGCAGGGGTAAGGTATCCAGTCAGACAAGCTGTGCAGCCGTCGGCTCCCGCCACGCCGGGGCGGGGCGTGGGGAAGGGGATGTAGCTGAAAAGACCCTGCGCTTTGGCATAGATCAGGGCGTGCTTATGCTTTCCAGCGAAAGCCAGGGCGGCCAGAATCCAGAGGGTGAGGACGAGGCTGGCGGGGGTCTTGCTCTGGGGGTCGTCCCGGTGTCCGAGGGTCTTGAGCAGGTCGTCTATAATGCAGAAGGCCACTAGAACAGTCCAGCTCATAGTGGCCTTTATTTTCTGCGTAGTCAGGATAGGTGGCAACTTGAGTTAACTTACCAAACCACTAGACTCGCGTTCTAGCGCGCGGGCTGAGCAGGCTGGGCTGGTTGCAAGCTACGCAGGTCAAGCAAGAAGTTACCCGTGGTGGGCACCATGATGGTCTGGATGTTGGGGGCCAGTTTCTCGGCCACGGTGAGCTGGACAACCTGGGGGCTTTGCCGCAGGGCCTCGCCGCGCAGGCGGATGGCCTGGGCCTCGCCTTCGGCTCGCAAAATAGCAGCATCGCGCTCGCCTTTGGCCTGTACTACCGCCCGCTGGGCAGCAATTTCAGCTTGTTGGCGGCGGTTGACCTCCACCTGCACCTGCTGCTCGGCGGTTTGCTTTTCCTCAATCACCTTGGCCACCGAGGGCGGAATATCAATCCGGCGCAACAGCACCGAGATCAGTTCGATGTGTTGTGCGCCAAGGTCTTCGCGCAGTTCCTTGGTAACGGCGGCCTCGAGCTGAGTTCTCTGCGTACTGATGAGCTCGGCAGCGTTGAACAAGCCTACCGCGTCGCGCACCTTGCTGCGGATTTGTGGGGTAATGAGGGTCTCGAGGTAGTTTGGCCCCAGGTTGCGGTGTAGCTGGGCAGCCTCGTCCCGCTTGATACGGTATTGCACCGTCACATCTACGCCTATATCCAAGCCCTCTTTACTGCGGGCATTGATGGCGTCCTCACCCGGCGTGGTAGCCCCAGAAGGAGCGGGGCCCTTGGCCAGGGTTACTTCTTTCAAGCGAGCATCATACAGAATGACGTTTTGAATGCCGGGTATCACGATGCGGAAGCCTTCACCTAGGGGGTTCGGCTGTACACCACCAAACACATTGAATACCACCCCCACATTACCCGCCGGAACCACCACAAAGCTCTGCGAGATGGCCGCAATCGCCAGTCCGGCCAGCAAGAGCGGAACCCCCAAAGCCCGGCGGGCACCAGGCTGCGCTAGTAAAAAAATACCCAAAATGGCCACGACGATTCCCAAGAGTAGAAACATACACACCTCACCCCCTCAACGATACGCTACCAGTATCACGGATAAAACGCCTCCTGCGAAAGGAGCAGAGGGGTAAAGAAAAAGCCACAAGCTTTTGCGCAGCTTGTAGCTTCGGACATGAACTTGTTAGAACCAATCTAATCGGCAGCGGCACCGCCTACGTTCTGGGAACCCTCGCTTTTGGATTCGGCCTTTGGGGAGGGGTTGGTTTTGTTGTGCGACTTGGAATCGTTGACGTACCAACCTGAACCCTTAAACACCACCGCCGGGGCAAAAATCAGACGCTTGATGGGGGCGCCGGTCTCGGGGTGGTGGGTATAGGCGGGGTCGTGAAAGCGCTGTTCGAACTCGTAGTGTTCGCCGGTCTCGAGGTTCTGGTAAACGTACCTGGGCATGACGGACTCCTGTTAGACAAGATGGGATTTTGTCTTGAGGGGTCGCTTCCCTCAATAATCAAGTATATTGACAGAAGTAGGCTCAGGCTGTCAACGGAATGGGTCACAACGTTCAAGGTCGGCCACAACGCCTGGCTTTTGACCAACCGCTATCGGCTATCAGCCCTTCTGGATGGGATACTGGAACCCATGACCAAAGCAGAACTCCGGCGCTGGGCCAAGGAAGTGCGGGGCAAATTGCCGGTTTCCCAGCTATCAGTCCAGGTCAACCAGCACCTAACCCACTTCTTATTTGAGCGGCGGGCACAGCATGTTTTGTTCTACAGTGCGTTTGGCTCCGAGCTAGACCCTGCTGGGTTGCAAAGCCTCTACCCGGCCACCTATTACCTGCCCAGGGCCCGCACCTACCAGTTGGAAGTCCACCCCCTGCCCTGCAAGCTGGTGAGGCATAAATATGGCTTCTGGGAGCCAGTGACAGACGCCCCCAGGGTGGAGCCCGAGGTGCTGGATGCCGTGCTGGTGCCGGGTCTGGCTTTCGACCCCTGGGGCCACCGGCTGGGCTATGGGCAGGGCTTCTATGACCGCTTTTTGGCTCAGCTACCCCCGCGCACCCTCACGGTGGGCCTGGTGGCCGAGGCGCTGGTGGTGACCGAGCTGCCCCACGACCCCTGGGATGTGCCGGTGCAGTTTCTGGCCACCGAGCAAGGGGTTCGCCCCGCGCGCAGTGTCGGCCCGTAGGCCGCCGGGTCAGGGAACGCTCAGGAACCAGGGGGCGGGGTTGGTGGGGATGCCCCGCACCCGGATCTCAAAGTGCAGGTGGGGCCCGTTGGACAGGCCGGTGTTGCCCGAGTAGCCGAGCAAGTCGCCGGCCTGCACGGTCTGGCCCGGCTTTACCACGATGCGCGAGAGGTGCCAGTAGCCGCTGCACACCCCCAGCCCGTGGTCGAGGGTGACGGCGTTGCCCCGCACAAAGAGCCGCTCAGCCAGGCCCACCACGCCGGGGGCCGGGGCATAGACCGGGGTGCCTTCGGGTACGCCATAATCGAGTCCCTCGTGGTAGGAGTAAGTGCGCCCTTGGTCGTAGCTGCGGCGGGTGCCGAAGGGGTCGGTGATGCGGTTGGTCTGGATGGGCTTTCGGAAGGGGCCCCGCCACTGCTGGGGGCGGTCGAAGTCGCAGGAGCCCACCACCTTGAGCCGTTCGGCCCGCAGCCGCTCCGGCACCAGCAGGGCCTGGCGGTCGGGCGGGAGCCGCAGCACAAAGCGCCCAAAGCTTCCGGCCACCACCCGCACCTCGAGCCCCACCTCCGCGCCACCCACCCGCAGCCGGGCGGGGTAGACCCCAGGGGCTTGCAGGGCCGGTATAGGCAGCAGCACGCGGTTTCGCTGGAGGGGGTAGGTGTTGCCTAGAAAACGCACCTCGCCCTGTACCGGCGCCGGGGCTGCGATGCGGATCACTGCCAGATGGCCCTGGGTGGTCTCGCGGGGCCACTCGAGGGCCTCGATGGGGGCCGGGGCCTGGGTAAGCCGGTGCAGGGCTGGGCTAGGCTGTCCGGTTACCCGCAAGACCTGCCCTACTCGAAGCTGGGTGGGGTCTGCGATGTTATTCAGCACCTGCAGGGCTTCCACGCTGGTGTTGTACTGCCTGGCGATGCGGTAGAGGGTCTCGCCGGGCTGGACGGTGTGGGTGGTCTGGGCCAGGGCGAGGGAACACAGGACAAGGAATGCAGAAAGCACGCGGTGCATAGGGCAAGTTTATCGCTTTATATGAGAGTGGTTTTGGGCGTGCGCGTCTAGAAGCAGTCGTACTCGGGCCAGTGCTGGACGGCCTGGGTGGCGTTCTCGAGCCCCCGCCTGAGCTCGGCGATAAAGCGCCCGTCGTTCCAGGGGCGGCTGTTGAAGAGGGCCACCACCACCACGCGGCCCGGCAAACGCAGAAGCAGGGTGCGGCTGCCGGCAAAGGCCCCGTCGTGGCTCCACTCGAGCTGGTCGAAGGGCAGGCTCAGCACCACGGGCTGCTTCTGTGGAAGGGTGCGGGTCTCGCTGCTGCCCTGGCCCGCGGCTCCCGCCAGATGGGCAGGGGTAGCCAGCCGGGGCTGGGGCACCCGCACCCCCCAACCCAGGGCGTAGTAGCGCGGGGTCTGGGCGTATTGCGCAAGCCGGGGGCGGCGGAACATCTCTTCCAGGGCCTCGCGGGAGAGGGGGGCGGCCTGGCTGCGCAAGCCTTCCAGTACCACCACCCAGCGCGCCAGGTCCGGCGCAGTGGCCACCAAACCCCCGTTGGCATCGTGGGCCTCGAGGTAGAACTCGCCATAGGGCCGGTTGACCAGGCTGCCGTCTACCACCGAACGGGTCAGGGGTGCTCCTGGAAAATCGTAGTAGCGCACCTCGCCCGGCAGGCGGTCTTGCAGGCGGGTTTTGCCGGCTCGTACGCTATAAATGCCCATCTGCCCGAGCATTTCGCGCACGTAGGTCTCGTAGCGCTGGCCACTGATGCCCTCGATAACCCGTCCCAGCACGGCATAGCCCAGGTTGGAGTAGGCCGAGCGCGTGCCAGGGGCAAACTGGAGCGGGCGGCTCATCATAAAGCCGATGAGTTCCTGGCTCGAGAGCTTTTCGGAACGCTGCATGGCTTTGGCGATCTCGCCCAGCGTTGGGCGGAACATGGGGTCGCCGGCCCAGTTGCGGTTCCAACCCCCCGAGTGCTGCAAAAGATCGCGCAGGGTGATGTGCTTCAGCCGGGGGTCGGCGATCTGCCCGCTGTAGGGCCTGATTTTGACGAAGTTGAAGGCTTTTTCGTTCAAGAAGGTGTTCAGGTCGGGGTAGATGCCTCGAAACACCAGGCTCTCGCCCAGGTGCAGCACTGCTACCGCGGTGATGGGCTTGGTGAGGCTGGCCAGCCGGAACAGCGAGTCGGGTTGCACGGGTTCTTTGGCCCGCAGATCGGCCCAGCCGTAGCCCCTAAAGAGCACCAGCCGCCCCTCCTTGGCCACCGCCAGGGCGCCGCCGGGAATCTGGTAACGCTCCATCAGCTGGTGCATCACCCGGTCGTAGGGCTCGAGGCTGGGAGCGGCGTAACCGGTGACCGGACGACCGGGCGTACCCCCCACTGGAGGCACACAGATGGTCTGGGCCCAGGCCCACCCCATCCAGGCGACCAAGCAGAAAAGGGTTTTGAGGCTACGCAGCATTGGGAACATCCTGGTGGCGTGTTTGTGGAGATGGGGGCGAACCGCGTTAGAGGGGGTTGTGGTCAAAAGCTAAAAAGTGGAAGCCCCAAACGGTGGCTACTTTTCGTTGCCTAATGAGCACGACGCACTCCCCAGCCCAATCGCTCAACGGGGCTGCTGCTCCAAGGTCTCCTCCAGCACCACCAGCCAGTAGGGCAGGGTGCGCTGGATTAAGTCCCAGAGAATTTCGTCCTGGATGCCAAAATGCAGGCGGCTTACGATCTCGGGCAGATCCAGAATTCTGCGCCAGTCCAGCCCCCCTATCTCCTCTCGCACCCTTGCGTGCATGGTGGCAGCGATGACGCCTAGCTGGTTCAAGTTGTAGCACACCGCATCCTGGGTGCGCCCATCGGCAGCAAAGTCGGTAAAGCTCATCCCAGCCGTGTAGTCCAATACGCGCTGGGCTGCTTGCTTCATCTGCTCGAGGTGAACCCTGGGCAGTAGGTGTGGGTTGGGGAGATCGGGGTCGCGCATAAGCACCTTTCAAACCAGTTGTACCGCATCGGTTTCGATATGCGGGCGTAGATCGGCTGGCACTTTTTTAGCGCTCACCAGGTCTACTTGGCTGCCGAGCATGTCCTCGAGCTCGTGCTTGAGGCCGATGTAGTGCTCGAAGGTGGGCTCCTCAAAGCGCACCAGAAAATCCACGTCGCTGCTCGAGTCGGCATCGTCGCGGGCGGTGGAGCCGAACAGATACAGGCTCTTAATGCCGTAGCGCTCGGCCAGACCCGGTAATCGTTCTTCCAGGATGCTCAGCACACTTCCCCTGCGCATGAGACCATAGTACAACCCGGTTCTTTGTATGAAGGCTGGTCCAACAGGCTACATATTTAGCAGGACTACGCACCAATACTGCCTTATAGGGAATGTGTCACCCTCGAGTTGTGTTATTGAGGGGCTGCAAGGATCAACGGGTGGTGAACAAGGTTTCTGTGACTTCAAAGCCGAGAAGCACCACACCGACGGCTGGCAAGAGTTCACAGGTTTCGAGCGCTGTGTTTACCCAGTGCAAGTGCTGGATGGGGTATCTGACTTCGAGCTTGCCGCCTTCCTTGAACGGGAGTCTACACGTTGGTCTCGACCTGTGTGGCCAGTTCAAAATCTACCGCTCAGTGACATCGGAAGAACAGTATCAACCCGACTTCGTGGCAGAATTTGCCCATGCCACATACCTGAGTGACATAATTCAGACGGGGGCCGTGTCCGACTTAACCCGACAAGCTGCTCTTCGGGAATGGTGTCGTCAAGCCAGCGTTGTTCAAGGCAAACCCTGGAGATACACGCAATTGACCACTTTCAATCTTTCGGATGAATTACGTCAGCTTATCTGATTGGCATACATACTTTTCCTAAACCTCTTGTAAAATTGATTGGTGGTAAATACCTACTTTAAACTCGAGCTCCTCCTTCGCCAGCACAAGAAAACCCCCCTGGCGCTGGCCGAGGCCAGCGGGCTGTCCAAAACCACCGTCTACAACCTGGTCAACAACAAGGCCAAGGCGGTGGAACTCGAGACCCTCGACAAGCTAATGGCGGGCCTCGAGCGACTCCTGGGCAGGCCGGTGCGCTTCGACGAGATTCTCGAGAAGCGCCCGACCCCCAAAGAGGCGCGGCTGGCCCGACTGCTAAAGGGTGTCAGGCCCTTTCACTGGGAGGAGGTACAAAAAGCCCTGCCGCCCCTGACCCCCGAAGAAAAGGCCGAGGACGAAGCGTTCTTGCGAGTACTCGAGGAGGCCCGCCAGACCGACCTCGAGCAAAGCCAGGCGCGCGACCGGCGGCTGCTCGAGCTGTTTGAGGAGCCTGGCCCCAAAAACCCCGCAAGAAGGGCTCGGTGACCCGATGAACCTGCTGGTGGACACCAACATCATCAGCTACGCCTACAACGAGCACAGCCTGTGGGGGGTCTACCAGCCGATTCTGGAGGGCCACCAACTGCTGGTGGCCGCTCAGACCATGGCCGAGCTGCGCTTTGGGGCTTTGGTCAGGAACTGGGGTGAGCACAAGCGACGCCGCCTCGAGGTTTTGCTCTCGAACTGCGCGGTGGTGCACACCGACGACGAGATCTGCACCGCCTGGGCCAGGGTTCGCAGCGAAGCCCTGACCAAGGGCCGCCCCATCGGCGCGGGCGACGCCTGGATTGCCGCTACCGCCAGGGCCCTGGAGATTCCCTTAGTAACCCACAACCGCCGCGATTTCGAGTTTTTGGACGACCTCATTCTCATTTCGGAGGGGGCATGACCCTGGCTGGGCAAAGGGCCGGGGTCGGAGGGCCTCTGCCGATTCTGCTAACGTTTTATGTATGGTGTCTTTTTGAACCCAATTGGTTTCGGCAAATGTGCGGTTAAATGAAAGCATGAAAATCTACACCAAAACCGGCGATGCGGGGGAGACCGGCCTGTACGGGGCCGACCGGGTGGGCAAGGACCACCCCAGGGTGGAAGCCTACGGCACGGTGGACGAGGCCAACAGCGCCATCGGGCTGGCCCGCGCGGCCCTGGGCGCGGCCCATGCCGATATCGAGGCCGACCTCGAGTACCTCCAGAACGCCCTCTTCGACCTGGGGGCCGACCTTGCGACCCGCGCCGGCGGCCCTTACGAGCGCAACCTAGCCCGCATGGACGCCTCGGACGTGGAGAAGCTCGAGGCCCTGATTGACCGCTACCAGGAGGAAGCCCCCCGCTTCACCGGCTTCATCCACCCCGGCGGCCACCCCGCGGCGGCGGCCCTGCACCTGGCCCGCACCATTTCCCGCCGGGCCGAGCGCCGGGTGGTGGAGCTGATGCGCACCGAGGCGGTGAACCCGGAGGCCCTGCGCTACCTCAACCGGCTCTCGGATCTGCTTTTTACGCTGGCTCGAGTCGTCAACCAACGCGAAGGCTTCGCCGAGGAGAAGTGGCTGGTCAAAAAACGCCGTTAAGTGGGGGCTGGTATGCGCCTGGTAAGCCTGACCTGCTCCAACACCGAGATCGTCTGGGCCCTGGGCTGCCTGGATAGGCTGGTGGGGGTGGACAGCAACTCCGACTTTCCCCCCGAAGTCGCCCGGCTGCCTAGGGTGGGGCCCGACCTCCAGATTGACCTGGACAGGGTCGAAGCCCTGAAGCCCGACCTGGTGCTGGCCAGCCTGAGCGTGCCGGGCATGGAGCGGGTGGTGGAGGGTTTGCAGGCGCGGCAAATCCCCCACGTGGTGCTCGACCCGCAAAGCCTGCAAGACGTCTACGGCGATATTATGCGGGTGGCGGGTCTCCTGGGGGTGGCCTCGCAGGGCCGGCATGTGGTGCGGGCCATGCAATGGATGATCGCCCAGGCCCGGGGCTCGCTGCCCAACTGGGTGCGCCCCCCCAGGGTGATGGTGGAGTGGTGGCCCCGGCCCATGATTGCCGCCGGGCAACACAGTTGGGTAACGCAGATGTTGGAGGCGCTGGGGGCGGAAAACGCCTTTGCCCACCTGCCGGTGCGCTCCCAACCCCTCACCCCCGCCCTGGTGGAGGAGGCCCAGCCCGACCTGATTACAGTCTCGTGGTGCGGGGCGAAAAAACTGCGCCCAGAGGTGGTTTTGCAGCGTGAACTGAAAATTCCTGCCCTGAGGCATAAGCAGGTGTTCGCCCTCGAGGAGGCCTACCTGGGCCGTCCGGGGCCGCGCCTGGCCGAGGGGGCGAAAAAACTGGCCGATCTACTGCGGCAGGTGCCGGTCTGGCAGCACGGAGGCCGGTCATGACCCCCCTCAAGGTGGTTACCTTCTGGGTGCGCCCGCTGGAGGGTGAGCCCCTGCCCGAGGCCAGGGCCTTGCTGGAGGGCCTTCTGGCTATTTTTTACGAGGCTTTTCCGGAATACACCGGGGTGCTCACCTTTAGCCAGTCGCCCCGCCCGCCCGGCTATGTGTTTATCTACGTGAACCAGGGCTGCACCGGCCTGCTGCCCATGGCGGGGCGTTTCTTGCAGGAACTCTTGCAGCAGGCCTTCCCCCAGGGTGAGGTGCGTCCCTATGGGCGGGTCTGGCTGGAAATGCCCTAACCGATTCTGCTCGTAGCTGACCTAAAAAATAACGGAAGGGATCCTCGGACGCGCTACTTAGCGCGGCAAGTGATACGCATTTCGGCAGTATCGTTCACTTTTGAAAGCCTAAACGATACTACCGAAATGCTTTTCTACTCCCTTCGGTCGGCTTGAATCCTTCACCTCTGGCTACGTCCAACGGTGAATGATTCAAGCGGAAACGGTGTGAGTGGCGCTTTATGTGCCACTCACGCGCAGGATTGGATAGACTAGGGTTTGAATAAAGCCACGGTTCCGGCCTGCCGCAGGGTGCCGCTGCCCACGGCCAGCCGGCCATCAGGGGCCCAGGCCACCGCGTAGAGGGGCCGCACAAACCCCGAGGTGGTCTGTAAAAGCTGCCCCTGTACGCTCCACAGGCGCAGGGTCTTGTCCCAGCCCACGCTGGCCAGCCGCTGGCCGTCGGGCGAGAAGGCCAGGGCCTGGGCGGCCTCGGTGTGTCCCTCCAGGGATCGGAGCAGCTTCCCCGACTGGGCATCCCAGAGCTTGAGGGTCTGGTCGTGGCTGGCGGTGGCCAGCAGGCGTCCGCTGGGGCTCAGGGCCAGGCCATAAATGCCCCTGGCGTGGGCCATGACCCGGCGCAGGAGCCCCACCCCCTCGGGACGCAGGGCCCACCAGGCCAGGCTTTCATCGCTGCTGCTGCTGTAAAGGGTGCGCCCATCAGGGCTAAAGGCCAGGCCAGTCAGATGCGACTCGTGCGCGCGAAACTCGAGCACTTTTTGGCCCTGCCGCCAGTCCCAGACCCGGATCAGCCGGTCGCGTCCGCCGGTGGCCAGGGCCCGCCCGTTGGGGGCGAAGGCCAGGGCCCCCACCCCGTTGCCGTGGGCCTCGAGGCTCTGCACCAGCCGTCCGCTGGTGGTTTGGTAGATGCGGGTCAGGCCGTCGCGGCTACCCACGGCCAGGTGTCGTCCGTCCGGGCTGAAGGCCAGGGCGGTAATTTCCAGGGTGGCCTCGCTCAACCGGCGGATGGGCTGGCCCTGGCGGTTCCACAGCCAGACCTCGCCGTCCCAGCCCCCGCTGGCCAGCAGCCTTCCGTCGGGGCTGTAGGCAAGGGCGCTCACCGAGGCCGCGGGGGGCTCGAGGGTGCGCAGCAGCGCCCCTTGCAGGCTCCACAGCCGGGCCCGCCCATCGTCGTGGCCGCTCAGGAGCCGGTTTCCCTCCACAGCCAGGGCCAGCACCGAGGCCGTCTGGAGGGTTTTCTGGGGCCGGCCTGTGTCCCAGAAGATAATCTGGCCGTCCTGCCCGCCGCTGATGAGCTGGGCATCGCTGCTCCAGACCAGGGCGCCCACCGCGAGCTGGTGGGCGTTCCACTGCTGCAAAAAGCGCCCCTCCACATCCCACAGTTGTATCTGCCCATCGCGGTCGCCGGTGGCCAGGCGTCCATCACGTCCCCAGGCCAGGGCCCGTACCGACAACCGCCCTAACAGCGGTAGCGGGCTGCCGCTGCCGGGGTTCCACAAAAACACCCCATCCAGCCCACCCGCGGCCAACAGCCTGCCATCGGGTGAGAACCCCACCCCGTAGATCCAGTTCCGCCCTGGGCTTATCCCCTGGGTTTCCCCTTGCAGCGTCCATAGCCGCAGCTCGCCATCGGCACTGCCGCTCAAAATTCGCCGACCATCCGGACTCAAACGGGCCGACCAGACCTGGCCGTTGTGCCCTTGCAACACCCCCGTGGTCGCTCCGGTTTTGGTGTTCCAGAGCCTCAGTGTGGTGTCGGCTGAGCCGCTCAACAGCGCACCGCCCCTGGCAAACTCGAGGGTGCGTACTGTATCGGCGTGCCCACTGAGCGTGCGCAAAAACCGCCCATCGGGACCATAAAGCTGAATATAGGCATCGGCCCCCACGGCCAGAACCCCGCCCGGGCCCAGGGCAACCGCCCCCACCGGGGCACGGTGCCCGGCCAAAAGCTGCATGGGTTGCTGTGCTGCGGCGCTCGCCAGGCCCACCACCATCCAGATAAGCCACTTCCACACACCCATAGCTTATTCGCCAGCCCGCTCTCATGGGTGAACCAAGGAGGGATTGCTTAAGTCGTTCAAACGGTGGAGGGCAGGGCTGATAACCGGTAGACCTGAGAGAGTTGGCCAAGCCCGCCGAAGGTCGGCTGAGTTGGTCGAAGCCGACCCCCCATACTGGATAAAACCGGTCGGTGCTGTAGTTCGCGTTGTATGGAGTGTTGCTGGTAACTGCTGTGAGGCATGTGCATTGGGCGCAGTTGAAAGCAGGCCGCCCCTTGCGCCGGTCAACCCAAAAAGAATAATTTGGTTGACGTGCCTCTGCTGCTGGCCCATCTGCACGACCAATACCAGAGCGGCGAAACCCTGGCCCAGCGGCTTGGCATCAGCCGGGCCGGGGTGTGGAAGCAGGCGGAGGCGCTGCGCAGGGCCGGATATCCCGTGCAAACCCAGCGGGGCCAAGGCTATCGCCTGAGGCCCGGAACCCCCACCCCCGAAGCCCTGGAGGCCCTTCACGGGGGTAGTTTTGGGGCCTTTTACGCCTACTTGGGAACGGTTGGCAGCACCCAGGACGTGCTCAAAAACTGGGCCCTGGACGGCGCAGAAGAGGGTTCGGTGGTGCTGGCGGAGCGCCAGGAGAAGGGCCGGGGCCGGCGTGGGCGGCCCTGGGACAGCGAACCCGGCCATAGCCTGACCTTCTCGGTGTTGCTCCGCCCCCGGCTTCCGCTCTCCACCCTGCCGTTGTTGTCCCTGGCCGCCGGTTTGGCGCTGTGCGAGGCCTGCGGCGTGGGTGGCCTGAAGTGGCCCAACGACCTGCTGGCGATGGATAAGCGTGCACCAAAACCGACCTACCGCAAGATGGCCGGGGTACTGCTGGAGGCCCAGATTAGCGGCGAGGAGGTGGCCTTCGTGATTCTGGGAATTGGGCTCAACGTCCACCGAGCCGGGCGCAGGAAGTCGGAGATCGCCTATCTGGACGAGTTCGGGGAGGTATCCAGGGTTCAGGTGCTGGCTCGTTTTTTGGAACGACTGGAAGCCCGCTATGCCCAACTCCACCACGACCTAGGGGGGGTTTTGCACGACTATAAAGCCAAGAGCTACACCCTGGGCCAGCAGGTGCGGGTGACCACGCCGCGGGGTGTGCTCGAGGGCCAGGCCACCGATATTGCCCCCGATGGCGCGCTGGTGCTGCAAAGCGCAGGCACAACCCATCATGTCGGCGCTGGCGATGTGGAACTGATCGGTTTCTTAGGAGGAAGCGTATGAACCCAACCCAAAGCCTACCCTATCTACCCCTCTCGAAGTCGCTTTTCCCCGCCCGGAGCTGGCAGCGCGACCTGCTGCTGGTGCTTTTGGGTAGCTTTTTGCTGGCGCTTTTGTCGCAGGCGGTGATTCCCTTGCAGCCGGTGCCCATCACCCTGCAAACCCTGGGGGTGCTGCTGGTGGGGGCCGCGCTGGGCAGCCGGCTGGGCTTTTTGGCGGTGGTGGCGTACCTGCTCGAGGGCCTGGTGCTGCCGGTGTTTGCCGGGGGGGCCACCTGGTTTCATCCCCGCATCGCCTTTACCGCCGGTTACCTGCTGGCCTTTCCCCTGGCGGCCTACCTGGTGGGCTACCTGGTTGAGCGCTACGGCACCGATCGCAGCGCACTCAAAACCTTTGGTGCCATGCTGCTGGCCAGCCTGCTCATCTACGCCATCGGCGTGACCTGGCTGGGCTTTGCGCTGGCGGGCGCGGGGCGCTACAGCGGGGTCTGGGGGGTGCTGCAAGCCGGGATGATCCCCTTTTTGCTGGGTGACCTGATCAAAGCCGCCATCGCTGCGGCCCTCCTCCCTACCGCCTGGCGTCTGATAGGCCGGTAGCCTCGAGGTTGTGCGCCTCCCCCGCCCCATGGGGGAGGTTTGTTTTTTGGATCAGGGGGGACGGGCTGTTGCGAATAGTTCTCTTTACTAAATATATATATTCCGACCGGATTACTTGACTTTGCAGCCATTGCCTGTATAGACTGACGGCCAGAATGTGGGAAGGGAACGTGCTTCAGGTTTCTTCCCGGAGGAGCCCAACCGGCGCTAGCAAGCTGGGCCTCAAGCACCGGCTCGTTGAGCGAGCGGGTGAGGTTAAGGAGGGAAAAGGATGTTCATCACCATGAACCGCATACCGGTCAACCCCGCGTATGCTGAGCTGTTTGAGCAAAATTTCCGCGAGCGGGCCCGTCTGGTTGATCGCATGCCGGGCTTCATCCGCAACCTAGTGCTGCGCCCACAGAAGCCCGATCAACCCTATGTGGTCATGACCTTCTGGGAAAGCGAACAGCACTTCAAAAACTGGGTGGAAAGCCCCGAGTTCAGGCAGGGTCATGCCAGAAGTGGAACCCTGCCCCGCGAAGTGTTTATGGGACATAGCTCGCTGGAAACCTTTGAGGTGTTCACCGATTCGGCCGCGCTCGAGGTCACAACTTCTTAGCTGGGGACAGCGGTATGGGGGCTGAATTCCAAGGTTCAAAAAAAGAGGTGAGTTTTATGAAACAAATCGTTATCGGATTGGGGCTCTGTCTGTTGGGCTATGGGCTGGCCCAGCCCTTTACCGTCAAAGACTCAAGGGGTCAAACCGTCACGGTGCGCTCCATTGAGCGGATCGTCTCGCTCAATGGTGTGACTACCGAGATTCTCTTTGCCCTGGGGGTGGGGGATCGGGTGGTGGGCCGCGATACCAGCAGCTACTATCCGGCCAGCGTCAACAAGCTGCCCACGGTGGGCTACCAGTTCCAGCTCAACGTTGAGGGCATACTTTCTCTGCACCCCACCTTGGTGTTGGGCCGGGAGGATGTGCGCCCTCCAACCGTTTTTGATCAGCTAGCGGCCGCTGGGGTCACGGTGGTGCGGGTGCCGGACAAGCCCAGCCTCGAGGGGGCTAAAGAAAAAATCCGCACAATTGCCGCGGCGGTGGGTCGGGTTGAGCGTGGTGAGGAACTGGTGCGCCGCCTCGAGCGTGACCTGCTGGTGCTACGTTCTAAGCAGCGCCAGGCCACTGCACGCAAACAGCTTAAAGGCATCTTCCTGTACCTGCGCGGCACCAACGTAACCTATGTTTGTGGCCAGGGTTCCAACCCGGTGGGGATGATGGAGCTGGCCGGCATTGTCAATGCGGCCAAAGGCATCCAGAACTGCCAGCAGATGACCGCCGAGGCGGTGATTGCTGCCCAGCCCGACGTGTTTATGGTGTTTACCGGGGGCCTGGAGAGCATTGGCGGGTTAGAGGGTTTGCGCAAGCTACCCGGGGTGATGCAGACCCCCGCCGGCCAGAACGGTCGGGTGGTGGCCATCGACGACCTCTACCTGGGCGGTTTTGGTCCCCGGGCGGGCCGGGCTGCGCTGGACTTGTTTGTGGGGGCCTACGAACGCAGCGGGCTTTTTATCGCTGGATCGCAGGAATAGGAGCACAACATGCCTTCTGTTCAGGAAAAAGCCTACGTTCTGCTGGAAGCAGCCCGCAACCAAGCCTATACCCTACCGGAGGGGTTTACTGGGTTCAGGGCCAGCCTAAGGGTATACCTGGCGGGCAGTTGGCACCAGGGTAGCCTGGTGGCCCGCTCGCCCAAGGAAATTGAGCTGCACCTACTCGAAGACCTGCAAGCCTGGCCGCGCCAGGAACTGGCCTCGATGCTGGCCCACCGTAGCCCCCGGCCTTTTGCACAGAACGAGGGCCAGTACCCCATGCACCTCGAAGGGGAAACCCCGCTGGGGGTGGGGGTGCGCCTCGAGGACGCCATGCGCTCCGTTCTGTGGGTGCAGGATAACCACGTCCGGATGGTTGAGCGCAACTTGCCTGATAGCTCCTTTCGCATCCACATCCACAACTATGTACCGGCTGGGGCGTACCACCTGCCCCAGCACTTTACCGTCACCTACCGCAATGCCCAAGGCGCGATTGAAGCGGTGGAATCCTTCGACGATCGCTATGTTCGGGTTGAGGGGGTTTGGTTGCCCAGCCGGCGCCAGGTGGTGCGCCACGATAAGGATGGCGTGACCGTGCGCGAGCTGCAGCTTGACCAGCACGCCCTGCTGACCTGAGGCAGATCAATTGCCATGCAACCTTCGTCTTTCTATAAAGCCTCTGGCCGTTATCGCTCAGTGCTCCTGGGGTTGGCGTTGCTTCTTCCCCTGGTGGTGCTGATCGCGGCAGGCCTCGGAGCTTACTACATCCCACCCCAGGAGATTCCCCGCATCCTATGGGAGCGCTCAGAGCAGGCCTATGCGGTGCTGGTATCGGTTCGCTTTCCCCGGGTTGTGCTGGCTTTGCTAGTGGGGGCCTTGCTGGCCCTTTCGGGCGCGGTTATGCAAGGGCTGTTCCGCAACCCCCTGGCCGACCCTGGCCTGATCGGTGTGAGCGCTGGGGCTGCCTTGGGGGCTGCCATCTTTATCATCCTGCTGCCCGGGGCGGGTTTTATGGAGGTTTACGCCCTGCCGTTCGCAGCTTTTGTGGGGGGGTTGCTGGCTACCCTGGCGGTCTGGTTCATGGCCAGCAGCGGGGGGCGGGTGCAGATTCTGACCTTGTTGCTGGCGGGGATTGCCATCAACGCCCTGGCAGGGGCCCTCATTGGCCTGCTGGTGGCCCGTGCTACCGACGAGCAACTGCGTAGCCTTACCTTCTGGACGTTGGGCGGCTACAGTGGGGCCACCTGGGGGGGGGCTGGTCTCCATCGCCCCCGCCGCGCTGCTGGCCTTCTGGGGACTGCTGCGTCTGGCCCGCCCGCTGAACGCGCTGGTTCTGGGTGAAAGCGAGGCCTTTCATCTGGGGGTGCACCTCGAGCGTTTCAAGCGCCAGGCCGTGGCCCTGGCCGCGCTGGCGGTGGGCACTGCGGTGGCAGCAGCGGGTGGGGTGGGCTTCATCGGGCTGGTGGCCCCCCATCTTTTCCGGCTGATGGCTGGGCCGGATCACCGCTACCTGTTGACCGGTTCGATGCTCCTGGGAGCTGGCCTGAGCGTGCTGGCCGATCTTATTGCCCGCACCGTGGCCTCGCCCGCCGAGCTGCCGGTGGGTGTGGTGACGAGCCTGCTGGGGGCTCCTTTCTTCATCTGGCTGCTGCTGCGTTTCAAGCAGGGGGCAGCCCGCTAGGGTTTGTGTGGAAGGTGTGGTGTGATGCTGGAGGCTCGCTCGCTTCGCTATGCTGTAGGAGGGAAAACCCTGCTTGAGAACATCTCCTTTCGCCTCGAGGCCGGCCAGATGCTGAGCGTCATCGGGCCCAACGGCGCTGGCAAATCCACCCTGCTGCGGCTTTTATCGGGCGAGGTGAGGCCCGACTCGGGGCAGATCGAGCTAATGGGCAGGCCCTTAGCCAGGTACCGGCCGCTCGAGCTGGCCCTTCAACGCGCGGTGCTGACCCAGCGGCGTGAGATCAATTTCCCCTTTGACGCCTATGAGGTGGCCTTTTTGGGCCGCCTACCCCACCTCGAGCGCCGGGCCGAAAACCCCCAGGATCACCAGGCCACCGAGCGCGCCTTGAGCCAGACCGGTGCGCTGCACTTCGCCACCCGCCGGTACCAAACCCTCTCGGGTGGGGAGCAGAGCCGGGTGGACCTGGCCCGGGTGCTGGCCCAGGAACCACGGCTGCTGCTGCTGGATGAGCCCACCAATCACCTCGACCCCAAACACCAGGTAGAGGTGCTGGCCCTGTGCAGGCGTTTGGTCCAGATGGGCTGGGGGGTGCTGGTGGTGCTACACGACCTCAACCTGGCCGGGCTGTTCTCCGACCGCATACTGCTGCTGCACCAGGGGCGTGTAGAGGCATGGGGTCAGCCGGCTGAAGTTTTACAGCCCGCACGCCTGCAGGCGGTTTATGGCCTGCCTTTTGTCCAGACCCAGCACCCCAGCGGTAGGCCCTGGGTAATGCCCCTGGCCGAGGTCGAGGTGGATGCGGCGGTTCCCCAAGGCAAAGAACGCCTTGCTTGCTAAAAGCCTGCGAGCTGCGCCTTCATATTCTGGTTTCATCATCGGGGGTGTCTCTTTGAGCCGCCCAGCGGAGTACCCAGGGCATCAGCAGCCCGTAGGCCCCCCCGGCCAGCAGGGCCACCGGAAGCCCCAGCCACAACGCTTTCCAGAAGCCCACCTGCGGAATTTGGGCCACTAGGGTGAAAATCCAGGCGATGGCCGCGACCATGGCCACTTCCTGCCAGTGTACCCTCATGGCTGGGCCTCCAGTAGGTCGGCCAGGTAGACCAGCGCCATCTTGTAGGACATGGGCCCGAAGCCCGAGACGATGCCCTTGGCGCCTATGGCCGTGAGCGAGTGGCGGCGGTACTCCTCGCGGGCGTGGATATTGGAGAGATGTACCTCGACTACCGGCAACGTTTGTGCTCGCACCGCGTCCAGCAGAGCAACCGAGTAATGGGTGAGGGCCCCAGGGTTCAGCACAATGGCCCGGAAGCCCTCGTCGGCGGCTTGCTGAATCCACTCCACCAGCTGCCCCTCGAAGTTGGACTGGCGGCAGGCCACGCCAAAACCCAGCTCCGCGCCCCAGGCCTCGCAGAGTTCTTCCAACTCTTCCAGGGTGGTTTTTCCATACACCTCTGGTTCGCGCTTGCCCAGCAGGTTCAGGTTGGGGCCGTTCAACACTAGGATCATTTGACTCTATGCTAAAGGAGCAGCATCCCCGTAAGCAATCAAACGGGCTCCGGCTTCTGCCAAGCCTCGGCGGCCCACCTGCCCTTGCTATACTCCCAGTATGCGCGAACGAATCTTGGGCCGTATCCGGCGGGGCCTCGAGCACCGCCCCCAGATCGCCCTGCCGGAGCCGCTGGTCTTGCCGGTGCCTTCGCCCGAGGAAGCCCTGGCCCTCTTCAGCGAGCGCCTGACGGGAAACGGGGGAGAGGGGGTGCGGCTGGAAGGCCTCGAGGCAGCCCAGGAGTGGCTGGGCCACTTTGCCCAGACCTTTGCTGGGGTGGCGGTGGGACGGACGGTTCCAGAGGCGTTGCGCCCTAAATTGCCCCTCCTGCCCCCCGAAGAAGCCCCCCTGGGCATCTCCTGGGCTTTGGGCGCGGTAGCCGAGACCGGCACGGTCATCCTCAGCAGCCAGGAGGGCCGCCGCACCCAGCTTTTGCCCCCTGCGCACCTGGTGTTTGTACCGCAGGAGAAGATTTACCCGACCCTTTTGCAGGCCCTACAGGCCCTACAACCCGGGCTGCCCTCGGCCATCGGGTTGCACTCCGGCCCTAGCAAGTCCGCCGATATCGGCCAGATTATGGTCAAAGGGGTGCACGGGCCAGGGCGACTGGTGGTGGCGGTGTTGCAGATGGGGTGACAGGTTTAGGAATCCCCCAGGAGCACCTCGCCTAGCTGGGCCAGGCTGCCCACCGCCCGGCCCGTGGGCAGGTGGCGCACCACCACCGAGGTGGGCTCTTCAGGGGCCCTGGCGACCTCGACCACCGAGAACAGCTCCCCATCCACTTCCACCGTAACCTCGCGGGTTCCGCAGATCTCCACCAGGCGGAAGCACCCCAGGCGGAGCCATTTATCCCCCAGCACGCGGCGCAGTTCCTCGTAGGCGATGGTTTTGAACCAGGCTTCCCCGGCTTGCAGGGTCTCGGCCCGGTAGGCGGCAATAGCCGCATCGCGCAGGCGTTGTTCTTTGTTGGCAAAATCCATACCCTATGCCAAGGTTTAATACCATTACGTCAACACATTGCAAGTTACGAAATGAAATCGCCCTCGGTTGCTGCTTTCCCCTCGAGCCTGCATTTCAATAGTGTCGGTTCGGAGATAGAAAAGCAGAATAAACCGGTGTTGCACGGCAGACTCACGCTAAAGCCTCCCCCACAGTGTACGGGAGGTACTGGCTGTTCTTCGGCCAGCTAGGAGGGGTAGGCTCCGAGGTCGTTCATGCAATCTTGTGATTGCATGGACTGGTGCGGAACAAACCCCGCCCTACCCACCTCTACCGCGTAGGGGTGGACTTTACGATGCCGTTCGGCTGATTGACGGGCTTTCAACCTTCGGCTCAACTTTTTCAGCTTGTTGGATAACTTCGAACTGACGTTTCAATACCAATCTGATTTACACAGTCTGGGGACAGGCGGGACTAAACTTGACCCATGACCAAGGCCCGAACCCTCGGTGAGCTCAAGCGCACCTACCCCCTGGAGAAACTCCGCCGCAGCGTAAAGGACGAGGCGCGGGAAAACCTGATTGCCAAATTGCATGCCGGCGAGCGGCTCTTTCCCGGTATCCAGAGCTACGACGACTCGGTGATACCCAACCTGGTCAATGCTATTCTGGCCCGGCACAACTTCATTTTGCTGGGCTTGCGCGGGCAGGCCAAAAGCCGCATCTTGCGCCAGCTCACCGAACTCCTGGACGATGAAGTGCCAGCGCTGCCCACCGAGATCCGCGACAACCCGCTCTTCCCCCTCTCGGCAGAGGCCCGGCGCTTGCTGGACGAGGCCGGCGACGAGGCCCCCATCGTCTGGATTCCCCGCTCGGAGCGCTACGTGGAGAAACTGGCCACCCCCGACACCACCGTGGCCGATATTTTGGGCGACATTGACCCCATCAAAGCTGCCAGGCGCGGCACCGGGCTGGCCGACCTCGAGGCCATCCACTACGGCCTCTTGCCCCGTGCCAACCGGGGTATCTTCGGTATCAACGAGGTGGCCGACCTGGCCCCCAAGGTGCAGGTGGCGCTTTTCAACATCCTGCAAGAGGGCGATGTGCAAATTCGGGGCTATCCGGTGCGGCTAATGCTGGATGTCTGGATCGCCTTCACCGCCAACCCACAGGACTACACCGCCCGCGGCAAAATTGTCACGCCCCTCAAAGACCGCATCGGCTCGGAGATCCGCACCCACTACCCCAAAACCCTCGAGGAGGGCCTCTCCATCACCCAGCAAGAAGCCTGGATTGCTCGAGAGGAAGGCATGTATGTGCCAGCCTATGTGGCCGAGGCTTCGGAAGCGGTGGCTTTTGTGGCCCGTGAGGACAAGCGGGTGGACAAAACCTCGGGGGTCTCCCAGCGCCTTTCGATTAGCTTGCTGGAACTGGTGGCGTCCAACGCCGAACATCGTGCGTTGCTCCTAGGGGAGCGCCCGGTGGCCCGACCCCTCGACCTCTATGCGGCCCTGCCGGCTATTACCGGCAAGATCGAACTCGAGTACGAGGGTGAACTCCAGGGAGCCGAGCGGGTCGCCAAGGACTTACTCCTCAAGGCCTTTGGAATGTCGTACGGCGAACGGGCGCGGGGCTTGCAGGTAGACGAAATCGTGCAATACTTCGCCGACGGCAACCTCCTCACCCTGCCCGAGGGCAGCGCTAAAGCAGTGCTGAAGGAAATGGAAAAAGTACCGGGGCTGATTGCTGCTGCCAAAAAACTGGAACCCCAAACCACCCCCGAGGCCCTGGTAGCCGCTGGGGAATTTATCCTCGAGGGCCTGGCGGGCCGCCGAAAGATCGCCCGTGGTGAGGAGAGCTACAGCGCCCCCATCGAGCGGGAACGCGAACGCTGGGGGAGCGGCAACTGATCGGGAGTGAACCCATGCGCGTCCGATACTCCAAATACGAACCAGGCTTCGACGACCTCACCGGCGCCGACCTGATGGACATGATCCAGGACTTCCTGATGGACTCGGGCTTTTCGGATCCCTACAACCGCTACCAGCCCGACCCCAACCGCGGCCCCACCGCCGAAGACCTGATGGACGCCCTGCTGCAAGCCCTGCTGGAGCAAGACCGCATTCCCGAGGAGTGGCTGCAGGAAGCCCGCAACGCCCAAAATTTTCAGGACACCCGGCTCTCGCAGGAATTGCAGCGCTTAATGCAGCGCTTGCAAGATGAGGGCTTTATTCGGATGCCCGGCCAAGACCCCACCAACCCGCAGGGGCAGGGAATACAGGGCGAGGCCCAGGACACCCGGTTGGAACTCACGAACAAGTCGGTGGACTTTCTGGGCCTCAAAAGCCTGCGCACTCTGCTGGGCTCCCTGGGCAAAAATGCCCCCGGCGCCCATGTCACCCGGCATTTTGCCTCGGGGGTGGAGTCGAGCGGCGAGACCAAGCCCTACGAGTTCGGCGACCAGCCCAACATCAACATTGGCGAGACGCTCAAGCAGGTGGTGATGAAGGGGCTGGAAAACATCGAAGAACGCGACCTGACCATCGAGCTATCCGAGTACACCGCCGCCATGAACACGGTGGTGCTGCTGGACTGCTCCCACTCCATGATTCTCTACGGCGAAGACCGTTTCACCCCGGCCAAGCGGGTGGCTTTGGGGCTGGCGCACCTGATCCGCACCCAGTACCCCGGCGACCAGGTGCGCTTCGGGGTCTTCCACGACAGCGCCGAGGAAGTACCGCTGGGCCGCCTCCCCACGGTGCAGGTCGGGCCCTACCACACCAACACCGCCGAAGGCCTCAAGCTGGCCCGCAAGATGCTCAAAAAGATGAGCGGGGAGATGAAGCAGATCATCATGATTACCGACGGCAAGCCCTCCGCGCTCACCCTGCCCTCGGGTCAGATCTACAAAAATGCCTGGGGCCTCGATCCTGTAATCCTGGCCGAGACCCTCAAAGAGGCCACCCTGGCCCGCAAGGAAGGTATTCCCATCCACACCTTTATGCTGGCCCGCGAACCCGAGCTGCTGGCCTTCGTCAAGAAGCTCACGCAGATCACTAAGGGCAAGGCCTACCTCACCACCCCCGGCAACATCGGGCGGTATGTGCTGATGGACTTTTTGAACCGCAAGGTGAGCCGAAACTAGACGGCACCTGACCAGGCCTGTAGAGCACTTTTTACCAAGATTGAGCTCTCTAGGGTCAAAAATCCCCCTCACCCGCTTCCGGTAAGCGGTCATACGCATTTCGGTAGTATCGTTCACTTTGACAAGCCTAAACGATACTACCGAAATGCTTTTCTACTCCCTTCGGTCGGCTTGAATCCTTCACCTCTGACTGCGTCCTACGGTGAAGGATTCAAGCGGAAACGGTATCAGTAGTGGTATCGCGGTTGCAGGAAATCAACCCGCTCGTCTGAGACGCGGTAAACCAGGCGGTGCTCCTGGGTGATCCGGCGTGACCACATACCAGGGCCAAGGTATTTGAGGGGTTCGGGCTTTCCAATCCCAGCAAAGGGTTCGCGCAAGACCGACTCGATCAGGTCGAAAATTTTGAGCGCAACCTTTCGGTCGGTGTCCACCCAGAAGCGAAGATCCTCGAGAAAGACCGGCGTGAATAGGGCCTCGCGCGGCCTATTTGCCTTTGCCACCCAGTACCTCGAGCCGCAGATCTGCGGCGCTGCCCTTCAGACCCTCGCCTTTTTGAGCCTGCTTGAGCGCCTTCAGCAGCCGCTCGGCGTTCTTGGGAGAGCGCAGCAAATGTACGGTTTCCATCAGACGCTCGTACTCATCGGCGTCCACCATGGCCACACGCTTTCCGTTGCGACGGTTGATGATGACCACCTCCAGATCGTTGGTCACACGATCTAGAAGTGTGGCTAACTGTTCTCTGGCTAGGCTGTAACTCGTTTCAATGGCCATGGCCCTATTGTACAATAATCTTGTACAATTCCGAAAGGGAAGGCCGTTGGTCAGTACTCACAATTTGCCCTTCGCTTCCGGCTACACTACCCCTTGTGAAAGCGGCCCGAACCTGGGGAATTGCGGCCTACCTGGCCCTCCTCATCGAACGCCTCTCCCAAGCTGTGCAGTACCGGCCCAGGCCGGTACTGAACCCCGCGCAGATCCGCCGCTACGAAGGGGTGCGGCGGGAGTTGAGCCTCGAGGTGCCCTATTACCCCGCGCAAAGCTCGAGGGGCTATGTGTTGATTCCCAAGGATGGCTACTTCCAGCAAACTGAGGAGGTTTTGGAGCGTATTTAGCTCGAGGACACGCTGGGACAAAAGCCCTTTTTGCGTGTCACGCGGCGTAACCTTAAGTTGAGCGGTTGAGGTTTTGATAATACCCCGCTACCGTGTGGATTGATGGCAGCCTGTTTGGGAGGGCATGCTGCGTTGCTTGCTAAGTTCTTATGAACCTGCGCCACCTGTTTCTGCTCTTCCTGCTGGGCCTGAGCGCTTGCCAGTTCGGTACACCGCTGCCGGCCGATACAGGCTATTGGTCGGATGCGCGTTTTTGGGCCAGTCTCAACCTACAAAAACCCAAGGCCGGTGACGCGGTGGTTATTCCAGCGGGCAGCAAGGTTATCCTGGATGAAGACCCACCCCCGCTGGCAGGCATTACGGTACTGGGGGAGCTGGAGTTTGCTCGCAAGAACCTCAACCTCAGTACGGGTTATCTAATGGTGCACGGCCCTGGCAAGCTCAGCATCGGTTCGGAGGCCCAGCCCTTCACCCACAAAGTGGTTATTACCCTGACCGGCTCCAACCCCGAAGAGAACATTATGGACATGGGGGCCAAGTTCCTGGGTGCCATGATGGGGGGCAGGCTGGAAATAATTGGCGAGAACCGGGTGCCCTGGACCAAGCTGGGCGCGACCGCACCCGCTGGGAGCACTCAGATTGTCCTGAGCAGCCCGGCAGACTGGCGGGTGGGGGAGAAAATTGTAATTGCTTCTTCGGCACTCGACCCCTACCAGGCCGAAACCCGTACCATCCAGGCCATCAGCGGCAATACCCTTACGCTGGATCGGGCACTGGACTACGCACACTTTGGACAGTTGCAGACCTTCGATGGCCGTGTCTTGGATCAGCGGGCCGAGGTGGGGCTGCTGTCGCGCAATATTGTGATTCAGGGCGATGACAACCATGCAGGTGGCTTTGGCGGGCATGTGATGGTGATGGGTTCCAGCCCCATACGCCGCGAAACCAGCCCAGCTATGCGCAGCAGTGGCAAGGTGCGCGGGGTGGAGTTTCGCCGCCTGGGTCAGTTTAATCGCCTGGCCCGCTACCCCTTCCACTGGCATTTGAACGGGGATTCAGCAGGCGACTACCTTGAAAACAGCAGCTTCCATAGCAACTTCCAACGCGGCGTTGTGGTACACGGAACCGATAATGTGCGGGTCAAGGGCAATGTTTTATATGACACCATGGGTCATAGCATCATGACCGAAGATGGCTCGGAACAGGGCAACCACTTCGAGGGCAACCTAGCGGTGCTGACCAGGGCTTTCCCCTATCTGCCCAGCAACCCCGTCCAGGTAGGGCAAAATGACGATCAGGCCGCTACTTTCTGGATTAAGGGCCCCAGCAACCGTTTTGTGGGTAATGTGGCAGCAGGGGGCGAGTTCACTGCCTTCTGGTTCGACAACGTGGGCGCGGTAGACGCCAGCCGCTTTGAATTTCGTGACAATGTGATTCACTCCTATTTGTTGGGCAAGGCTATTGGTGCTCCAGGCAATGTAGGTGACCTGGGGGCGCTGTGGATTACCGGTAACCGGGCTGCGCCCACCACCCACGGGCCTTTTGTGCTCGAGCGTACCACAATTTACAAAACCCGTTCGGCGCTTTGGGCCAATCCAGTTGGTGATCCAGCCGGCGAGGTGATTATGGAGGTGCGCGACTCGATCCTGGCGGACAATGGCGTGAGCATTGGTAGCCACGGGATCCGCGATTCGCTGATAGTGGGCAAGAGCGCCAACCTCGATAGCGAAGGGGAGATTGGCCGCCTGGGGGTGCAGGAGTATGGAGGCACCACTACCCTGCAAAACGTGACCTTTGTGAATTTTGGGCCGGGAACCAGTGCCATCCAAACCCGCAATTGCTTTCGTGAAGGCCCCAACATGATCACCCAGAACATTCGATGGGTGAATGCTCAGTTCAACCTTTGCAACGGCAGCAGCGATCTGGCGGTGCAGGATCTCGACGGCTCGCTCAGTGGCAGTGGGGTGCCCAGTGTGGTGGTACCGGCTTCGGTGGGCTCGAGGGCCATGTACACGGAGGCCTGTACGCTCCTGGCATCCGCGAATGCCAGGGTCTGCCCAGCCCCGATGGAATACCTCAACCTAATTCCCGAGACAAACACCTTCTTTCGCAGCTACGCGCTGGGCGTACCTAGTCTGACACGCGACGATGGGGTTCAACTGAGCAGCAGCGATGTAACCAACGCGCCCTTCTACTGGACGCTAATTCATGGGCGCACCTACACCCTGGATACCGACCTAAGCCAGTGGCAGTATGTCCGCCTGCGGCTCTTTCCCAAACACAAAAACCATGACGAAACCCCCCTGGCAGCGCGGGTGGTGCTCCCCAGCAGTACCCCTGTCTTCACCGTTTACCGCTGTGCGCTGGAACCCTTGCAGCCCGGAACTAACTGCGCCGGTAAAACAGCGCTTACTTCCCTGGCCAGCCTAGACGAACTCAACGCTGCGACCCAGCCTGCTTACTTTTACGATTCGGCTGGTCAGCGTATCCACCTGAAGCTATTTAGCAATACAAATACTTCTTTGCTGGTAGAGCGCTAGGGTAGCCAAGTGCAGAAAGAGACCCAATCCCCGCGCGGTTCCCCCGACGGCACAACCTGTGCCATCGTGCACTGAATCCTATCTGCCCTGACCCATCCCCGGTACCCTGTACATATGCACCGGGTATGGGCTGCAAGACGGGCTTGGCGGGTGCGGCTCTGGCTGGCGGCAGGGCTGGCCTTGCTGCTTTTGCCGCTGGCCTGGCTGGTGCATCCGGCCTGGGTGTTGGGGTCGTTGCTGGGTTTGCTGTACCCCTCCCGCTGGGAGCAGCGGCGTGCCCTGGCCGACCTCGACCGACGCTACGGCCTGGCCTACCGCAGCGCGCTGGAAGCTCCGGCCAACCACCCCTGGCGGGGCCAACTGCAAACCGAATCGGAGGCCAGTGTGCGCGGGGCCAGACTACCGACTTTGCCCTGGGTTTTTGCTGTCCTCTATCTGATGTTGGTGGGGGTGGCGTGGGTGTTGCCCCCTCTGCAATTGCCCTTTCTACCTTCACCCGGGGTGGCTTCTACGCCGCCTGGCTCGAGCCCCCCACCACAAACCACCAGCCCAACCGACCCAGCCCAACCCAGCCCCAGCCCACAGCAAACGGAACCCCCTCCTTCGCAAGGGGACTCATCCGAAGGCGAGCAGCCCGGTGTGGAACCTGGGGAAGCCACCAACCCAGCAGAAGAGTCGCAGCCTACGCAAACAGACTCACCCGCACAGCAGGGGGGTGCTCAAGGACAGGACCAACCGCAGGACGCGGTCGGCCAGGATGCAACGCGCCCCGGTCAAACGGGCGAAAACCTGCAAGGCCGCGAACAGCCTCCGTCCAGTCCAAACGGGCAAGATCCCGCGCAGTCTGGGCAGAATCCACCCAATCAGACAGGACAGCCGCAGACCAATCAGCCCGGTCAAGCACAGCCAACACAGCCTGGACAAGCACAGCCCTCGCAAGCAGGCCGTCCGCAATCGGAGCCAACCCAGCCCAGCCAGCCGGGGCAACCGTCCCAGAGCCAACCTGGGCAAGCACAGCCATCCCAACCTGGGCAAGCACAGCCATCCCAACCTGGACAAGCGCAGCCATCCCAACCTGGACAAGCGCAGCCAGGACAACAACCAGGGCAGGGCCAGCCTTCGAGAGATAATCCGGGCCAGGGTCAGGCTCGCGGTGGCGAAGGCGGCAGCCCTCAGGGACAAACCCCGCAGGCCCGCCCACCCCAGAATCTGCCCTTGCGTACCGAGCGCCCAGCAGGCGAAGCGCCGCTCAGCCGGGGGGAAAACCGACAGGGGAGACCAGCACCCCTGCCCAGCCCCTGGGCCTCGGGCCAGCCCCCGCAAAACGTGCAGCGCCAAGCCGAGAAGTACCTCGAGTCCGAACCCCTTCCCCCCGAGGTGCGCGACGTTTTGCGGCGCTACTTCGAGCTGCCACCGCCATAAAAAAACCCGCTCGTTTAGGAGCGGGTTTTCTCTAGCAGGATTTTAGAAGCGTAGGACGCCCTGACCACCGCCCCAGGTGATGGTCATGGCACAGCCGGCTAGGTCGGGGGTGCTGACGGTGGTGATTTGGGCTGCCAGTACGGCCGTGTTCTGTCCACCGTTTTGGATGATGGGTAGGGTTTGGCCCACGTTGAGGTTGAGGGTACCGTTGGTCAGGTTGCCTACGGTAACTTGACTGCCGCTGCTGGTAAGGGTGAACTGCACGTTGTTGGCGGTGGATTGGGCGCTACGCGCAGTAGCCCCGCTACCATCTGAAATGGTCAACGTGGCGCTCATGGTGACGTTGATGGGTGAGGGAATAGTGGCTGGGCAGCCTGCGCCAAAGCTTACGCTCGAGATTGCCAGATTATAAGAAAAACCACTTGGGTTGGCGGGAAGGTTGAGGTTGGTGAGGTCTTCAAAGGTAGCGGTCACGTTGGCTGTACCGGTGGCAGCTGCACTGGGGCCGAGGTTGAAGGTGGTCTGTTTGCCATTGAGTTGGAAGGGGTTATCAATGGGTGGGCTGCTAATCAAACCACAGCCTGCAAAAGCCAAAGCCAAAACACTGCCGAGTAGTGCTACACGTTTCATAATTTCCTCCTGCTCGCTCTTTGAAGCAGGGAAATTGTACACCCATGTCAGGGGGGAGCTCAGTTACATTTGACCCAAAACGGGTTTTTGGGCGTTACTCAACGGTTTTGCTGCCTACACGGTCTTGAAGCTTTCGAAGGGCTCCTGGCAGTTGTTGCAGACGTAAATGGCCTTGCACAGGGTGGGGCCAAAAGTGTTCTTTACGGATGTGTTGAGAGAACCGCAGCGCGGGCAGGGGGTGGGGGCGGGCTCGAGTTCTATCAAAAAGTCCTGCGTGCCTTTGGGTCTGGGAGGTGCAATCCCATACTGGCGCAGGCGTTCCTTGGCTTCCGGGGTAATCCAATCGGTGCTCCAGGCTGGGGATAGCACGGTCTTGACCTCGACCGGATTGAAGCCCAGCGACCGAACAGTTTGTTCCAACTGCTCTTTGATTAGGTGCAGGGCCGGGCAGCCCGAGAAGGTGGGGGTCATGGTGATGGTGGCTTTGTTGCCTTCGATCTCCACACCCCGTACGATGCCCATCTCGACCACGTTGATCACCGGAATCTCGGGGTCGGGAATCTGGGCCAGGGCTTTCCAAACTTGCTCGGTACTGGGTAGGGCGGTCATCTTACCAAACCTTGGCTTCGGCATCCCAGCGGGCGGTGGACTGCATCTCGGCCAGGATGCTCCACAGGTGCTCGGTGTGGTAGGTGCGGGAGGTGGGCTGGTAGCCGGGGTTGATGGGCAGCTCGAGGCCCGAGGCTTGCAGGTGGCGGGTGCTGTGCTCGAGCCAGCGTTCTTTTACAGAGGCCAGGTCGGGCACGATGCCCTCGGCTATTAGCAGTTCTTCACCGGGGATGGGCACAAAAAGCTGCTGGGCATAGCCCCACTGCATGTTCAGGGCCTGCTGCAAGCGCCGGTTGGATTCTTCGGTGCCCAGGCCCAACCGCTCTACCCAGGCGTGGGTGTGCTGGAGGTGAAAACGCTCCTCGCGCAGAACTTTGTTGGCTGCATCGGCCAGGGGCTGGTAGCTGCTGTTCTTGGCCGATTGGAGCCAAAGCGCTTCGTAAAGGTCATACAAATACTGCCGCAGCATGGTGAAGGCCCAGTCGCCTTTGGGCAACTCGACCAACTCGGTGTTGCGATACTCGCCCGCTTCACGGAAAAACGCCAACTGGTCGGGATCGGAGCCATCGAGTTCCTTGCGCAGGCCATACCACACCGAGGCATGGCCCAACTCATCCTGGGCAATGTTGGCAAGGGCAATATCCTCTTCCAAAATAGGGGCATGGCCGGTCCACTCGCTGTCACGGTGCGACAGAATAACTTCGTCGTCAGCGAGCGCGGTCAGCTTGGCGATCAGGGCCTGCTTGATTTCATTCCTCATCGTCGTTCTCCCGCCCGGTTTTGTGCTTGCTCACATGCGAGCCGATGGTAGCGTAGTATTGCTGCTGCTTGTAGGTTTTGTCCCTGGCTGGGGCAAACCAGCTTTCTACCGTCTCCTGGCTGGGGTCGCTTCGATACACTTTGTCGGTGGGTACAATCCACCAGGACAGGGCCTCGGTATCGGTAAAGGTGGCCAGGGCTTGCTCGAGGGCTTCTTCGGGCGAACGGGCCTTCACCTCACCCACATAGTCCACAAAAGTCATGGAGCGTTTGTGGCTGGTTTTGCGGAAGACCGCATATGAGCTGAGGGGCGAAGGCTGAGGGCTGAGGGCCAAAAAGCTTTCTGCTCTGTGCGCTTTGCTCTCTGCTAGCTCCTCTTTTGTCCAGGAGAAGATGTCGTCTGCTTGTACCACCCACATGCTTACGGCCTGGGGCCGCCGGGCAAAGACGTTGCGGGCGGTCAGAAGGGCATGCTGGGGGTCGGCGGCGTGTACCGAGCCTACCGCCTGATGGGGCTTATTAGGGGTGTCTTGTTTGAAGACTTCCCAACGAGACCACTGGGTGTCCATAGAACCTCAAATGCGGGAAAAGTGAAACCCAAGCTGTTGACTTTGCTTTCCCCTTTCCGCCTCTCTCTTCGCCTTTAGACGGCCACGGCTGTCTGCCGTGTGGCGTAGGCCTCTAACGCTTCGCGCACCCAGGCTCCGTCGTCGTGGGCCCTGCGACGGGCTTCCAGGCGCTCTTTGTTCATGGGGCCGTTGCCCTTCACCACCTGCCAGAACTCGTCCCAGTTGATGGGGCCATGCATCCAGTTGCCCGTGGCCTCGTCGTAGCGCAGGTCGGGGTCGGGGAGGGTGAGGCCGGCCTCCAGGATTTCGGGCGCGTGTTCGTTGATAAACTCCTGGCGCACGGTGTCGTTGGACTTGGTCTTGATGCCCCAGCGGGTGAGCACCTCGGAGTTGGGGCTGTCGGCATCGTGCGGTCCCATCATCATCAGGGCCGGCCACCACCAGCGGTTGATGGCATCCTGGGCCATCTGGCGCTGCTTGGGCGTACCCTTGGCGTACAGGAGTACCATCTCCTTGCCTTGCTTGTGGTGGAAGGTCTCCTCGGCGCAGATGCGTACCATGGCCCGGCTGTAGGGGCCATACGAGCAGGCCGCCAGCATGGTCTGGTTCTTGATGGCGGCCCCGTCCACCAGCCAGCCGATGGTGCCGATGTCGGCCCAGGTGAGGGTGGGGTAGTTGAAGATGGAGGAGTACTTGGCCTTGCCCGAGAGCAAGGCTTCCAGCATGGCCTCGCGCGACACGCCCAGGGTTTCGGCCGCGTGGTAGAGGTACTGGCCGTGCCCGGCCTCGTCCTGCACCTTGGCAATCAGGATCATTTTGCGCTTGAGGGTGGGGGCGCGGGTGATCCAGGCCCCTTCGGGCAGCATCCCCACCACCTCGGAGTGGGCGTGCTGCGAGATCATGCGAATCAGCTGGCGGCGGTATTCCTCGGGCATCCAGTCGCCGGGTTCGATCTTCTCGCCACGATGGATGCGGGCTTCGAACTCGGCCAGGCGCTGGTTGTAATCGGCATCGCTGGGCACTCCGTACTTTGCTGGCATCTTTCCTCCCCAAAACCAAACTAACGCTCGTTAGTTTTTACTAGTTTATCTCGAGGCACCTCAAAATTCAAAGTGGCCGACCCCGCTTGCTATACTCGAGCCATGGTGAAGCACCGTTTCACCGTCGAGGATTACCACAAAGCCTATGCCGCAGGCGCTTTGGGGCAGGGCCGGGTGGAGCTATTGAATGGTGAGGTTTATCACATATCGCCGATGGGCTATCGTCATCGCTATTGCGTCACAGCACTCACCCAGATGCTGGTCGAAACCTTTTCCGAGCGTACAGTGGTAATGCCGCAGTGCTCGCTGATTATTGCGCCAGACTCTGAGCCAGAGCCCGATCTGATGCTTTTGAAGCCGCCCCTTTCTACCTACAAAGACCGCGACCCCTACCCACAAGACGTTCTACTGGTGATCGAGGTGAGCGACACCACCCTGGCCCAAGACCGCAGCCTGAAGGTGCCACTGTATGCCCAGGCGGGCATCCCCGAGGTATGGATTGTGAACCTCCTGGAAGAGAAGCTGGAGGTCTACCGCGCCCCGGATTACCAGCCCCTTTACTTCGAGAAGGGCACGGCGGTTGCGCCGCAGGCGTTTGGGGAGGATGGGCTCGAGTGGTGGGTGTAGGGATGGGAGGGATAGGGAAATCGATAGGACGCTACTATTTTTTCTGAAGACCGCTCTAGGAACCGATTTTCAAAAAATCCACACCGGCGTAGATTTCGTCTAAACTCAGTTTTGTATCCAGGCAGGGCAGCTCGAGCGCCCCGCTTTTCTCCAGGGTTTCGTAACGCCAGGTTGCATCCGAAAGCCGCCGGTAGGTTTCCACCAGCCTACGGTCGTGCGATACCAGCACGTAGGCTTTTAGGCTGGGGATTTTGCTGTAGTTGTGTAATTTCTCTCCCCGGTCAATGTCCGAGGTGGTTTCGGACAAAACCTCCACTACCAAGCAGGGGAAGCGTTTGAAGCGTGCGCCGTCGTTGGCCTCCTCGCAGGTTACGAATACATCGGGGTAGTAGGTGGGGCCTTCCGGGGTTTGCAGCAACATATTTTCGATGAATACCGTGCAGCCCGTGCCTTTTGCGGCTTCTTTGGCAGCCACAAAGATATTTCCGGCGATGATGTTGTGGTAATCGGTTCCCCCGGCCATTGCAAACAGCAGACCATTCACAAACTCATGCCGGGTTTGCGACCGGGCCTCGAGCTCGAGGAACGCCTCAAAGCTGGTTTGGGCCACCGGTTGGGGGCGAGGCATAAGGCAAGTATAGGTCATATCCGGTGATGAACAAAACGAAATCTCCCCCCATGTTGGCCCTGGGGGGAGATCCGGAGGAGGCGTGGCGAAACTTGAGTGGGTGGCACGCTAGCGCGCCTTCTAGAGTGCCCTCAAGTTCGCCGGAGCGTGCAGGTTCCGTCTTTCAGCGTTTTGTCCTTTAGGCTAGCGTCGTAGTTGGCTGCGCCCGTCCAGCCGCCCTGGCCTTGCTTAAGGTCGCAGTAGAGCACTTCCAACCGGCTGGCCTGGTTGTTGCTCACGGCTGCATCCAGCATGACCACCACACTCAAAGTCTGGCGGTCGGGGTAGTAGTTGAAGTTGGCGCCCTTGGCCGCTGCCGTGATGGGGCGGGCGGTCACGAAGAACCAGTCCCGGCCCAGGGTGGTACGGCGCTCGAGCTGGTTGCCGACCGTGAGAGTGAAGCTGTTGCCCTTGGCAATCTGTAGGCCGCGTACCTCCAGTACGTAGGTTTCGCCCGGCTTGATGGGCACGCTGCTTTCCGAGGCGGTGCTGGCCCTGGGGGCACAGGCCGCGAGGATCAGCATACTGCCCAATACCAACAGACCCAGGGGCGACCGCTTCATGCCCGCTAGCCTAGCACCAGCACTTCTGAGGCTAGGACAAGAAGGGGTTAATGGCCCAAAAGCCGGAACTCATCTGGTTCTTATTCATGGGCCGCGATGGCTGGGAAACCTTCGATGCCTAGGAGTTCGCCCGCTTCCTCGAGGGTTTTGTGGGGCTCGGCGTAGGGGCTAAAGCCCGGCAAGACAGCGGTGGGTAGATCCAGCTCGAAATCCCCTGCCCGGAAGGTGGTCAGGATAGTGTTGCCCACCCCCATGGAAAGGGCTCCGGCAATGACTACCTCGCTCGAGGCGTATTTGGCCAGCAAATTGGCAAAAATCTCGGAGGCACTGGCCGAGTCCCGGTCTATCAGCACCACGATGCGCTGGGGTTTGACTTTGCGGGGCTGGCTGTCTCTGAAGGGATAGGGTTCGCCCTGGCGGTTCTCGAGGCCACTTTGGGTGACCCGCAGGGGAAGGTTGAGGTAGGCATCGGCATAACGCCAGAGATGCCGCTCGTAGGGGGTGGCGAGCAAGGTTCCGCTGGGAATGAAAAAAGAGCCCAGGGCCAGCGCATCTTCAAAATAACCTCCGCCGTTGCCGCGTAGATCTAGCACCAACGAATTGGGGGCCTGCGCTTGCTGTACCACGGCCCATATCTGCTCCAGGCAGCTTTCGTCCAACTCGAAAGTACGCAGGTGCAAGTAAATAATGCGGCTTTGCTGTTGGTCGGTGGGTTGCAGGTCACAGCTCACCGCAGTCCCAACAGCGTTGGGGGTATAGAGGTTGGCGTGGGGGTCGAGGTCGTAGAGCACGCTGTAGAAACAGTCTGGGTGGGTACAAGCCTCGAGGTTGCGGTAGAGGGCCATGGCCTCGAGGCGGTCGTAGTATTCGCGCAGTACCACATCTGCCACAGCACGCCCCACCGGATTGGCCTTGGGAGAGGGGGCTTGGGTCAGGTTGACCCAGGTTTTGAGCAGGTAGAACTCCACGGTCTCCTGGAATACCACAAAGCCGGCCAGCAAGCCCAGCAGAGTAAAAAACCGGAGCAGCCAGCGGCGCATGCAACCACGCTACCGGATTTGGCTGCCCTTGCAAAGGCAGCCGTTGACCCACCAGGGCAGCCCCCTGGTCGCGGCAGGGCCAAAGGGTGTGCTAGTCTCATGTTTGTAAGACCCGGACTCATAAACCTCTTCCCCTGGCATCATTCGATCCTGGTATCGGTCCCCAGTGAAGGCGCAGTTGTCCTAATGTTTGCTTTGGCCCTGCTGATTTTGCTTGCACTGTTAGCCCTGGCGGTGCTGGTTCGCTATGTTTGGATTGTGACCAACCCAGAGGAGGAGCGCGAGGAACTCGAGCGCCTCGAAGATGGGGACAGCGACTCCACGCCGGATAAACCAGATTAACCCAGCCTCAGGGGGTTACGGTCTGGCTGCTCCAATCGTAACGGCATGTGATACCGTTTCCGCTTGAATCCTTCACCGTTGGACGGAGTCAAAGGTGAAGGATTCAAGCCGACCGAAGGGAGTAGAAAAGCATTTCGGTAGTATCGTTTAGGCTTGTCAAAGTGAACGATACTACCGAAATGCGTATGACCTGATTGCAGCCGGTGCTTGGCCCTGTTCATAATGAAACCAAATGCCCCAATCCAGGTGGCCCGACCTCAAACTGCAACTTGCCATGCTGGGCAAGCGCCTGCAGTCAGAGTTTGTCTCGGAGGAGCGAAGGGGTCTGCCCTGGTGGGCTTTACTGGTGGGGCTGGTTATCTTCATGGGACTGGGCATGCTGCGGTTCACCCCCTATGTGCGGGCGGTGGAGAACGAAGGCATAGACCGGGTAATGCAGTGGAGCCGCCCCTATGGCCTGGAAAAACAAAATCCGGTGGCGCTGGTAGAGATCAACCAGGAGACCTACACCCGTTGGGGGGAGCCAACCCGCCTCCCCCATGACCGCCTAGCAGGGGTGCTGGACGGGCTGGTGAAGTACAAGCCCAAGGTGATTGTGTTCGACTTTGACCTAGCAGCGGCCCTGCAAAAATCGCCCAGGGCCGAGCAACTCTATGCCTATTTGGGCACCGAGCGCTTGCAGCAGACCCTACGACAGTATGGCCTGGGCCAGCCCGATGCCCCCAAGCTGGTGTTGATGCGTACCTTCAGGCGCACTCAGAGCCTGGCTTGTGTGCGTTATTCCAGGCTGCTCGACGATCCAGTGGTAGCGAACAATCCCCATATCACATGGGCTTCTCCTACCTTTCTGAGTGAAGGGGTGGTGCGTTTCTGGCAGTTTTCGACTACCCGCAGCGAACTGGCGCAGTGCGGTGAGGTTTCGACTGGGGTTTTACCCTCTACCCCGCAGCATCTTCCCTCGGTGCAGCTTTTGTTGCTCTGGCTGAACCAGGATTTACCCGCCCCTGCCTTGTATAAGCGCTTACAAACCTGCCGTGAGAAGGGGGATTGTCGGGTGCGCCTTGGGGAGCATTGGATCAATCTGGGAGACAGCCAGCAAGGTGAACAACGGGTGATCTACAGCCTACCTTGGGGCAGCGAGGGAGGCGCGGTGCGCTATCCGGCCTGGGTCTTAGAAAGTCCCGTCAACTACAATGGCTGGCCACCCCTGGAAGCCCTCGAGGGCCGGGTGGTCTTTGTGGGCAGTACCTACCAGCCGCACGAAGACTGGCACCGTACCGCCATCGGGATGATGCCGGGAGTCTGGGTGCTGGTGAATGCCTACTATTCGCTGCGCGATTCGGGTCAACTGCGGCCCCTGGCCTGGGGCTGGCGCTTGGGGTTGGGGGTTTTGTTGCTTGGCATCTATGCGCTGTTGCGCCACTGGCTCAAGTCAGGTTGGATCAAGCGCTTAATGGGGTATGTTTTTTTGATCGTGGCGGTGTATATGGGTACGCTGTTCTCGCAACAAGCGTTGTGGGTAGATGTGGTGTTGATGATCTTTACACTCCAACTGGTAGAGCGGCTGGTGGCTTGGTTCAACCAGCGCAAGAAAGTTTTGCAAATGCGTAAACGGGAGACGATATGAAGCGATGGGGGTTTGCCATTTTGCTAGGGGCGGGGTTGGCAGTGGCGCAGCGCTGCCAAGAACCCCTCTATGTGCTAACCACAGCCGAACTGCGCTGGACTGCCGGGGCCAATACGCTCTCCGTTGCCGCAGGTAAAACTGCAGCGGCCTGTGAAGGGGATACAGTCGAAGCGGTGCACGATACCCAACTGAGCTACGGCTATGCCACCAGCCGCCCCCAGAAACGAGAACTGAAGGCAGGCCAGCGCCTAGTTTTGCAGATGCCTCGCACCGCACCGCCGGTGGTACGGGGGTTGGCGGCGACGCTGGGTGAAAATGTCAAAAACATTGGTCAGCGGTGGTTTGGTGGGGCAGCCCCACGGGCTGTAGAGGCTGCCAGCCGCACCGCCGAAATTGCCAAACGCAACGTGTATATGCCTCTGCTGGCTCTGGGGCATAACCGCTTGGTGGCGGGTACAATCCGCATTGTGCTGCCCTATGCCGAGGCGGCTGCGCCCTATTCGCTAACCCTTTCCCAGGGTGGGCAGCCGATTGTGCGTGTGCGCAGCGATGTATATGAGCAGAGGTTTGTGTTGCAGTTGGCCCAGCCGCTGGTGGCGGGTACTTACCGGGTGCGCCTAGAGTCGGGCAACGGCAGCGTGGTGGTGGATGACCTCGAGGTCGTCGCAGCCCTACCCGATGCCCCCCCGAAATTGCCCAATCGGATAGCCGGGCCATGTTCCACACACTCTGGTTGGCTCGCCAGCCGGGCTGGGCGCTGGAAGCCTATCAGCAGGCTTTGCGTCTGCAAGCCGACTTTCCGGTGCTGGGTATTCTGGTCACGTTGATGACCCCCAGCACGCTGGAGGAAGAACAAATTCTCGCCGATACCCTGGGGCAGTGATGGCTCGAGTGTGGAGCTGGTTGGTGGGGCTTGGGCTGGCCCTGGCTCAAGGAGTTCCAACGCTATATGAGGGCAGCTTGAGCAGCCTGGAATACAGCGGTGCGGGCTGCCTCGACCTGCCCACCTCTCTGCCAGTGTGGCTGGTGGGGGCCGGGCAGCAAGGCTACCTGATTGGTCGAGAAATGCCCTCAGCACGGCTCGAGGGCCAAGTCCTGACCTCTTCGCTGCCGGGTACGCCGCGCTACACTTTGGGCTGGCTAGGCAGCATCGGAGTAGAGCGCCTTGAGTTTGAGATGGTACTCCAGACCCCCAGCGAGGGCTGCATCCTCAGCAAAGCCCTGGGACAGTTGCAAAAAACCAACAGTGACCCCCAGGAGTGGCTCGAGCTGGCTCAGAACGAATACAGTGCTAATCTGGCGATGAGGGCTAACCACTTTCCTCAGGCTGCTGAGGCGTTTGCCATAGTTTTTCCCCTCAGCCTCAAACTGCGTGGAGACCTGCCTGGGGTCTGGCAGCAGCGCACCTATCAGGCCTTGATGCTCGAGCGTGCCGGACGCCCCGGTGAAGCGTTTGTGCTCTACCAGGAAGCTCGCACCAACCTAGCCCGGCTGCTAGGGGCCAGCCATGCCAATACCCTGCTGGCCCACCAAGGGGTGGTCTCCACCTTGATCGGCCTTGGGCGCTACGAGGAGGCCTCGGGATTGACCCAAGACCTAGTGTCCAAGGCCGAGCAGACCCTGGGGCCTCTCCACCCGCAAACCTCCAATGCGCTTCGGGCTTTGGCAAACATCTTGAACGGGCTGAACCGAAGGGATGACGCCTTGGAAATCTACCAGATCCTCTACGACCGTGCGCGTCTGGCCTATGGCCCCAATGATTCCCGTACCCTCAACCTGTGGCGGGCCTGGGCGGGCGGACTCTACCTGGCCGGGCGGAAGGAAGAAGCCCTCCGACAGACGCTGGCCCTCTATGCCCAGATCCAGCGCCTTGGCTCCGATCACTACGAAACCCTCATGACTTTGGAGCAACTCGCTAACCTGAGCCTAGTCAACGCTCAGCCAGGTGAAGCCCTCAAATACCTGGTGCTGGCCGAGGCGGGTTGGGGCCGTAGGTTGGGTGAGGACAACTTCACCAGCCTGCGTTTTCTGTCCATCCGGGCTTCTATCTTATGGAACCTGGGGCGCAGCCTAGAGGCCAAGCCACTTCTGGCCGAGGCCCTGGAGCGCCTCGAGCGCCTCCGTGCCCAACCGCTCCCACCCGAAGAGCGTCGCCGCTTGTTGAGTGAGAACCTGCCACTGTACCAGAACTACTTGTTGTTGCTGCTCGAGCTGCGAGACTTGCCGGAGGCTTTTCGGGTTTCCGAGCTGACCAAGGGACGCACCTTGCTGGATTCGCTCAGTACACAACAGGCCGTACAGGCTGCTGTCTTGCCCCCCGAGGTAGTGGCCCGCCTCGAGGCCCAGCAAAGCGCCTTTGCCCGCCTCGAGGAAGCCCTCCTGATCGCCGAAGAGCCCCAGCGCAGCAACCTCCTAGCCCAGCGCCTCCAGCTCAGCCAGGAGACCGCCGCCTTGCAGCAAACCCTGGCCCAGCAGTATCCGCGCTATGCCCAGCTCAGCCAGCCCCAATTGCTGAGCCTCGAGCAAGCCCTCTCGGTAGTGCCCCAAGATGGTGCGCTGATCAGCTTCGTGGATTTCGATACAGCCCTACAGGTCTTTATCATCACGCCCGAACAGGTCAGTACGCTGGGCCTACGCCTCCCACCCAACTTTTCCGCCACCCTCGCTGCCTATCGGCGCTTACTCGAGAGCCCCGATGGTGCACTGGGCCTGGAGCGGCAGGGCCAGCGAATTTACCGACTGAGCGACGGCTCCTTTGTCCTGCGCGCAGCTCGCGAGGAGCCTCCCCAGGGCGCCCAGCGTATCAGTGACTGGCGTGTCCTTAGCCAAGCCTTGGGCCAGGTTCTGCTGGAACCCATCGTGGCCAGACTGGGTGCCGGGGTGCGCCGCTTGGTCATTTCCCCCGATGGCCCACTGGCTTTCCTGCCCTTCGAGACGCTCCGGGTTGGTGAGGGTTTGCTGATAGAGCGGTTCGCCCTCAGCTACACTCCCTCACTCTCGGTCTACGCCCAGTTGCGGGCTAGGGCCAGCCGTATCCCCAGTGATAGGCCCAGCCTGCTGGCCCTAGGCAACCCGGTCTACGACCCCAGCCTTCGCCCCAACAGCAGCACCAACCGCTCCCTGCTCGACACCCTGCAAAAGCGTGGCCTGCAGTTGGTTGCTTTGCCTGGTGCCGAGCGTGAGGCCAGAGCTGCTGCCCAGGTGTTTGCCCCGACAGCCCAGGCTTGGATTGGCCCCGATGCTAGCCTGGCACGGTTGCAAGCCCTCAGCCAGAACGGAACCCTTGCCAGTTATCGCTATTTGCTGCTGGCTGCCCACGGTTTTGTAGACCCCGAATCTCCCGGGCAGGTGGCGGTTTTGCTCAGCCAGACCAGCCAGGACGATGGCGTGCTGGACCTGGGGCGGGTATTTCAGTTGCGCCTGCAAAGCGACCTGGTAATTCTCTCAGCCTGTAACACCGGGCTGGGGCAGCAGGTGCGCGGTGAGGGTGTGATGGGGCTGGCATATGCTTTGTATGTGGCCGGAAACCTCAATACCCTCCTCACCTTGTGGGCCATTAACGATTCCAATAGTGCCGAGTTTTCGCCCCGCCTCTTGGAGCGCCTCAAAGCCGGAATGCCGATAGATGTAGCCCTGCGCCAGACCAAACTCGAGTTCCTCCGCCGCCCCGACCTCGCCCACCCTGCCTATTGGGCCGCATTTGTGTTGTACTGAATGACCAGTACTCGGGTAAGTTGATTTTGCCATGGATTCGGCCCGTTGAATTGGGGAATTTTCTGGTTGAGCGGCTTGTTCTGAGTCTCCAGCACATACGGATTGCTTTGTTATCTGACCATCATTTGCCTTTCCAATGCCTAAGTATTGGTCAAGTATCTCTACCTTAACGTCAGTTCGAAGTTATCCAAAAAGCTGAAAAAGCTGAGCCGAAGGTTGAAAGCCCGTCAATCAGCCTACCGGCATCGTAAAGTCCACCCCTACACTGTAGGGGAGGCTTTAGCGTGAGTCTGCCGTGCCACACCGGTTTATGCTGCTTTTCTATCTCCGAACTGACGTTACTTTAGCAATGTGCCATAGCTTGAGAGGTTTGGTGCAGAGATTGCGTTACTGCAAATCCCAAACACCCATCCTGTAAAACCAACCCAAAATCTCTATCGTGGGGCGCACTTAATAACAGTCCCTCTTGATCCGGAAAATGATGTCGGTGATTCGTTTATCATGTAACGAACGGTATCTGAATCACAGACACTGTTGAGGACCAACCACTGCCTATCGTCAAAATAGAATCAACCGTGTTAGAGCCTGGACTGTTTTTGCGCTGCGTTTATTTCACCACCTAATCGGGGTTCCATTCGTCGAGGTATTGTTCGAAGGGTTTGAGATTGGGAGGTTCGTATTCCTCAATCATATGCCAGCGCTTTCGAACGGTAGGGTGAAGGTTGTCGAAGCGGTCATGAATCGTACGGGTCATGACCCCGGTTAGCTTAAAAATACCTGTTGGACGATTGTCGAAGGGAATGGTGGGGTCGGGCTGGATGCCATCTTCCACCCGACTGCGGTCAACTTCCAGACCCAAAGGTTCCACCTGATCAATCATCCATTCCAGCGCTGCGTCGGAAAGTCCTCTGGTTTTTTGGCTCCCGCCTCCCACACAACCGTGTTCGCCAGGGAACCAGACCTGTACTACCTGCTCGGGCTCGCGATCGCTACTTGGCTGCATGGGGGTCATGTTAAATACTTCGCGGATTTCATCCACCGCCACAGCATGAAAAGCCTTACCGATGCGCCGGTTGATGTGGGTGTCGTAGAAGCGATAACGCTGGTTGATCAGGTCGCTGACCAGCGGGAATATCTCCGGCACCCCCAGCGAGCCGACTGTATCCCAGCAACCCAGCACAGTGATGTCTATGCTGTCACCATAGGCTTGTCTAAACGCGATGGCAGTTTTGCCACTTGGCCGTGCCTCGTGGGTACGGTTGCGGTATAGCTCGTATGCTTCAGCGGTTTTGCGAATATATTCGCGTCGCAATAGGCCCGAGTTATACATCAGGCCAGCCAACGAGCGCACGGTGTAGGCCCCCCGGCTAAAGCCGAACAGATATACCTCATCACCCGCAGCATAGTTGAGACACAAGAACCGGTAAGCATCTTGGATTTTTTCGTCTATGCCCACACCAAAAGCCCCTCCGGTGAGCCTGTTGGCTCCTTTACCGGTTCCGACTCCCCCATCGTAGTACACCACCTGATGAATCCCCTTGCTATCCACCACCTTGATGGCTTGGGCTATTTTCAGCACATTGGTGGGATAGGCATTGTTCAGCGACTGCCAGGTGCCATCGCAACACACGATCAAACGTTTCATGGGTATCTCGACTAATAATCCTATCGCTATCAACTCTCTAATGCTTGGACTAACTCCAAAATGGCCTTCCAGATGCGATAGGCTTAGAGCGGCATGCTCAAAACCTCAGTTGCCATGAATTTGCCAGCTCTTTCCCCGGTGTTGTGGGATGGCTTGCCAGAACGCCAGCGATAGAAGGGTGAGTCCAATGGTGAACTATCAGATCGGCCAGACCCTGCGTGTTGAATTCTGGAAATATCCTGCCGATACGCTGCATTACTGGTGGGAAGCCCAGGTGTACGAACTGCGCGAGGAGGGGGTGTTGGTCTACATGCCGCTGGGGTTTGAATTTCACCACGTCAGCAAAAACTGGCTGCTCCGGGTGGATCACCAGGCGTATGTGGCTTTTTTTGTGGGCCGTTGGTATTCGGGGGGGCCAGACCTGGATGCGGAGGGGAGCGTGCTGGAGTACTACTGGAACATCCAGACCCCACCGCGTTTCGAGCCAGACCGCATCTGGCAGTACGACCTAGAGATAGACGTCAAGTGCAAGGCCGACCATACCTGCCAGGCCTTCGACCTGGAAGAGTTTGCGACCAAGGCCCCACTGTATCCCGTGGAGTGGGTGGAGCAAGCCACCCAGGCCGTGCAACAGGTCGAGCGACACGTGCGCCGACAACAGTGGCCGGTGTTGCCGCCGGGGAAGGGGAGGTCTTGGTTGGAGCGTTAAGGATCTCCAAATTAGAAATGGGCCATCACTTGAAAGGTCTGGTGCTGAGGCTGGGCTGCCGCAAACCCCAAAAAACCATCCTGTAAAACCACAATTGAAATACCTATCGTGGGGGCATTTCGAAAGACCCTTGCGCTTTGCCAGCCGACCCTCGACAATAGCGTGGTATGCGAGGCCTTTCCAAACGTGTCAAAACCATGAAGCCATCTTCGACGGTGGCGGTGAATGCCAAAGCCCTCGAGCTGCGCCGCCAGGGGGTAGACCTAATCGCCATGACGGCCGGTGAACCCGACTTCGATACCCCGCAGTTCGTCAAGGATGCCGCCCTCCGGGCTATGGCTGCTGGTAAAACCAAGTACGCCCCACCGGCGGGCATCCCCGAGCTGCGCGAGGCCATCAGCGCCAAGTTCAAGCGGGAAAACGGCCTCGAGATCCCTGCCGATCAGACCGTGGTCACGGTTGGGGGCAAGCAGTGCCTGTTCAATCTGTTCCAGGCCATCCTCGACCCCGGCGACGAAGTGATTGTGATTGGCCCCTACTGGGTCAGCTATCCCGAGATGGCCCGCTTTGCCGAGGGGGTGCCGGTGGAGGTCAATACCGGCCCCGAATCGGGCTTTATTCCCGACCCCGCCGAGATTGAGCACAAGATTACCCCCCGCACCAAGGCCATCGTGCTCAACTCGCCCGGCAACCCCACCGGGGCGGTGTATCCCAAAGAGGTGCTGGTGGCCATTGCCGAACTGGCCAACAAGCACGATCTCTATATCGTTTCCGACGAAATTTACGAGCATCTCATCTACGAGGGCGAGCACTTCTCGCCCGCCCACGTGGCCCCCGATCGTACCATCACCGTCAACGGCGCGGCCAAAGCCTACGCCATGACCGGCTGGCGCATCGGCTACGCCGGGGGCCCCAAAGACGTGATCAAGGGCATCATTGATGTTTCCAGCCAGTCCACCACCAGCCCCGACACCATCGCCCAGTGGGCCATGGTGGAGGCCCTGAACAATGTAGAGGAAGCGCAAAAGTTCATCTCGATGGCCCGTGAAGCCTACCGGGCGCGCCGCAGCATCATTGTGGATGGCTTGAACGCGCTGGGTCTGCCTACCCCCAAGGTGAACGGGGCCTTCTACGTGCTCTCGGATGTTTCCAAGATTGACCCCGACGAGAACCGGGCTGCCCTAAAAATGCTGGGCGAGGCCAAGGTCGCGGTGGTGCCGGGCACCGATTTTGCGGCTCCCCACCATGTGCGGTTTAGCTACGCCACCAGCGAGGAAAACATCCGTAAGGCTTTGGAGCGCATCGCCTCTATCTTGTAGTACGTCTAGCGCGATCCCCCTAGAGTGGTTCTCGGAAAGAACCCAGCAATCCTCAAAGTTAAAAAAACTGTGCTGAACTTGTTTTTTTGCCGCTAGGACTGACGGTAAAAAATAGAGGGAACCGCGATAAGCCCTACCTACGCTAGGCTGAATTCAACCCGATTGCGGCCCAGGCGCTTGGCCTGGTACAAAGCCTTGTCGGCCCGATCCAGCAGGTTATGAATGCTATCGCCCATGTGGCCCTCGGCAACCCCAAAGCTTGCCGATACCGCCCCCACCCCATCGAAGGGCCAGAAAGCAACATCCTCGCGCAGACGCTCCACTGCTGCCAGTACATCGTGCTGGCTGTCTCCGCGCATAATAATCATGAATTCCTCGCCGCCCCAACGCCCCAGTACATCGCCTTTACGCAAAGAAGAGCGCAGGCGTCGGCCTGCCTCCTTGAGCACCCCATCTCCTACGTTGTGCCCATAGCGGTCATTGATCTGCTTGAAGTGATCGAGATCCAACAACACCACGTATAGCCCGTGCGCCTGATGGGATTCTCCTTCCAGATACTCACTCAAGGCCAGACGGTTGGGCAGCCCGGTAAGAGGGTCGGTACGGGCCAGGGTGTGCATTTCCTCCACCCGTCGGTGGGCCATAGCCAGCTGGTCTTTAACCATAGCCAGCGCGTACAGCAAACCCGCCATGGCAAAAAGCCTCATCTCGGAGCGCACAAAGGCTAAAAACTCGCTCTGGTGCTGGCCCATAACAATCTCGCCTCCCAGGCGCAACAAGCCCAGGATCAGGGTGACCACCGCCAAGGACAGGCTGTACGCCAGGCCCTCGCGGGCGTCGAAAGCGATGTAGAGCAGAACCATGATAAACGCCATGACCCAGTAGGTGCTCTCGATCTCGACCCAGTTGTGCTCGAGGTTGCCCCAAAATAGGTAATAGGCCAGTTTGATACTAAAAAAACCCGTTACCGTGGCGATGGTCTCGCGCTCTATGCGGTTTAGATCGACCCCGCGATACAGTCGCCAGACCCAGCTTGCGCACATCAGCATAAAAAAGGGGTATAACCAGCGAATAAAGCCTTCCTCAGGGCGCAATAGCCAGATCAAAAACAGTACCGGCACAGCCAGCAGGGCTGCCCAGAAGTAAGCCGCTCGTTTGTTATTTTTAGTAAACGCCTTAGATATCCCCCGCACCTTTCCAGTCTAGACGAGACTCGAGGGCTTTAGTGCCAATTTTGATACCCAAAACCGGCTAGCGCGTAACGCCATCGGTTGGGGCAGCGGCTTTATCCCCAAGACGGCGCTCATTGCCCGCTTGCAAACGCTTGATATTGTCACGGTGGGTCCAAAAAACCAAGGCGGACAGCGCCGTCACGGTCAGGATTTCCCATAAGGGCCGCCCCAAGGCAAGGGTCATCACCGCTGCGGTAAGAGCCCCAATCATGCTTCCTGCCGATACAAAGCGGGTAAGCCACATGGTCGCTATACCTACAGGAAAGGTCAAGAGGGCCAGCGGGGGATCCAAAAACAGCAGGGTACCGAAGCTGGTTGCCACCCCCTTGCCCCCTGTAAAGCGAAGGAAAATCGAGTAGTTGTGGCCCAGCGCCGCGGCTAGGGCCACCCCCCCCAACAAAGGGCCCTCAATACCCACAAAACGGGCCAGCCACACTGCAATACCGCCCTTAAGCACGTCAAAAGTCGCCACCGCCAGTGCCGGGCCTGCCCCTAGGGTGCGAAGGATATTGGTCGCCCCGGTGTTTCCAGAGCCCACTTTTTGGATATCTATCCCATACCAGCGGGCTACCCAGGCCCCCGCGGGAACCGAGCCAAACAAATAAGCCAGCAATAAAACAAGCCAGGCTGTCCAGTCCACGGGGGCATTTTATACCCAACGGCCTATGGCTTAAAGGTCTTTCAAAAGCACAGGCCCGTCAGGCGTTGCACCCAAAATCGGCTGACGAGGGGGAGCCCTCAGTCGCTAAAGCGCTCTTCTTTCCAAGGGTCGCCCCGCCGGTGGTAGCCGTTGACCTCCCAGAAGCCCAGCTCCTCCTTATCCAAAAACTCCAAACCCCGCACCCATTTGGCGCTTTTCCAGGCGTACAGGTGCGGCACTGCCAGGCGCAAAGGGCCGCCATGGTCCCGCGGGAGGGGCTGGCCAAACAGGGTGTGGGCCAGGATATTCTCTGCGCGCAAAAAATCGTCGAGGCTGAGGTTGGTGGTATAGCCCCCGTAGCAATGAATGAGTACCGCCCTAGCCTCTGGCTTGAGCCTGACTTGCTGCATCAGGTCGAGCACCCGGATACCCTGCCACTGGACATCCAGCTTGCTCCAGCGGGTCACGCAGTGGAAGTCGGCGGTTAGGTTGGATTGAGGCAGGGCCATTAGGTCGGCCCAGCTCAGGGTTTTGGGCTCCTCAACCTGCCCCTTAATCTCCAGCCGAACCTCCTCCGGGCGAACCGTAGGGGTGGGGCCGTAGGTCAGCACGGGGAACTTTTCGGTGAGCACCTGGCCGGGGGGCACCCGGTCGCTGTCCAGGTTTTTGGGCTTGAAGAAACTGCCGAACATAAACCGCAGCATAGCCGCAGGGCCCGGATGGCCGGGTAAGCGGGGGCACAAAACCCTCAGCGGGAGCGGTAGCGAATCACCTCGACCTTTTCCATGGTGATCAGGCCTTCTTTTACCATCTGGTCGAGGGTGGGCATAAAGGCCTGGATTTTCTCCTCGCTGTCCACCATCTCGATGCAGATGGGCAGGTCTTCGGATAGCTGGAGGATTTTGGCGGTGTGGATGCGGGAGTGGGCCCCAAAGCCCATGAAGCCCCGGAAAACAGTAGCACCGGCCAGGCCGGCTTTTTTGGCCTCGAGCACAATCGCTTCGTAAAGGGGCTGCCCCTGCCACTTATCCGACTCGCCCAGAAAAATTCGCACCAGCTTGGCTACACCCTGTAGTTTCATACCCACCTCCCGGCCCAGCGGTAGGCCAGCCAGACCAGCCCAAACCCCAGCACCACACTGCCAACCACGTACAAAAAGGCTTTGAACCACTCCCCCTGCTGCACCAGGGTCAGGGTCTCCCAGCTAAAGGTGGAGAAAGTGGTGTAGCCGCCCAGCATCCCCACCGCTAAAAACAGCCGCCACTCCGGGCTGAGGGCCCCCTCGAGGCTCAGGCGCAGCACCAGCCCAATCACGAAGCTGCCGGTGATGTTAATCAAAAAAGTGCTCCAGGGAAACCCCGGCCCCAAGAGGCCCTGCACCCAGGCTCCCAGCCCATAGCGCAGCATGGCCCCGATGGCCCCGCCCAGCATGACCAGCAGATAGCGCTCCACACTGCACAGTATCTTCCCTAAAGCCTGTCTTAATCCAGTCCTCTGAGATGTTCTCAGGAAGTAAGGGGTAGACTCTGGGGATGAGATTCCTGGGCCTTTCATTCGTCTTGCTGTTGCTCGTGGGCTGTGCGCCCCAGGTTGGAATAAGCGACAACCAGCGCCGTGAATGGGGCTTGCAGCCTATCATCGGCAACTTTGCCCCCGACCGGGGCGAGGGCGGTAAGTACAAGCTGCGCGAACGGGTGTTTTTTAGCTTTACCCTGAGCCAGCCGGGTTACGTAACCTTGGTTACCATGGACTCCGACACCACCACCGTGGTGCTCGAGCGCAACGTGCAGTTGCCCGCAGGCCGCCACACCTTCCCGCTGGCCACCGACCGCAACGCCCAGGGCCAGGCCACCTACCTGGTGGTGCCGCCGCTGGGGCCTTCGCGCTTCCGGCTCTTGTATACCAATACGCCCGCCACCAACCGGGAGTTGTTTAGGGGCAAACTCAGTAACGAGGAGTTCAACCGGCACACCCAGGCCTACCTGAGCGCTGCCCAAGTGCGCGATGTGGTCGAGACCTGGATGGAGGCGGTGCCACAATGAAAGCCCTCTTTTTGCTACCCCTGGCCGTGACCCTGTTGGTGGCTTGCGGCCCTACTGCACCCCAAAACAGCCTGGACTTGAAGCCCAATGCGGTGGTGCTGCCAGACGATGAGGTGGATTCGGCGACCGCTACCGACATGAATGTGCAAACCGATAAAGACCTAACCGCTGGTCAGATTGTTATCAGTGACGAGGGCGAAGGCTTGGTACGGAAAATTACCGAGGCAACACAAACGGGCGCAGGTGAGGTTAATGGTCAGGCGGTGCGAAAGTTCTACCTCAAAACCGAGAACGCAGCCCTCGAGGATGCCATTGCTTCGGGTGATGTGAGCCTCGAGACCGACCTGACCATCGGCGAGGCCAACATGGTGCAGGCCCTGGATGGCGTGAGCGTGCAAGACTTCACCGGACGCATTAACCTGACCAACGTCAAGTTTGATATTCCGGGGGTACCCGGCGCCAGCGTCACCCTCAACGGTTTTATTGAGCAAACCCTCAAACCCAATTTCAACCTCAAGTTCAGCAGCGGCAGCATCGAGGTGTTCAGGGCCGGGATGAGCGGTACCCTCAAGGCCCAGATCACCGCGACCATCCAGGCCAACGCCAGCTACAGCGCTTTCAACGTCAACCGCGAACTGGCCTCCTGGAACATCAAACGGGCTTTCCTGGTGGGCAGCGTGCCGGTGGTGGTGGTGTTGCAGCCCAAGCTGATTGCTGGAGTGAGCAGTGGGGCCAGTGGTAAGGTAACGGTGCAGGTGGGTATTGCGCCCACCTTCACCACCAACGTACAACTTGACTACAACCGCAGCCGTACCACCAACGGCGGGTGGAGCAACGCCTTCACCGCCAATTTTGCCCTCAACCCCACCTTCAACTACTCGGTTCCAGTGCAGGGCACGGGCAATGCCTTCGCGGGGCTGGCGATGGATATCAAGTTTTATGGCCTGGCTGGGCCCAGCCTCGAGGCCAAACCCTTCATCAACTTGACCCTGAACGGCAACAACGGCTCGGCAGCCCTCAAAACTGGCATCAACGGCAAAAGCAAGGTCGAGGCTGGCTTCAAAGTGCTGGGTAAGGGGCTCGAGACCAGCTACGACGGGCCCAGCATCGAGCAGGCCCGCAGCTTTAGCTGTCAGGCTCCCAGCACCTGCACGGCCAACTGAAGATAAAACCCTCTCCCTCGGCAATGGGTGGGGATAGGCGCGCTTGCACTTTGCGCCTTTAGGCCGCAAAATACCCAGGTGTTCGAGTTTGCCATTACCGCCCAGTCCGGCAGGGCCCGCACTGGGCTTTTTCACACCCCCCACGGCCTGGTGCAAACCCCGCTGTTCATGCCGGTCGGCACCCAGGGCAGCGTGAAGGGCCTCAGCCCGCGGGAGCTCAAAGAGATCGGCTCACAGATTGTTCTAAGCAACACCTACCACCTGCTGCTGCGGCCCGGCCCCGAGCGGGTGCGGGCCCTAGGTGGGCTGCATAAATTCGCCGCCTACGACGGCCCCTGGCTCACCGACTCGGGCGGTTTTCAGGTGATGAGCCTGGGCGACCTGCGCCAGATCAGCGAGCTGGGCGTTACTTTCCGCAGCCACCTTAACGGCGACCTGATCGAGCTAACCCCCGAGTACAGCATCCAGGTGCAGGAAGCCCTGGGGGCCGATATCATCATGGCCTTCGATGAGTGTCCGCCCCACCCGGCCAGCCCGGAATACCTCAAGGCCTCCATCGAGCGCACCCTGCGCTGGCTCGAGCGCTGCCTTAAAGCCAAAACCCGGCCCGACCAGGCGCTTTTTGCCATTGCCCAAGGCGGGGTTGACCTGAAATTGCGCCGCTTCAGCGCCGAGGCCACGGTGGCCTTCGATACCCCCGGTCTGGCCATTGGGGGGCTGGCCGTGGGGGAGCCCAAGGAGGGCATGTACCCGGCGGTAGAGCTTTCCACCCGGCTGCTGCTCGAGCACAAACCCCGCTACCTGATGGGGGTGGGCCACCCCGAGGACCTGGTGGCCTCGGTGGCCCTGGGGGTGGATATGTTCGACTGTGTCTACCCCACCCGCACCGGGCGCTTTGGCTATGCCCTGGTGCCCGAGGGGCGGCTGAACCTCAAGCTCTCGCGCTACCTCGACGACCCCCGCCCCATTGACCCCGCGTGCGACTGCTACGCCTGCACCCACTACAGCCGGGCCTACCTGGCCCACCTGGTGCGGGCCGAGGAGATGCTGGCCCCCCGCATGATCTCGCTGCACAACCTGCGCTACCTGCACCGCCTGATGGAGAGTGCCCGCACGGCCATCCAGTCCGGTAACTACGGCGAGTTTGCCCAGGACTTTGCCGGCCAACGCTTTGGACACCAGATTCCAGCGTGGTTTACCCGAGCCCTCGAGGAAGGTGGGCACTGGAACTAGGCCGGTTAGAGCAGACTTCACAGTGAAGGAGAGGCGGATTCTTGGCCCCATAAGGCTTTATCGGCTCGAACCCTTCACCTCTGACTACGTCCAACGCTGAAGGATTCGAGCGGAACCGTATTATCCCCGTTTGGCACGCTCTATTTTTGTGCTGCTGCCAGCCTCCAAACCATTAAGGTCATCTGCTGGAATATGTAACGCTTTTGTAACGCCCCTGGGTTTATGCTACAAACGGTGTGAACCGGTCATGCCGAGTTGCCTGCCCGGTGGCTTGCTCGCGAAGGTTCACCGGGAAGAAAGGGGGGTGTATGACCGAGAAAGCCCTACAGGCGCTCATCGAGCGGCACACTCCCAACCTGATGTCGCTGCCCAACGTGGTGGGTGTGGGGTGGGGGGAAGAGCAGGGCCGTCGGGTGGTGGTGGTGCTGGTAAGTCGCAAGCTGCCGCTCGAGGCTTTGCAACCGCACGAGCGAGTACCCAAGAACCTCGAGGGGGTGCCGGTGCGGGTGCGCGAAGCAGGTTCGCTCGAGGCGCAAAAAAAGTAAAAAAGTAGGGTTTGCCGGTATGTGCAGTGTCGAGGCCATCGGCGTTAGGTCACCTCTAAACAATTCGCATTTCTTCAATATCACAGGGGTACATTTCCCAAATTGCAGGGGGTTTGAATGCCAATTAACGAAGCCAAAGCCATGCTTTCGGCCAGTGCCCAGGCCGAGGCAGAGAAGGCCAAACTGGCCTCTGAGGGCAATTTTCTTGCTCCCGAGGCCATGCGCTCCAACGTGCGTGGGATGGGCGTGGGTGTCAAGTGGAAGAACGGCGAGCCTACCGGTGAACCGGCCCTGGTGGTGCTGGTTAGCCAGAAGCTGGATCGGAGCCAGCTCAGCCGGGCCGACCTGATCCCGGCCAAACTGGGGGATATGCAAACCGATGTACTGGCTATCGGTGAGGTGTTTGCGGGGAATGCCGAAGAGCCGGGGGTTCAGACCCTGACGCGGCGGGTACGGCCCGCTGAGGGTGGGTACAGTGTGGGCCACTTTAAGGTTACTGCCGGTACAATGGCCACAGCGGTCTACGATTTGCTGCCGGGCGCTACCGTGAGCCCGCCCGCCCACGGCTTAGGTATTCCACCCCGCTTTTACATCCTCAGCAACAACCATGTGCTGGCCAACTCCAACGATGCCAGTCTGGGTGATCCCATCCTGCAGCCGGGGGTCTTCGATGGGGGTACCCTACCGGGGGATCTCATTGCCCGTCTCAGCCGTTTCGTTCCCATTACCTTCGAGCCCCCGGTGCCCAGAGAGCGCCACAGAAACCTGGTGGACGCAGCCGTCGCCGAGGGTCAGTTCCACGATCTCGACCGGGAAATTTACTGGAACGGCTATGTGCAAGGCTGGCAGCCCCGCTCTAAGACCCTGGTGGGGCAGCGGATCAAGAAAACCGGCCGTACCACCAACATGACCACCGGCCGTATTACAGTGCTGGGGGCCACGGTAGACGTCAACTATGGCGCCGGACGGGTTGCACGGTTCATTGACCAGATCGTGACCACCAATATCTCGGCGCCGGGTGATTCGGGCTCGCTGGTACTCAGCGAACGGGGTAACCTGGCCCTTGGGCTCTTGTTTGCTGGCTCCTCGGTGGCAACAATTGTTAACCACTTCGAGCACGTGCGTTCGTTGCTGCGCATAGAAGTGGCCGAAGGCATCGGCTGATATTTGACCAATCGTGTGGGGAGCGCATTTAGCGCTCCCCCTTTTTTGGCTTGTGCCGGACTCTAAAAGACCTTCATCCGGCAAAAGATGTCCTAAAATACGCACTCCGGCAGTATCGTTCACTTTTGAAAGCCTAAACGACACTGCCGGACAGCACTCCTACGCCCTTTGGTCGGCCTGAACCCCTAACCTTTGATTACACCCAAAGGTGAAGGGTTCAAGCAGAACCGGTATTACAGCAGAATCGGCGTTGTTGCCGTAGCTCTAGCCCTCCCGGTAAAAACGGCTATTCAGGTAGTAGTCGGTATATAAGATTTTGAAAAAGGCCACCAGCGGCACCACCAGCAAAGCTCCGGCCACCCCAAACAGCGAGGCCCCAATCAACACCGCGGCAATGCCTGTGACCGGGTGCAGGCTGGTGGTGCGGCCCATGATGATCGGCCAGGCTACCCCTTGAATCTGGTTGCAGACCCACAGCACCAAGGCTACCACCGCAAAAGCCAGCCAGCCCAGCGGCAAGGCCAGCAGCAGGGCCGGTATGGCCGAGATGATCACCCCCAGCACCGGTACAAAGCTAAAAATAAAGGCCAGAAAACCCAGCGACATGGCCTGGGTGAGCACCCCCACCCCAAAGCCCTGGAAAGCCCCGAACGATAGGTACATGGCCAGGCCGATGAGCACCCCGTTGAACAAGGCGCCCAGCAGGGTGCCCCGCACATACCCTCCAAAGGCGGCATCGGCCTTTTGGGCCAGCTCCTGCACCCTGGGCTGGTAGGGCAGCGGAACCGCACGGAACAGCGCCGCCCCCACGCGGGGCAGGTCGTAGAGCAGGTAAATCGAGATAGTAATGACCGTCAGGAGCTGGAAGGCACCGCCCAACAGCCCTGTGAAAAAACCCAGCAGGTTGCCCCCCTGCGCCAGCAGGCTTTGCAGGCCGCGCAGCAAGGTCTGGGTGAAGGCTTGCAGCAGGGTTTGCAGGTTCAGGGTGGCCTGGTTGAGGGCCTCGAGCAAAACCGGCGGCAGCTCAATCTGCCCAATCTGGTCAGGCAGGCCCCGCGCCCAGCCCACCAGCGGCTCTACCAGGCTGGGCAGGTTGTTGATAAAGCGGGCGAGCTGCGTGGTCATGCCGGCCAGCAGCACCGTGGCCAGTCCCAGGAAAAAGAGCATACCCACAAACACCACCACCACGCCCAAAGCCCGCGTCAGGCGGCGTTGCTCAAACCAGCGCACCACCGGGCTTGCCAAATACGAAAACACAAAAGCCGCCGAAACGATCCCGATGGCCGTGCGCGCACCATTCAGCACCCAGCTCAGCAGCCAAAAAACCAGCCCCGCCAGCAGCAAATACACTGCGAGGCGTATCCAAGGGTTCTGCCAGGCCCAGCTCAGCGTTGCGCTCATACCCTTTACCCCTCGCGGTAGAACCGACTGTTCAAGTAAAACTCGACATAGAGCACCTTGAAAAAGGCCAGCAGCGGAACCGCCACCAGAGCACCCACCAGCCCGTAGAGGCTCGAGCCCACCAGAATAGCCCCAATCACGCTCACCGGGTGCAGGCTGGTGGCCTGCCCCAGGATGCGCGGGCTCAGGACATGGGCCTCCACCTGGTTGGCCACCACCACCACCCCCAGGACCGCCACCACCTGCGGCCAGCCCACCGTGAGGGCCAGGAGCATCGCCGGAACCGTTGAGACAATCACCCCGGCAAACGGAATCAGGTTGAATACCGCCGCCAGGAACCCCAACGACCCTGCCAGCGGCACCCCAAACAGCCACAGGCCCAACGTCACAATCAGGCCTACCCCAGCCGCAACCATTAGCTGCCCCCGCACATAGCCCCCCACCGCCCGATCCAGCTTGGCTGCGATATCGGCGGCGAAGGGCTGGTACGGCAAGGGAACCGCCTGGAAAAGGGTCTTGGAGATTTGCGGCAGGTCGTAGAGCAGATAAATCGAGATGATGAGCGCCGCGAAAAGCTGAAGCACGCCCCCCACCAGGGAGGCAAAGAACCCCACCAGGTTGCCCCCCTGGGCTAGCAAGGCCTGCAACCCCTGCAAAAGGGTCTGGGTGAAGCCCTCGAGCAAGGTCTGCAAACCCTGGGCTGCCTGGGCAAAGGCCCCTTCCAGGGCCGGGGGTATCTCAATCTGCCCCACGCGCGAGGGCAGGTTCTCGACCCAGGTTAGCAAGGGGGTCAGGATGCGGGGAAGTTCGGTCACGTAGCGGGCCAGCACGTTCACCATGTCGGCAATCAGAAACGAGGCCAGCCCCAAGAACAACCCCAGCCCCAGATACACCAAGAGCACCCCCACAAAACGCGGTATCCTACGTTTTTCCAAAGCCCGCACAATGGGCGAAGTCAGATAGGCAAAAAGAAAGGCCAGAAAAAGCGTGACCAAAGCCCCCCTGGTCCCTCCGAAGACCATCCCCAGAAGCTGTAGGATTAGGTAGACCAGAACCGCATAAACTGCAATTCGCACCCACAGCAGCTTCCAGATTTCGGCCAGGTCGCGGCGCATGGGGATTAAGATACCCTACTCACTAGGGAAGACCGAACTCGAGCTTGGCCCTGGCCCGCACTGCCTCGGGCGCTAGACCCTGACCAAAGTATTTGTCCCGGTCGGGCTCACCATCCCACAGCTCAAACAAGAGCCGCGCGCCTTCACCCCTGCCGCGCAGGGCCGCCTCGGTGCCGCTGTTGCCCACCCGCCCAATCCACTGCCCTTTGTAGACCTTGCTGCCTGTTTTTAGTCCGGGGGCAATATCGGAAAGGTGGGCGTATACGGTGGTAAACCCACCCGGGTGGCGAATCCAGACCTCGCGCCCCCGCAGTTTGTCCATCTGCTCGGGGCTGGCTCCCTTGGCCACCGCCCGAATCAGGGCTTCGAACTCGGCGCGGGTCAACTCTTTGTAGCTGGTCTCGGCTTTGACAACCTCGCCGCCGGCTGCTGCCACCACTCCCATGCCAAAGCGCACCGGTACACAGGCATCCTCGTTGATAAACACAAAACCGGGGCTGGTGCCCTTGCGGTACTCGCGGGGGGCGCCGGGCAGGTTGGCATCGCTTTTGGGCAGGCAGGCGCCGGGCAAGGGCAGCGTGAAGCCCTCGGGGCCTTGCTCGAGGCTCTGCTTGAGTTTGGCAATTTCCGACTGCAACCCCGCAATCTGCCGGCGGGCACCGGATAGCTGCGCGCTCTGCCACAAAGCCAGAAGGGTCACCAGAGCGAGCACAATCCAGCCGGGCTTGATCGGCATGGGCCTATTTTATGCCAAAAGCAAAGAGACACAGCGGGCTGTGTCTCTAGCTGTGGTGGGTTGCTTAGAGCAGGCTCAGCAGGCGGGCTTTGATCTGCTTGGCGGTGAGGCCCTCGAGCTTCATGCCCTTGGAGCGCTCCACCAGCTCGTAGACCTTGTGGGCGTGGCTGTTGGCGACCCGGAAGGTGATGGCCTGCCCGGCAACCGTTACGGTTACTTTGCGCAGGTTGGGCTCTTGCCAGTGCTTGGTGTAGCCGGTAATCTTCTTACCCACCCCACCTTCCCGTTTGGCCTTACCACGGGTAATGATGCTGTAGGCCACCGTGGGGCGCTTGCCGCTAATCTCGCAAATCTTCGACATTGCAGGACTCCTAACTGCCAACGCAAGGGACTGCCCCTTGCTTCAGGGCAACGGCAACGAGTATAGCATACCCTCACGTAGCCGTGCTAGACTTCCCAGCGGTATGAATATCGCCACCTGGCTGGTTCCCGCCCTGCTGGTCGCCGATCAGGCCATCAAACTCGTGGTGTTGTGGGCGGTGGGGCCCCGCATTTTCGACGAAAGGGTGGGTGCTATATTCCTGACCAATCTGTTCTGGATTGTAGATGCCACCTTCATCAAAAACACCGGTGCGGCCTTTGGCATCTTCCAGGGCGGTGCTCGCATTCTGGTCTGGGTCAGCCTAGCGGTGGGCATTGGGATTCTGCTCTATCTGAGCATGAATTATCGGCGGGTATCGCTGCTGGGACAGGTCGCCTTTTCCCTGATTGCGGCGGGGGCGCTGGGCAACGCCATAGACCGGCTGGGCCATGGCTGGGTGGTGGACTACGTGGACATCAACCGCACCGGGCTGGCCATTCTGGACAACTTCCCCATCTGGAACCTGGCCGATGCTTGCGTGGTGGTGGGCGTTGTTCTGCTGCTGCTGCCCCAGCGCAGGCGGCGTTTTTAGGCCGGTTAGACGGTGGTCTAGTTTCTGCTTGGCGAAGGCTACCTCGAGGCCACTTCGTCGGATGGAACCGCAGGCTGTGGCCCTACCTGATACACCGCGCGCCAGGGGCGGAAGTTGGAGTTGAGCACATCCACATCTACCTTCCCGTTGGGGCGGGTGATGCTGCGGGTGATGCGGGTACGGAAGCCATCCACCGCCCAGTCCACCTGCTTGACCTGACCGGGGCGCAGGCTGGGTTCTACGATGTACTGCGGCGGCGGGTGTGGGGTGCGGGAGAGAATGACCGGTTTGGAAACCTCTACCTTTCGCCCGTCGGGAATGCCATAGATGCGTACGGTATGGGTGGTGCGGGTGACCGTGCTGCGAACCACCAAAGGGCCGGGGGTATCGTTGCGGGCCCGCAGGTTCAGGTAGGGTTGGTAGACCGCCGCATCGAAGCCCACGATGTTGTCGTACCAGCGCACCCGGTAGGCGTGCTGGTTGCGCTCGAGGATGGGCAGCCCGGCCTGGTACAGAGCCCGGAAGGCCGTGGTGGAGACCTGGCAGACCCCACCCCCCACCCCCTTGACGGTGCGGCCTTCGGAGATGACCAGAGCCTCCTTGAAGCCATTCTCCGGGCTGATGCTGCCAATGGCATCGTTGAAACTGAAAACCCCACCGGCAGCTACGATATAGCCATCCAGGTTGCGGGCCGCCGCATGAACATTGGCGATGCGCTCGGGGGCGGAACCGCTGTAGTAGGTGGTGGCCTCGGCCAGGAGTTGCAGATCTTCGGCCTTGGGCAGGTCGGCGGCCCGTACCCGTGCGGCTTTGGGGACTACGGTTAGGCGCAGCTCGCTCAGGTCTGGGCGCAACAGCTCGAGCTCCAGCCGCTTCAGGGTTTCGGGCTGGTTGAGCTTCCAGCCCTCCACCTCGGGGCGCACGGTAAGCTGTCCGTCCTGGTCTACGACGTACCGGGCATCCACCGGCAGGCGATCGAACTGCTGGGCCATCTGGGCCAGTGTTTTGCCCAGGGCCGCCCTATTGACCCGGACTTCTTCCTGCACGCTGAGGAGTGCGGCCACCTCGTTTACCTGCAAGGTGCGTTTGCGAACTTGTCCGCCCCCAGCCAGCCTGGTTTCGGCATACACCAGGGTAACGGGCCGCAGGAGTTCGTTGGCTTTGCGGGCCACGGGCTCGAGCATGGCGGCGGTAACGCGGGGGGTGATGGTTTTGGGGAAGAACTCGAGCACGGTCTGCTCGGGATATTTGATATAGGTCTCGATGGCAGACTGAATGTCCAGCTTCAAACCGGCCTTTTCGGGTGTGACGGTGTACTGCCCGTCCTTGAACACCACCCTGGCGTTGATGGGGGGGTACTCGAGGGACTGCGCGATTGCTTGCAACCGCTTTTCCAGCGCACCTGGGTCTACGCTGGGAACCAAAGGAATTTGGACCTGTCCGCGCAGGGCGGCCATCCGCTCGGTCAAACGGTTGCGGCCTATCGCAAAGGCGCGCTCGGCGGTGGCCCTGGCGTCGGGCTTCCAGCCCAGCTCGCTGGCCGAGACCTCGAGGGCTTTGTCCCCCGCCTTGAGGGTGAGCCGGGGTGGGGCGATGTTTTGTGTTTCTGCGGCAATTTTGGCGGTGGCCTCCTCCAGGGTCAGGCTCCCAACCTTGACCCCGGCGGCCTCGACGCCCGCAAACACCCGGTTGTGGTGGTAGCGCTCGAATCCAGCCCAGCCCAATACCAACCCGGTAAAAATGCCCAAGCCAATCAGTAAGCCCCGCTTCATCAGATTATGAGTATAGCCGCTGGATGTTGGCTGGATATGAAGGGAATAACCCAATCGGTAGGGGAGCGCCTTAATAATGAAGGAGCCTTTTGGCAGCCTAGCTTGCGCCTCGTCGGCTTTGCACCCTGCACGCCACAGGCGTTTTATCCGAGACAATGTTTGCTGCGTGTGGGGTTGGCAGCCGCGCCGGACGCCTGCTTGAGCGACCATCCAAAGCGGGATAGGATGCCTCCCATGTTGCTCTACGGGCGCGTTGAAACTATGACCGAGGCCCAGGTGGTAGAGGCGGCGTACCTGGAAGGCGACCGCATCGCCGATATGGGCAGCCTGCAAGACCTGAGCGCGCGGTATCCCGGTGCTAAAAAGCAATTTTTCGAGCAGATCACCCCCGGTCTGCACGAAGCCCACGCCCACCCGCAGATGTGGGGGCTGCAACTCGACAGCCTGGATCTGGAGGGGCTGACCGACCCCCAGGCGGTGGCGCAGCAGGTGGCTGAGAAGGCCCGCACCCTGCCTCCCGGCGGCTGGATTCGCGGCGGGGGCTATCTTTTTCGGGCCTATCCCACCCGCGAGCTGCTGGATGTGGTGGCCCCCCATCACCCGGTATTTTTGCAAAGCCGCGACCGGCACTCGGCCTGGGTGAACACCAAAGCCCTCGAGCAGGCCGGTATTACCGCCCAGACCCCCGACCCGCCCGGTGGGGTTCTGGTGCGCGATGCCCAGGGCCAGCCCACCGGCTACCTGCTGGAAGCCGCCCAGGAGCTTGTGCAGCAGGTGATGCCCAAGCCCGGCCTGGCCGAACTCGAGCGCGGCCTCCATGACCTGGCCCGCCGGGGCTACACCGCCGTGCATCATATGGGCTGGTGCCACTTTAGCCTGGCCGAACAACTGGCAGAATCAGGCCGGCTGCCGGTGCGGTTGTGGTGGGCCCTGGACCGCGACCACTGGCGGGAAGCCCGGCCCGGCTGGCGGGGCGACAGCCTGGAGATTGCCGCGGTCAAGTTTTTTGCCGATGGGGCCCTGGGCAGCCGCACGGCCTGGATGATCGAGCCCTACCCCGACGGCTCGCATGGGCTGGCGCTCGATGCCCTCGAGCTCATCCTGAGCGAAGGGCGGGCAGCTCTCGAGGCCGGCCTGGGCCTGGTGGTGCACGCCATCGGAACCCGGGCGGTGCAGGGGGTGTTGGAGGTGTTTCATCAACTGCAACCCAGCTCCAGGCGCATCTTTCGGCTCGAGCACGCCCAGCACGTGCGCGATGCCGAGCTGGCCCGGTTGCCCGGCCTCCACCTGGCCCTCTCTATGCAGCCCATGCATCTTTTGGGCGACGCCGAGCTGGTGCGGTTTCACCTGAAGGGCCACGAACACGAGGCCTTCCGCCTGCGCGACCTCTGGAACACCGGCCTGCCCATGGCCTTTGGCTCGGATGCCCCGGTGATGAAGCCGCTCTACGAGCTGAACCTCCAGGCCGCCACCCAGCACCCCCTGACCCCGGCCCAGAGCCTGACCCCGGCCGAGGTTCTGTGGGCCCATACCAGGGGGGCGGCGCTGGCGGCGGGCTGGCCCCAGCACGGTCAGATTCGCCCAGAGGCCCCCGCCGACCTGACCCTGTGGGAAAACGGGCGTCCTGTTGGGCGGGTGTTTAGGGGCGGCCTCGAGTTGTATTAGCACAGGAAACCCGAAAGCCAACCGCTGGGAGTCGGCCTGTTGCCAAGTGGGTGTCGCATAGACTGATACAGATGTTCCCAACACACATTCAACCCGAACTGAAGGCCCAGGAAACCGCTGCACAGGCAGAGGCCGCACAGCTCGAGAACCCTGCCTTGGGTCTGCAAGCCATCCAACTGGGTGAACAGCCCGTCCAGCTTCGCTTTGCCAAACCCAGCGTAAGCGGAGCTGCGCGGCCCCTGCTACGCTTGGTCAACTCAAAAGATTGTCGCCGCACGGCCCTCATCCGCGTTTTTTATCAAGACCGGTTGGTGAGGCAACTGGATGTGCGAATTCCTGCTCAGTGGGCGAGTTTTATCCTGGATCTAACCAAGGTACTGGGGCAGAACGCAGATGCCTGGCCTGAGGTATTGGAACTGGCAATAGCGGCCCAGGAAAACCCAGTGGGCTTGGTGGAATCGCTGCAGCCGGGGCCGTTGCCAAAGCTGTTGGTGGGGGGTGGACAGCAGTTTGTGCCCACCAGTGCGTGGGTGGCGGTACCGGTGGGGGCGGTTTCTCCGCTGCAGAGGATGCTGGGCGACTTTCTACACTCCAGAGCTGCAACCGACTATCTGGGATGGATGATTGGCTGTACCACCACCGGTCTCAGCGACCTATACCGGGCTACTGGAAACGAGTCGTATAGGCAGGCCCTGCAGCGGATGCTGGCCGGCGTTGGGGAAGGATTGCCGTTGGAAGGGATGAAGCGCAGGGGAGAGGGAACCGTTGAAGAACCCGGCTATATTGACTTGCTGAATCAGCGATTGGAATCCTTTGCGCCGGTGGCTGCCTTGGCGCATCTGCAGCGGACCCAGCCCACGCCTGAACGGGCAGGGGTTTTGCGTATTTTGGGCCAGAGAATGATAGAAACTGCTCGTATCACACGCGACTTTCTCACCAGCGAGGGTTGCTTTACCCTGGCTTTTCCCCTGGCCGCTACAGCGACGGCGCTTGATGAAACCGACTGGTTCGATATCGCCTGGCAAGAGTGTGCCAGACGTTGGGATTTTCTGTGGCGGGGTGCGCAGGTGATCCAAAGGGCCTATAGCGATGGGCGGGTAGCTATGGTCAATTGGGCTAGAGGAACCGCCTGGCTGGTGCTAGGGACTGCCCAGGTTGTTCTGCAACTGCCCCCTGAACACCCAGGTCGGGATGAGTTGATTTCTAGGCTGGTTCGCATTACCCCCCTGCTGCTCCAGCGCCAGCAGCCCGATGGCCTATGGCCGGTCTTTACCGACCGACCCGACCTCCCTGCCGAGACCTCGGGCTCCGCAGGTATCGCGGCGGGATTGGCCCTGGGAGCCAAGGCGGGTTGGTTGGGCGGTGAGGCTTTGCAAGCAGCTCAGCGCTGTGGGGAAGCGCTCGAAAGCTTTATCGAGCCCGATGGTTGCCTGGGTGGTGTGAGCCAGCATAATCCAGCAGGTGAAGTTGCCCTGCAGGAACGTTACCGCATCCGCGCTGCCTGGGGGGTGGGTTTATATGCCCAGTTGATAGCTGCTCTTGTGTGAGATGAGAACCCTAACAGCCCCATTGGAAATGCGCTCTGGAGCGCTATTGTTCCGCATCGCGCTTTTCGCTCGCGTTTTGCCTACGCTCATCGCGGTTCCGAGCTGGACACCCTATCGCCAAGAGCCCTAGCTTTGGCACGTAGACCACTTGAATACCAAAAATACTTTGCCTTATACTAACCTAGACCAAAAATGTTTAGGGTCGTGGGAAACCGTTGGAGTTCCCACAAGGAGGCAAAGGTATGATGAAGACGACGGTCTTGCGGATGATCTTGTTGGGTATGCTGCTTTTACTGGGGGCAGCTTTTGCCCAGCAAACCACCCTCACTTTTTGGAGCTGGCGGGTCGAAGACCGCGAGTTCTATAACGATATCGCCAAGCAGTTCGAAGCCCGAACTGGTATTCGGGTGGTTTATACTCCCTACAACAACCTCGAGTACAACACCATTCTTTCCTCGGCTTTGGCTGCCGGGACAGGCCCTGACATTATCCATACCCGCGCTTACGGTGGCCTAGCCCAACTGGCCGATGCGGGTTACCTGCTGCCTATCACCAACCAGCAGGTGCCCAACCTGGCCCGCTTCCCTGCTACTTTGCTCAACGCAGCGCGGGGTTTCCGCGATGACACCCGCCGTCGTATTTACGGGGTTCCCTTCGCTACCCAGAGTCTAGGCTTCTTTTATAACAAAGACCTCTTGGCACGTGCGGGCATCCGCGAAATTCCCGATAACTGGCCCGACTTCAAAGCCATGCTGGCCCGCATTAAAGCGGCTGGAATTATCCCTCTGGCCAACGGCCCCAAGGATGGTATCAGCCTCGAGCAGATCTTCGGCGTAATTGGCCCCAACTTCTATGGTGGCTCCGACTACTTCCGGGCGGTCACGGCTGGGCAAAAGACCTTCGTGGACGAGGGCTTCATCCGGGCACTAGAAGAAACCGCCGCGATGCGTGAATTCATGCCGCCTAACTTCGCCGGTATCGGCTACCCCGAAGGCCGTACCCTCTTTACCAACGGTGGCGCGGCTTTCTTTGTAACGGGTGGCTTCGACATCGCCTATTTCCGCGATAACAACCCCCGCCTCAATTTCGGCTTCGTGCCGGCTCCCCCCCTGCGGCGTGGCGAGCGCACCTGGGTTTCGACCTTTGCAGATGGTAACTACTCCATCAACGCCAAGACCCGCAACCCCGAGGCGGCCATCCGCTTCCTCAACTTCCTCTCGACCCAGGAGTTTGGCCAGCAGTTCACCGAAAAACTTTCACAGGCTTCTGCCGTGCCAGGCACTAAAGCCAAAGACCCCATTCTTCAGGAAGTGATTGACTACACCAATAGCTACGGCACCCCCTACCTGACCCTGGTGGGCTTCCGCTATGCAGCACCGACCGGCACCGAATTGATGCGTTCAGGTATCCAGCGGATGATTCTGGGTCAGGCCACCGGTCGCCAGATTGCCGAAGAAATGACCAAAGGTGTGGCCACCTGGTTCAAGCCATTCCAGCGATAGCCAATAGCCTATAGCCGATGGCTGATAGCTGGAAAAGCTCTCAGTTATAGGCTATTGGTAGCTTTGCCCACAATAGAAATTTGCGAGGCCGATTGGCGAAATACGCTTACAGGACTTACATTGGCTTGGTTTATGACCTACCTCTCAGCCCGGCGTAAATTTCTGATGCCTTCGTGTGCTACTTGACCTACCCCAGGGGATGTAAAAAAGAGGGGGTGCTATGGAAACCCACAGAGAGCACCCCCTGTACTATCTTGACGCAGAAACCCTCCTGGTGGCTACCTACGTCTGGGTG
>NZ_JBBINI010000011.1:0-93598 GCF_037443965.1 Meiothermus sp.
CAATCCCCTTACGGGGCTTTTTGTTTGCAACAAGATCGAAAAAGTCAAAATGACCGACGGAAGCGAAAAGCTCGTTTCAATCCCCTTACGGGGCTTTTTGTTTGCAACAGCATACCCCGTTAAACACCGTGCTGTACAGGGGTGCTGGGGGGGGTATTTATGAGAAACCGGAGTTATCCACAGCCCCCCTGTGGATAACTGGGGTAAAAAGTGTGTTTTTTGCGATGAGGGCTTACTTTCCCGCACTTTTAGATTTTTTGTGGCGTGGGTTTGCCTTTTTTATCGCAAAAGCTGGCTTTCAATGTGCGTTGTCGAATTGCTCGACAACAGCATTATAGCATTTTGCGCAAAACATAATGGGTTATTTGGTGAAAGTGCTTCCATGCTGTACTGGACTGGTTTTAGGTTGGGTTTAGTGTGTGGTGAGGTGCGATCGCGCAGGCGTTTTTGGTGGGTGGTGGCAAGGTTACGGGGGGTGTAACGCCTAAAGAATCAGGAAGTCGGGGCTTTGGGTGAGGCGGCCCAGGCCCAGCACCTCCACCGTTCCGCCGATGGGGTAGATGCGGACACTGTCTTGGGAGAGCTCGAGCTTCTTTTGCAAAAACTGCTTGAGTTGCTGTAGCTGCCCTGGGGCCAGCCAGCACTCGAACACCGAAAGCTGTACCCGCTCGCCAAAACTCTTGAGCACGTTGGCCACCTTGACCCGACGGCCATCGTCGGGGATGTCGTAGGCAATGGTGTAGAAGCGTTCGTCGGGCATTTCACCTCCAAAGATAAAAGGGGGTGTAGGCTTCGCGGCCCAGGATGGCCGCCTTGAGGCGGGCCGCCTGGGTTTCGATGAGTTCCTGGTAGGGCTTGCGGAAGCCCTTAGGGTGCTGGGCCTCCTGGCTCAAGCGCTCCTCGAGCCGCCTGAGCAGCACCTTGCGCCCGGCTTCGTTCAGATAAACCCCGCCGTTGCGGGCCTCGCTGTGCTGCTGGGGGGTTAGCTCGCTGCGCAAAAAGGCCGCAATTACCACCGCGTCCACCACCGGAACCCTAAACTCCTCCATCAGGTCGAAGGCCAGGGCGGGGGCCCGGCGGCCCTCGGTATGCAGCAGGCCCAACTCGGGGTGCAGGCCGGCTATTCCAAGGGCCAGCAGCACCCGGCCCAGCAACACCATGTAGCCATAGGAGAGCGCGGCATTCACGGCATCGGTGGGGGGGCGGCGGTTGCGCCCGGAAAAGCCATAGGGCGCAAGTACCGCTTGCAGCCCGGCAAAGTAGGCACGGGCGGCGTTGCCCTCAATGCCGCGCAGGGCCTCGAGGCTCCGGGCCTGGGGCAGGGCCTCAAGGGCGGCCTCTATCTCGGCCTGCTGAGGCGCGGTGGGGGCCTGGCGTGCGAGGCGCTCGAGCAGCATCTGCTCCGAATGCAGCTTGCCTTGCAAAAAGCTTTGGGCCAGCGGAAGAGGGTCTTGCTGAGCCCGCATCTGTGCCCGCAGCACCTGGGGGGCAAGGCTCTGGGGGGCCTGGGCCTGCCCGTAAAGCTGCCCCTCCAAGGTGGCGTACAGCACCGGAACCTCCTGGCGCAACAAGAAGGCCAGGGCCGGGGTGGTAAGCCGCACATTGCCCCAGACCACCACCCCCCGCACCTTGCGGGCGGGAAGTTCGGCCAGGGCTTGCTCGTCGAGCTCTACCCGCAGGCGGCCCTGGGAGAGGCGCAGGGTGGAGGACTGTTCGGTGAGGTGGAGGGTCACGACAGGCTTACTGGCTCCACTGCTGGGTTCAAACCAGCTTCCTCCTGTGCTTTTTGGTAGAGCTTACGGCTAAACTCACGCAGTTTCTCCAGCTCACCTCTTTTACTCACCTGCAAGCCGTGTATCAGGAGGCTCTTATTCCGTCCTTTGAGTACACCCTGATAGCCTTGCATATCGCTATCGGAAAAACCGACGCTGGAATCACCCAGGTGCCGAAGCAGGGCCACAGCCTCCAGAAGCCCAAGTTTGCCAGAGATTCGTATATTCTCTGGCTTCTCGCCTAACCAGCGACCCAGATACTGCCGCATGCTTTGCTGTTCATCCTCGCTGAGGTTAGGGCTATCGGCATCCCGTCCCTGCCGGGCCACGCGGTGCTGCAGGATTAGCTCGAGGCTGCGGTAGTAGTAAAGTGCTGCCAGCACCGGTTGCCGCTCCCTGCGTTCGTTACCAAGTTGAATCAGGGAGGCTGTAAGCCACAAAGCGCCTTTGGTTTCGCTCAGGTTCTGCGATCTGAGCAAAGTCACAATGGCCTCGAGGCCTTCCTTCTGCTCCTTCAAACGTCCTGCGTGACGCACCAAGAAATGGTTTCGATACGCATCCTGTCCTATAAACTCCAAGAGCCGCCTGGCATTACTTAGAGCAGTCTCGAAGTCCAGCGCGTACCAGTACTTGTACATTTCACAAGCCGTAGCGTGAAGATCGAATCCTCCTTGCCCAGTTTTTCGCCTCAATGAGACAAACCGTTCCGCAGCCTTACCAAATTCACGCGCATCATATAGTTCCTGGGCCAAGTGTTCGTCTAGATCACCCAACACCTCGTGGGGGTTAGGAAGCAAAATTAGCCGCTCAGTTCCAGCAACTGGTTTTCTAAGCGTGGCATCAAAGGCTTCGTTATCCACATAAGCTACCCGTAGATTGGGATAAACCCGCTGGAGGAAATAGCCTGCTGCAGCCATACCTGCGCTCATGGCCTTGGTTCCGCTGGTGAGATCGAGGGCTATCTTTTTACCTGGATGCTTGCGCACTTGCTCGCCTACCGCTTGGTATAGGCGGGTCACGTCGCTTTTGCCGATTTCTATCGGGTAAACGGAGCGGCCTAGGTCGCGCTGAAGCTGCTCGAGGTAGCGTTTGCTCTCGGGCGTGTGCAGAACGTATACCTCACCCGCGCCCAGTCCCAAAGCAGCCAGGGTGGTGGCTTCCGGGCTGGTGCCCAGGGTATGAATCGAGACGTCAAACTGTTCACGGAGCGGATATACATGCGGCTCCCGACGCCAGAGCTCGAGCAACAGCGGCCAAACGGTTTGGTTATACAACTCCTGGGCCTTTGCCCCCTCAAGCTCCTGCGTCTTGAGGTTCTGCCAGGCTTGTTGAATTTTCTGCTTCAAATCCTCCATTGCTTGCTTCCTCCTTGCGCAGGGGGTCAAACATCCGCACCCGCCCAAACCCCAGGCTGGTCTTGGCCCCTACCCCGGCGTAAAAGGCAAAGCGCCCCAGGGCCTGGAGCCACTGGGCCTCGGTGGGGCTGGCTTTGGGCAGGTAGTAGACCACCCGGCCCACAAAGCCCACCCCCCGCTCGTCCTGGTTGGGCACGATGTGGTGGGTGCGGCCCTGGAACTGGCCCACCAAAAGGCGCTCCCAGGCTTCCTGCACCTCGAGGGGCACCTTTACTGGAGCAAAGGCGTTCCAGCGCTGGGTGAGCGAGTCGAAGACCAGCCGGGGCTCGGGCAGGGGGTAGCTGTGCCCCTTGCGGCGAAAAAAGGTAGGGCTGGCGAACTGAAGCCCCAGGCTGGCGGTGGCCTGGCCCTGGAATAGCTTGGGATAGGTGCTCACGCCGGCCCAGGGGTGCTCTTCTTGCAGCACCGCGCGCACCCGGAAGGGCTCCTTGAGCCGCACGGTCTGGCCTGCCAGGCCAAACAGATGGGGCGAGAGCCGGGCATACAGGCCCTCCTCCAAAAAAGCAATCCGCACCCACCACTGCCCCAGGGCCCCGCCCAGTCCCAGGCTGAAGGGGTTGTGCTGGGCTGCGTGCAGCTCGGGGTCGAGGGTCTTGAGCAAGCTATACACCAGGCCGCGCCAGCCGTCGGGGTCGGGGCGGGCGGGGCCCTCGAGGGGGAGTACCAGTGCTGCAAGCATCATGCTAGGTGGGTCTGGGCGAAGTCGTCGCCTACATAGGCCAGGGGCATCCCCGCCACCTTAGCCACCGTGTAGCTCAGGCAGTCAAAGTTAAGGGCCGCAGGGTGGCGGCCCTTGCCGTAGCGGCGGAAGGCCGAGAGGGCTTGGTATGTATGGCTTGTCTCAAAGGGAACCACCTGGGCCTCGAGGCGCATCAGAAGTTCGTCCAGGAGGTACAGGTTGTCCGGCCCCAACCGACTGGTCAACACCATACCCACCTCGACCAGCGTGGGTGCCCCCACCACGCGCACCTCGGCCTCAAGAATGCGCTCGAGCGCCTCCCGATGCCCTGGCTCGGCAAAAATAAGCTGTACCAGAACCGAGCTGTCCAGCACCATCAGTAGCCCTCCGGGCCAAAGCCCAGAATTTCCTCTTGTTCGGCCCTGGTGGGGGCTTTACCTAGGCTTTCGGGCGGCAGTTTGGGCCAGACCTCGCGCTCTAAAAATTCCAGCACGCTCTCTTTACTGGGGCGCTGCGGGTACAAAAGCCGGGCCTTGCGTTCCAGAAGGGCCTTGCGGATGGCCTCGGTCTTGGTCTCGCCGGTCAGACGGGCCACTTCTTCGGCCAGGCGCTCGACTTCGGGGTTTTTGACAGTCAGGGCCATGGGTTCAGTATAGGTTGAAAAAGGCAGGCTTTCAGTAAGGCTCGAGCCTGGCAATAGCCCAGCCCATGGGGAAGCCGTCCTTGGGATTGGCCGAGCCGGCGGTTTTGCGGGTTTTGGGCTCCTGCCCCTCTTCGCCATCGAGCAGCAAGGCGAGGCGGATGGACATACGGCCAGAGCCAAACCCAATGCGCAGGGGAAAGGCCTTTGGGTCGTTTTGCAAGCGCTGCTCCAAATCCTTATAAATGCTCAGGGCCTTCGTCAGGTTGTGTTCTTTGGCGAATTCTTCCTCCCGTGCGGCCACTTCCTGGTAATACTCTCGACAAGCTGCTTTTAGTGCATCGGCAGAGATGGCGTGGGAAACCGTTTTTTGGCTGCTTTGCCGGGATAGGCCGGTGTGGAGGCGCAGGATTGAGGTGAGCTTCGATTTGCTGCGGAAGGTTTCGGCCAGTAGCACTGTATCATCCATGCTGCCCTTGGGATGAAACACCCCAATACGGTTAAGCAGCAGGTTATCGCAGGGCTCCGTATCGCCTACCCGTATCTGTCGAAAAGGGTCTTTGTATAGGTCTGGGCTGCGCTCGGTGGCGTAGTCCAGCACCAGGGCCTCAAACTCCTGGGCGACCCGGGTGTTGATGCTTTTGGGAGGCTGGATAAGGGGCCATTCGCCTTTCGGGGATGTCCTGCCCCATGCCCAACGACCACGGTACTCGATATCCTGACCTCGCTTTAGGATTCGCTGGAACATCCAGGCTGTGCGCAAAGCTCCCTTGATGCTCGAGCCTGGCAGGTAGGCCCCCAGCGGGCTCCTGGGCAGGGTGCGGAACTCCAAGCCCGCGGCGTCGGTGGCGTTTTGCACGGTTTGCAAGAACGGCATGCTCACTGGCACCTTCCGCACCACCGCCGGGCTGGGATCTACCAAGCGGCTATTCCATAAAGAGCGCAGGCTCTCCTGGGCGAGTTTGGGGCCCTGGGCTACAGCGTCCAGGAAATTCTTTCGCTGGCTCTCGTTCAGCAGTTCCAGCAAGCGGCCCGGATCCAGAATAAAGGCCTCTTTGTCCTTCGCATCTACCAGGTAGCTGTAGGCTGGAAAAGCCTCCCCAGTGCCCACGTGGACAGGGCCCAGGAGCTCGAGCTCGAGGCGATAAGCCTCCAGAAAACTCATATCCGCACCCCCAAGCAGAAGGGATAGAGATACTCCCACACCCGCACACCCGCTTCCGGGGCCGGTGCTGGGGTCACGTCCAGCAGGCCACCTCTGGGCTTCTCCTTGAACACGCTTCCCTCCACCGTCCGCAGGTAGGGCCGCTTGAAGGGGGTCTCGGCCAGGGCATAGTGCCCGCCCAGGCGGCCCCAGTAGGTCTCGAGGGCATAAAACCCCTCGCCCTGGGGCAAAGTGGACGATAGGGTGACCCAGTGGGTGGGGTTCTCGGCCTCGGGCAGCTCGAGTTCCTGGGTGTCTACTACCTCGAAGCGCCCCAGCCCCACGCTGGCCTTACCGCCGTAGCCAAAGGCGCCTACCTCCCGCAGGGCCTGTTCCAAGTAATCGGCCTGCTGCCGAACCTGGACATACACCGTCCAGGTCTGCCTTTGCTCCTTGTCGTTCAGCCAGTACACCCGGTCGGTAAAGAGGATGCCCTCCTGCGCAGTGCCAGTGGTGCGGTGGATGCCCACGCGGGTCTGGGTGGCCAAAGTGGCCTTGGGGGCTTTCCTCTCTTTGAGTTCGGGCGCTTCTCGTAGCGCTTCTTCGCCTTCCTGAATGACCCTCGCAAAGGTTTTCAGGCTCAGGTAGCGGATCTTCTTGAGGGCTTTGCGCGCCTGGGTGTCCTCCACCTGAAGCTGAGGGAGGTAGGGGCGGGGCAGATAACCGGTGGGGAAGGCCGAGGAAAGCAGGAAGGGCGGGTCGTGCTGGAAGGCCTCGAGCCACCCTTTCAGCTTTTCCTCTCCCTGGGTATAGCGCACCCACCAGGCCAGGTGGCCCCACAGGGTGGAAGCCCTGGGCGGGGCGGTGATGCTGGAGAGCTTGAGGTGAAAAGCCCGAACCCTCATTTTTCCTCGACTTCGTAACGCAGCTCGACCTGGCCGTACCCCCGGCTGATGTAACCCCCCAGGCCGTCGAGTTGCAGCAGCTCGAGGGCCTTCTCCACGTGGCGGAAGTTGCCCCGGTCGGTCTGGCCGCCGTCGCCGGTGTCCATCACCCGGTAGACCATCTCGAAGGCAAACTCGGCCCCAGCCGGCACGCGCTCGGCGGTGCGGGGGTTGGCGTTACCGCCAATGCGCGGAATAAACACCTCCTGCTTGACCTCGGTCAGGTAGCCGCCGCGGGCGGTCATGGCCTCGAGGGCTTTTTTGGATTCGGGCGTTAGGTAGGCATCGCGCACCAGGAGGCGGGTGGGGCCACGCTGTTGAGCTAGTTCTTTACTGCGACGGTCGTTGCCGGGAGCCACACCGAAAATGCGCCCGATGGGGCCATCCTCGTCCTTGTAGACATGGTACTGGTCGGACTCGGTGATGTATTTCCCGCCGAGGTGCCACTCGAGCAAATACCGCATCTTGCCCTTGAGCGAAGAGCCGGGGATGTAGGGTTCTTCGGTCAGGGGGTTGCGAATGACCGGGTTGTCCACGTCCCCAATGGCCATCTGGTCTTTGCTCATGCCGATGCGCAGACCGCTTTTGAGGCGAATAATGCCGTGGATACGCTTGTAGCCGAGCAATTTCATCTACGTCCCCCTTGGTTTTGCCCTTCTTTGGCATAAAAGTAGGCCAGCACGGCCTCGAGGTATTGCATCATGGCCTCGAAATCCTCCGGGCTCTTTTTTCCTGCATCAATCAGGCGGTTCATAAGGTTGACGAATCCGCCGGCATTTTGCAGAGGGCCGTTTTTGCGCTGCCCGTAGGCCAGCTTGGCCTTCAGGAGTTCAAGCTGGGGTACCAGCTTGGCAAAAGCCAAGGCATCGTCCATCTTGGCGGCGCGCTCGTAGTTGGCCTCGAGGGTGCGCAACTCGTGAAAGTAGTTGCGGAACTGGCTGGACTGGATGCCCTGCACCCCATCGGCGTCCTGTCGGGCCTGGCTGTCGAACAAGCCGGGTTTTAGGATTCGGTTATGCCTGTCCTGATAAAACTCCATACGCGCCTCCTATCGCTCCAGATAAAGCCCCCACTGCACCCAGACCGGCAGATATCGCCAGGCGGCTTGGGTGTGGTCGGTGAGTTGCAGGTAGTGCTTGCGAATCCCCTCTTCCCGCTCGCGCAGGGCATAGGCCAGAAGCGGCTTGTAGCGCATCCGCCGGGCCTCGTCCTCATCCTGATGCCCCCTCCACAGCCTGAGCAGGCGGTAGGCCAGGGCGCTGCTCAGGCCTGCTTTGCCCTCGGCCTGGAGGTGGCGGCGGAAGTCCCGCACCCAGGGGCGCAGGTTACGCAACTCGTCCCAGAGCACGCCCTGCCCGAACAGGTGCAGCCGGTTGCGGCCCGCATTTTTAGCTGCTTGCTCGGCCTCCTGCACCGCCTCCGCCAGCAGCGGGATGGGCAGGCTGGGGCTCACCAGCACCAAGCCGCCGGAGAGGGTGAGGGCGGGGTGCTGGGTGAACTGCCGATACAGCGCCTGCAGATCCAGGGCGAACTCCAAAAGCACATCCCACGGCCCCAGCAAGAAGAGGTCGTCGCCCCCGGCATACACCGAGTAGATGAGGGGGTAGCGCGCTGCTTTTTCCTTGGTCTCCAGCTCTTCCCAGCCCAGGCGCTTGGCGTAGGTTCGGGGGTTTTTGATCAGCTCCAGCACTTCTCCGGCGAAGAAGAGCTCGAGCATCCGCGATAAGCTGGCGATGCGGCTGGGGCTACTGCTGTCCTGCCCGTTTTCGTCTCTGAAGCCGGTGGCGAAGGCCTCGCCCATGCGGTCGGCGTCGAGCATCAGGGCCCCCAGGTACTTGGCCCCGGTGGAGAACTCGGCCAGCTCGGCCAGGGTGAGGGGGTCGTCGGCCTTGCGTTCACCTTCTTCCTCTTGCCAAAGCTTCTGTTCTTTAGCCCAGGCCTGGTACTCGGCCAGATCGCGCCAGCGGCCCTGGCGCAGGGCGTCCGCCAGGGTAGGGATATGCCCAGCCAGGAGGCGCACCTCCCAGGGGTGGGCCGCCGGGGTGAAATCGGGCCGGGTGCGCAGGGTGTGGACGGTGGAAGTCTCCAGCGCCACCTGCCAGGCCGGAAAGCGGTAGCGGGGCCTGGGGGCATCCTGAGGGAAGAAGCCGATCTCTGTTCGCTTGGGAATAAGCCGGCCCATATGCCCATCGCGCTCACAACCACGGCAAAGCTCGTCGTTGGCGGATTTTGCTGGCTGCACCCCGCAGGCCGTGCAGGGGCGCAGGCTGGCGCTGCCCGAGGTCAGGTAGGGCGTGGAAAGCTGGCTCGAGAGCGGCTTTAGTTTGGCCTCGGCCAGCTTCTGGTGCGCTTCTTTTAGCACCTGGCTAAAGGCCCGGAAGCCCCCCGGTGCGAAGGGATGGGCCGCCAGGAAGGGCAGCAGGGTGGCCCCTTGCTGCAGGGCCCATGCCTCCCACTCCCTGCGCACCTCATCGAGCGCCTTTAGCACGGCCTCGGTGTTGGGCAGGAGCAGGTAAAACTTGCCCCCCGCGCTCATAATGCGCTGCAAGGGAGTGAAGCCGGTGCGTTGCAGGAGCTCGAGGCCCATGGCTTCGGCGGCCAGGGAGACCTCGAGGCTGCGCGCCCGCAGCCGCTTGGCCAGGCCGCCCACCCCGGTCTGCGCTCCCTGAATGCGGTAGATGTGGCCCTGGATACCCCCCAGGTCGCCCAAAACGAGCAAGAACTTCTCGGGGCGCTCGTCCCTGAGGGCTTCCACCGTGGCCTTGCCGTCGTGATAGGCCCAGAGCGCCGCGGCGATGGCCCCGGTGAGGCGCAGGTGGTCGAAAAGCGATACGTCCGGCTCACCCTGGGTGTCCGAGGGTAGGTTCCATAGAAGCTCCTGGAAGATGCCCAGCAGGTTCAAAAGCAGGGCTTCCGGGCTTAGGGAGTGCTTGGCCAGCCCGGTCAGGCGCTCATCCAGCCGCTCGGCCAGGCGCCAGTAGGTGTCGCGGGAGACGTTGGGGCGGGGTTGGGGATAGGCCCCGCCCAGCTTCAGGCCCACCTCCTGCCCGGCTTCCACCATGCTGTAGCCGTGGTCACGCTGGCCGTAGGTTTTTTGTACCCGCAAATTTGCAAAGACCGATTTCAATGGCGTATCGGTCGCACGGCTGCCCTTTTCATCTACCTCGAGGCGCTCCCTCGAGGCGTAGGTATCGGCCAGGGCCACACACCACTGCTGGGGGGTCTGGGGCTGGTACTGGGGCTTATCGCGCCAGCCCTCGTGGTGGCGGGCCGCGGTCGGAGCCAGCCAGCCGGGCTCGAGGCCTGCCCGCTCAAAAAGCCTGTGGTGCCTCTCAATGGCCCACGCGGTATAGGCCGGGTGGCTCCAGTCCGAGACCCCTTCCGGCGCACGGCCCCAGTAGGCCCGCTGGTAGAGCTTGCCAAGGTCGTGCAGGAGGGCCGCCAAAGCGATGTTGGCTGGGTCTGACATATAGTGCCACTTTTTATACCACATCCTTAGCAATTCAACTGCCACTATATAAACCGAGTATATTATTTCGCGGACCAGCACCCTCTCTGGCCTCGAGCCATTCTTGACAAGGGGCGCGCCGCCGACTAACCTAATCTTTGCGTCTGAGAGATCAGACCACCCTCTGCCGGGATGGTGGAACTGGTAGACACACTATCTTGAGGGGGTAGCGGGCGCAAGCCTGTGCGGGTTCAAGTCCCGCTCCCGGCACCAGATTTCAAAGCTATTTCAAACTCTCAAGCAGCCGCGAAACCCTCGAGCCGCGTAGTACGAATCGGCCCCGTTGTGGTAGATGAATACGCGGTCGTAGCGTCGGTCGCCAAAGATGGCCCCGCCCAGCTTGCGGATGGCTTCGGGGGTTTTGAGCCAGCTCGATGTCTTGGTATCAAACCGGCCCAGTTGCTGCAAAGCCTGGTACTGCTCCTCGGTCAAAAGCTCGATACCCATGGCCGCGGCCATCTCCAGGGCCGAGCCGGCAGGCCTGTTCTGCTTTCTAGCCAGACGGGCAGCTTGGTCGTAGCAGAGGCTTCGGCGGCCCTTGGGGCTTTCGGGAGCGCAGTCGAAAAAAATAAAGGCGCCGGTCTGTGGGTCGTGGCCCACCACATCCGGCTCGCCGCCGGTGTTTTCCATTTCCAGAAGCGAGGCCAGCTTATCGGGCTGGGCCTGGAGGCGGGCCTCGAGGTCGGCCCAGCGCAGTCCAGGGTGACGGTGTGGGTGTTGCTCGAAGCGGTTTTTGAGCAGCCTGAGCAAGTCGTCGCGCTGCTTGGGGGTCATGCCCATGAGTTTATCGGCGGATGGGCTTCGAGCGATAGGTGGCCCGTGCTTCAAGTACAAGGCCTTCTGAGAGAACGGTCAATTCGCATTCCGGCAGCATCGTTCACTTTTGAAAGCCTAAACGATACTGCCGGAATGCACGCCTACGCCCTTCGGTCGGCTCGAACCCTTCACCTTTGATTACACCCTAAGGTGAAGGGTTCAAGCGGAACCGGTATTACTTCACCATCGCCGGGCTGTTTTCCTCCACCTTCAAAAGCCGCCCATCCCTGAGGTGCAGGATGCGCTCGGCTTTGCGGGCCAGTTCCAGGTCGTGCGTTACCAGGATAACCGTGCGGCCCTCCTGGGCCTGGCGCATCAGCAGTTCCACCACCCGAGCCCCCGAGGCCGAGTCCAGGTTGCCGGTGGGTTCATCGGCGAACAGGATGGGCGGGTTGAGGGCCAGCGCCCGCGCGATCGCCACCCGCTGTTGCTCGCCACCCGAAAGCCTGTTGGGCAGGTGTTTGGCTCGCCCGGCCAGCCCCACCGCTTCCAAAAGCGCGGCGGCCCTGGCGGTGCGCTCCTTGAGGCCAATCCCCGCCAGCATCATGGGAAAGGCCACGTTCTCGAGGGCGGTCAGGGTGGGAATCAGGTTCCACTGCTGAAACACAAACCCCATGTGCTTCAGGCGCACCTCCGAGCGGCCATCCTCGGGCAGGGTGGAGAGCGGGGTGGTGTCCAGGCGCACCTCGCCCTCGCTGGGCACATCGAAGCCGGCCAGCAGGTTCAGAAGGGTGGTCTTGCCCGAACCCGAGGGCCCCACAATGGCGGTCAGGCCAGCCGGAAAGCGGTAGCTGAAATGATCCACCGCCACCACATCAATCTCGCCCTGATGGTAGCGCTTGTGCAGGTTGATGGCCTCGAGCATCAGACCCTCCCCAGGGCTTCTACCACCTTGATTCGGCTGGCGGTACGGGCGGGCAGGAATCCCGCCAGCAAGCCCAGAACCACTGCAACCAACAGGGCAAAGGAGGCCAGGCGGAAGGTTACCGCCGAGAGGGCCAGGCCCACCTCCCGTCCGGTGTACCAGTTGACCAGCCCCGAGCCCGCCTGTCCCAAAACCAGACCCAAGAGCCCGCCCGCCACGCCCAGCAGCAAAGCCTCGAGCAGCACCAGGCCAAAGATGAAGTTGCGCTTGGCCCCCAGCGCCCGCATCAGGCCAAACTCGCGGATGCGCTCGTAAACCGACATCATCACCGTGTTGGCCACCAGCAGCCCACCCACAATCAGGGCCACCAGGCTGATGCCGAAGCGCACCAGGTCGGAGATTCGCACCGCCCGCTCGGCGAAGCGCATCACGTCGCCGCTGGTCTGTGCGTTCACGGCAGGAATTTTCTCCTTGACCGCTTTTGCCACGTCTTCGGCCCGGCGGCTGGGGTCTATCGAGAGCAGGATCGAGGTGTAGTTTTCGGTGTTGAGCACTGTCTGCACCGCCTCTATCGGGACGAAGATGAAGCTGTCGGTGATGCCCCCGGCCCTTTCCAGCACGCCTTCAACCCGGAGCGATACCGCCGGGTTGAGGCGCAAGGTTTTGCCCAGGGTCAGGTTGTTCCGCTCGGCGATGCCACCCCCTACCACCGCCCCTTGGGGACTGGGAACGGGATTTCCCGAGGCGATGCGCGCGTTGGGATACAAGACCATAGGCCCAATGCCCTTGGGCAGACCCTGGAAGATGAAGCTGCTCGAGGGGTCGAAGCCACCACGGGCAAAGGTAGCGGTGGGGATCACCTGGGTGATGCCCAGTTCGGACGCAGCCGATTGAATCTGTTGCAGGGTCTCGGGGCGCAGCTCGGGGTAGCCGGGGCTGATGGCCTCCACACCCTCCGGCAACACCAGGATGGCCGGCCCCACGTTGGACAGCTCGGCCCCCAGCGCCTTGCGTAAACCTTCACCAAAACTTAGGAAAAGCACCATCGAGGCAGTCGAAACCACAATTCCCAGCAGCGTCAGGATGCTGCGGATGGGCCGCGCCCGCAGGTTGCGATAGACCAGTGCCAAAACTTCCACGCCCATCAGGATAACCGCAAACGCCCAAAAAAGTGGGGCATATGCCAGGTTCTGAGTACCCTACGGGCAGCTTCGCCCTTTGGCCCGTTACAGCTCCCGTTCGAGCACTTATCTGCGCTTCCCGAAGGGCCCCAGGGTTTGGTGGAAAACAGCATTTGGGTGCTCAGCAGCAAATGCCCCTTGCAGCACAAAAACCCGAAGAAGCCAGTTCCGAAAGCAGGGGAACCGCTCCAGGATGCCCAGCCTTCGCGGTTTGGCATAAGCTAGATGTATGCCGAATACACTCCTAACCCGACTCGAGCTGTCGCTATCTGGGCTTCCGGAGGTGCTGGGCCAGGCCACACCCGACCAACTGCGCCAGCGCAGCCTGCCCGACAAATGGTCGGCCCACGAGAACTTTGCCCACCTGGCCCACTTCACCCTGGTCACCCAGGACCGCATGGCCCGCATCCTGCAGGAGGAAGCCCCCCTCATCGAGCGGCTGAAGCCCGATACCGAACCGGCCTTTTTGCTGCTGGTGGAGCGTTCTCCCGAGGAGGTGTTGAACCAGCTCAAGGAACTGCGGGCCCAGCTCAACCAGCAGGTAGCGGCCCTGAGCGAGGCCCAGCTCGAGCGCATCGGCATCCACAGCGCAGCCGGGCCCATGCCGCTAAGGGAGTGGCTCGAGCTCTTCCTGGTGCACGAAGCCCACCACCTCTACCTGGCCTTCTGGCGCATCCGCGAGGTGCGGCAAAAAGCCCGCTGAGTCTAGTGCACCCCCGCCTCGGTAATGGCCGCCGCCGAGTTACGGGCAAAGCGCACGTTGCCCCTGAACTCGGTGAGGTTGGTGGCGTTCACATAGGTCATTGCGCTCTGCAGGCCTTCGCGCAGGCGGGCGATGGCTTCCTGGGCGGTGTGGTGGAAAGCCCGCAGGGTTTGCGAAGAACCCTCGATAAAATTGCGCTTCTCGGTTACCAGCATGGAGGCCATACCGTAGAGCAGGACACCCTCGAGCTGCCCATCTTTCTTGATGAGCACCTCGTCCTCGAAGCTGCCGGAGGCAAAGAACTTGCCCATCATCACTCCGTCGCTGTAGGCCAGGGCCTTCACAAAGTCGCCCGAGCTGTTGACCCCGCCGTCGGCGATAATCTGCACGTCGCTGTAACCCACCACCGACTGGAACCGGCGAATCTCTTCCAGCAGCGAGAGCTGGCCCACCCCCACCCCGGTGTTGATGCGGGTGGTACAGACCGAGCCCGGCCCCACCCCCACCTTGAGGATGAAGTGGCGGAAGCCCGAGAGCTTCATCAGCCAGTAGGCGTAGGCGAAGCCCTCGATGGAGCCCACATTGCCCAGGATGACCCCGCTGTCTATGCCCAGCCCGCGAATCTTGGCCAGCACCGGCAGCACCGCCGCGTTGGCCCCGTGGGCGATGTCAATCGAGGCGAAAATCAGGTTGGGCTGGGCGAAGAGTTCGGCCAGAAACTCCTCTTTTTCGCTCGTGCCCAGGGCCACCCCCACCAGGGCTGGGACACTGGCCTGCACGTCCCGGAGGCGCTCCTCGTCGGAAAGCCCTACCCTGGGCAGAATGTGCACCCCGCCCTTGCCCTCGTCCCACACGTCGCGGGCAAAACGGGTACGCATCATGCTCATAGAAGCCCCAAAGGCCGGGAAGATTTCGCTAGAGCCCCTGATGGTGTAGAAGAGCTGCCGAACGTTGACCTGGCGGCGCGAGACAGCCTGGGTCAGGAAGGTGGGGATGATGGTTTTGTCGGCGAAGGTGTAGTAGGTTTCAAAACGCTCGTAGGGGTAGCGGGCCAGGTCGGCCTGGGTTTTTTCCAGGGCTTCCTGGGCGATTTCGTCAAAAATTTCGTAGTTCACGAACCGGTATTCTACCTGAGGGAAGAGGGGGATGTCTATTGAGAACAATCTACACAATTGGGCTTCGGACAAAGGGAATCTTTCGCTTTACAAATGCATACACGCTCTGTATATTCAAAGTCAGATGCGGTTCTCTGCACGAGCTACCCTGTAAACAGCCTCTTCTCTCTGAAGAGGTCGCCTGGGGTTTGCCTAGCGGGGAATCTTTTTTTATGCTTGTTCAGTTTGAGAGGCTAGGATGAAAACTGCTGAAATTCGGGAAAAATATCTCCAGTTCTTCGAGTCCAAGGGGCATTTACGCCTACCGAGCTTTAGCGTGGTGCCCCAGGACGACCCTACCCTGCTCTTCATCAACGCGGGCATGACCCCACTCAAGGCCTACTTCACAGGTAAAAAACCTGTATTTGCCGGCCACGAGGGCGAGTGGTATCGGGTTACGACCTGCCAGAAGTCGGTGCGTACCGGCGACATCGAGAACGTGGGCCGCACCAACCGCCACCAGACCGTCTTTGAGATGCTGGGGAATTTCAGCTTTGGCGATTACTTCAAAAAAGAGGCCATCGAGTGGGCCTGGGAGTTCCTGACCGACCCCAGGTGGCTGGGCTTGGACGGTAATCGTTTATATGTCACCATCTACAAAGACGACGACGAGGCCTTTGAGCACTGGACGCGGGTGGGCGTACCCCCCGAAAAAATCCACCGCTTCGACGCCGACGAGAACTTCTGGCCCCAGAACGCCCCGACCAAAGGCCCCAACGGGCCATGTGGGCCGTGCAGCGAGATCTACTACGACCGGGGGCCGGCCTTTGGCAGCGATACCTGGGCCGACTACTACGAGACCCGCGAGTCCAACCGCTTTGTAGAAATCTGGAACCTAGTTTTCCCGCAGTACGACCGCAAGGACGGCGGCGTGCTGGAGCCCCTCCCCAAGCCCAACATTGATACCGGCATGGGCCTTGCGCGGGTGGCCATGGTGCTGCAAGGCGTGACCGACTTCTACGAGACCGACGAGTTCCAGCCCCTGATTGCCAAAATTGTGGAGCTGACCGGCATCAGCTACGAAGGCCCCAGCTCGGTGGCGCACCGGGTGATTTCCGAGCACGCCCGCGCCGTGACCTTCATCCTTTCCGACGGGGCCCACTTCTCCAACACCGGGCGCGGCTACGTGGTGCGCCGCTTGTTGCGCCGGGCGGTGCGTTTTGGCTACCTGCTGGGCCTGCGCGAACCCTTCATGTACAGGCTGGCCGAGGTGGTGGCCCTTGTGATGGGCGGGGTGTACCCCGAGCTAAAGGAGCACCTCGAGGGCGTGCAAAAACAAATCAAAATTGAAGAAGAGCAGTTCTTGCGCACCCTCGAGAGCGGTATCAAGCGCCTGGATGCGATGCTGGCCAGCCTCGAATCAGGTGACACCCTTTCGGGCAAAGATGCCTTTACCCTCTACGATACTTACGGCTTCCCCCTCGACCTTACGCTGGAGATTGCCAACGAGCGCGGCATTAGGGTGGATACCGAGGGCTACGAGAAAGCCCTGGAAGAAGCCCAGGAGATCGCCCGCAGCAGTGCTGCCTTCGACAAGGAACTCTTCAAGAAGTCCAACGAGGCGCTTTCGGCCCTGGCCGCCGATTATGGCGGCACCAGCTTTGTGGGCTACGAAGACTTAGAGGCCCAGGCCCAGGTCAAGCTGCTCTTGGTGGGTGAGCAAACCATCCAAGAAGCACCCGTCGGAACCGAGGTGCAGGTGGTGCTGGACAAAACCCCCTTTTACGCTGAGGGGGGTGGGCAGATTGGCGATGCGGGCGTGCTGGAATGGGAAGGGGGCTGGGCCAGGGTCTCGACCACCCAGAAAAACCCCGATGGCATCTTTTTGCACATCGCGCGGGTGGAGGAAGGCACCCTTAAGGCGGGCTCGACGGTGCGGGCTTTGGTGGATGTGCACCGGCGCGACACCGAGAAAAACCACACCGCCACCCACCTGTTGCACGCCGCGCTGCGGGCGGTGCTGGGCCCCCACGTGCAGCAAAAAGGCAGCTACGTGGGGCCGGATCGGCTGCGCTTCGACTTTAGCCAGTTCGAGCCGATTGCCCCCAGGGATCTGGCCAAGGTTGAGCTGCTGGTGAACCGCTGGATTCAGGCCGACTTCCCGGTGAGCTATGCCTACAAGCCCCTGGAGGAAGCCCGCAAAGAAGGGGCCATGGCCCTGTTTGGCGAAAAATATGGCGACGTGGTGCGGGTGGTGAGCGTGGAAGGCGCTGTGGACAACGTGAGCTCCAAGGAACTCTGCGGCGGCTGCCATGTGCGGCGCACCGGCGAGATTGGGGCCTTGGTGATTGTGGCCGAGGAGTCGGTGGCGGCAGGGGTGCGGCGCATCGAGGCTCTGACCGGAACCGGGGCGACCCGGTACGTGCGCGAGATGCTGGATCGGCTGGGCGGTCTTTCCCGCGAGCTGGGTACGGCCCCCGAGCACCTGCTCGAGCGGGTGAACAAGCTCCAGGACGAACTCAAGGCCCGTGAGAAGGAGATTGAAAAGCTGAAGCTGGAACTGGCTCGAGCCCAGCTCGGAGGTAGCTCGGCGGGGTTCTCGCTCAGGGAAGCGAACGGCTACAGGTATCTGGCGGTCAAGCTCGAGGGCCTCGAGGCCGGGGCCCTGCGGGGCGCAGCGGACGAGCTGCTGGACAAGCACCAGGCCGACCTGGTGGCGGTGGGCTCGGGACAGAACCTGGTGGTCAAGGTGGGCAAAAAGGCCCTGGATGCAGGGCTGGATGCCGGTATGGTGATGAAGAAGCTATCGGCTGTCGCAGGTGGGCGCGGCGGCGGCAAGGGGGCGCTGGCCCAGGGCGGCGGCTTCGACCTGGACAAGACTTTTGCGGCAATGGAAGAGGCGCTGCGTTGAATCTGCACCTGCCTACCGGCGCAACCCTTTAACAAGGCGGCCCCACAGGCCCTGGCGGGCGGGGGCCGGGTTGAGCGGTTGTTGCAGGCGGAAGGCATCGAGGGCCTGCACATAGCCCGACTGGCGCAGGCTGTAGAGGTTGTAGAGCACGGTTTCCAACGAGACCCGCAGATGGGCCGATAACTCGTGGGAGGAAGCCCCTTTGGGCGACTCGAGCCAGTAGCTGGCCTCGATCAAAAAACGCCCGGCTATTCCGGCGGGATAGCCGTCTTTCTCGGTGCGGCAGAAGCGGGTGTTGGGGTCTATAAACTGGTCGGCATAGGTGGGGCGGGCGTTGGTGTGGGCCACCAGGTCTACCATCATGTTGGGCAAAAAATAGTTGAGGCCATCGGGCACTAGCTGGATGGGTCGCCCGGTAAACTCGAACGGGGCCTCGGGGAGCTGGGTTAGCTCGAGCAGGATCTCCTTGGCTTGCTCGAGGCCCAGCCGCTCCTGGTTGCGGTAGGCGCGAACCAGGGTGCCCTGGTTGAGTTCCATCGCAATGGCCGCCGAGGGCGTGTACACCACTAGGCCCCCCGAACGCTTGACCAAGGGGGGGATCAGTTCGGTGAAGGAGATGTATTTAAAATTCCCGAACAATGGCATATGGCAGTCCGTTGCCCAAAATTTATCAAATCCTGGGCGCGCTGTGCTAGCCGAGGGAACCGCGATAATCGCTCCAGTGCGCTTTGGTTGGATTTCTGCAATGCGAGAGGGGCAGCGAATCCTCATTTTTTCCAGCCAGCCAGACCGGATAATGGGCGGGATGAAACTGGCGGCACTGGATGTGGGGGAGGCCCGGATTGGCCTGGCCGTGGGCGAAACCGGCGCGCCCTGGGCTTTTGGCCGGGGCTACCTGGTGCGCAAAAACCTCGAGGCCGACCTCGAGGCCCTGGCAGCCTTTGCCCAACGCGAACGGGCCGAGCGCTTCGTGGTGGGGCTGCCTCTGCGCACCGACGGCCGGCCCAGCGCCCAGGCCGAGCGGGTGCAGGCCCTGGTGGAAGCCATGCGCCAGCGGGGTATGCAGGTCGAGCTGCTGGATGAGCGCTATACCACCAAACTGGGACAAAACCGCCTCAAAAATGCCCCCAAGCGCATTCGACAGGAGAAAGGTAAGCTGGACGAAGCCGCGGCCATCGCGCTGCTGGAATCCTATTTGGCAGGCGCATAAGCCGGGCTGTACCGAGCCGTGGAGCTTTTAGCATGGACGATTCGAACAAGCCAACCCCTCCCGATGGGCCTGTTGCAGCCCTCGACGACCCCCAAGAAAGGGGCAAGTCGCCCACCCGCTGGATTCTGCGGGGGGTGCTGTTCATGTTTGCCCTGGTGGCGGCGGTTTTGGGCTATGCCCTGTATTTGATGGGCCCCACCGGCACCACGGCCGAAATCCGCATTCCCAAAGGCAGCGGGGCCGCAGCGGTCGGTCGCATCCTCGAGCAGGCCGGACTGGTGCGTTCGGGCTCTATGTTTGCCCTGTACCTGCGCTTTTCCGGCCAGGATAAAGAACTCAAGCCCGGCTACTACAAGCTCGAGGGCAAGGGATTGCGGGCCATTGCCCTGGCCATCACCGATGAGTCGCGTCCCCTCACCGTGCGCATCACCTTCCCGGAAGGCTGGCGGGTGGTGGATATGGCCCAGCGCCTGAGCGAAAACAACCTGGACGGGCCCGGGTTCCTCGAGCTCGCCAACAACCCCCCGCCCGAGCTGCGCCCAAAAGAGGCCAAGGGGCCCACCCTCGAGGGCTACCTCTTCCCCGCTACCTACGACTTCCCCCTCGACTACACCGCCGAGGACATCGTGCGGGCCATGACCCGCCGCATGGAGCAGGAGTTTGCCTCAGCAGCCCAAAGCCGCCTGCAGCAACTAGGCCTGGACAGCATCCACGACTGGGTTACGCTGGCCTCCATCGTACAAGCCGAAGCTGCCAATTCCAGCGAAAAGCCCTTGATTGCAGGGGTTTTCCTCAACCGCTTGGAAATCGGCATGCCCCTCCAGGCCGACCCCACCGTGGCCTATGGCCTGGGCAAACGCCTGCCCGAGCTTAACCGCAGTGCGGGCGACTTCGAAAAGGACACCCCCTACAACAGCTACACCCGGCGCGGCCTGCCCCCCGGCGCCATCGGCAACCCCGGCGCCGAAGCCCTGCGCGCCGTGCTCAACCCCATCCGCACCAACGACAAAGGCCAGAAGTACCTTTACTTCCTACACGCCCAGGGGCGCTTGTTTCTGAATGTAAGTTTCGACGGGCATCTGCGCGACACCGCGAAGTATTATCGCTAGCCCTCTTCAAAAAAGTCCCTATCAACCCGCTTCACCTCATACCGTGCCGCTACCGTGACTCCAACGTTGAACTCGATCATGAAGTCAGCCAGGGTATTTCCATCAATAAGCACGATATTCCCGAGTGCCTTAGCTGTTTCAATCGCATTACTGGAAAAGTCCGAGGTGGTGATGATAACCCCTCGGCTTGCTTTTCGAAGGGCTAGGCTTCCGTGAAAGGTTCTAACAACTTCACTTGGGACGGTTCTTTCCCAACGCTTGGCTTGAATGTAAATGTTGTCTAGGCCAAGCCGGTCTTGTTTGATGATGCCATCAATGCCATCATCCCCACTTCGCCCCACTGCCCTACCCGCATCTGCTACCGAACCGCCGTAACCCATTGCTACCAAAAGCTGAACCACAAGACGCTAAAAGAATGCAGGTGAGCACTGCGAGACACGTGCCAAAAGCTCCTGCGCTAGCTGTCTCCTCAAAACTAGATGAAGCTGCTCGAGCTGCTCATCTGGTGTTGTCTCATTGCCAACCTCTTCTTCTGAGCTCGTCTCATCCGTGGTGCGGTCTCTGCGCCGAAACCCAACGAATCTAGGGAATTGCATAAGGTATTGGACGTTAAGTTCGGTAATGCCAGACTGCAAAACTTTGCGACCTTCCGCAGTGATTTTGAATTGTCCTCGGCTTGGTGACTCCAACAATCCGGCTTTTGTCAAATAGGTTCTGGCCCATCCGACGCGGTTCTCATACCTGCTTTGCCCACCACTGGGCAGCAATTCAGCCCGATCTTCTTTACTCAGGTTGAGCTTTCCGGCCAGCGCCTCGTAGGCTTCCTCCATCGAGTGCGCTTCACCATCCGCTGCCATCTCGAGCAATGGGTACATGAATCGCTGGTAGCTTGGAATTGGCATTTCATTACCATTCTACTTCCACGATGAGGCTTGCTTCGTCTGTTTCAGCCGCGTGAAAGCCCTGCCTGATACAACACTACCCCCAGCGCCACCGCCGCGTTCAGGCTCTCGGCCCCTTCGGCCAGAGGGATTCTAGCCAGCTCGTCGCAGTGCTCGGCCACCAGGCGGCGCATGCCCTCGCCCTCGGAGCCAATCACAACGGCCAGCGGGCGTTGGTAGTCGAGCTCGGCTATGGTCTTGCTGGCCTTGCCGCTGGTGCCATAGACCCAGACCCCTTGCTGCTTGAGTTGCTCGAGGTAGCGGGCGATGTTCTTGACCTGCACCAAAGGGATTTTGCTGGCCGTACCTGCCGAGGCCTTCATCACCAACGCAGACAACGGCGCACTCCGGCGTTCCTCGGTCACCACCCCATGCGCTCCCAGTGCAAAGGCGCTGCGGATAATGGCCCCGTAGTTGCGCGGGTCGGTGATGCCATCCAACACCACCAGCAAAACCGCCTCGCCGCGCTTTTTCGCCACCAGGAAGGGAGCTTGGGGGTCGGCGTAGGTGGCCTCTTCAATTTCAGCCACCAGACCCTGGTGCTGGGTGGTTCGCACCATCTGATCGAGCTCGATGCGCGGCACCAGTTTGTACGAAGCCCCCAGCTTGTCTAGTTCTTTCAAAAGCCAGCTTTCCACACCCTTGGCTACCCAGACCTGCCCCACCTGGCCCTCGCGCAGGGCCTCCAGAACCGGGTTGCGCCCGTAGATCAACATGTGAACAGTCTAAACCTGATTGCTTTATGGGCAGCCCAACTTACGAAGACCTTCCTGTTTTATCTCGATAGATTTTTGGTAAGCTTCGATTTCGTTTTGGCTTAGTTTCTCGGGAAACCCTACCGGATACCTCCACCGGTTGTTTTGATGAACTATCTCATGCTCTACATGAGCCTTGAACAAAATTTCACCGGCGTCTCCACCGTATTCACTGATATACGATTCATAGGCTTTGTTGTAGTCGTCTGTGCGTCTTCTCTCCATGTCAATTATCTGAACCCAATCAGTCTCACCTCTTTTGCCTTGGTTAAAATAAATACTGCCAGTATCAGGGTCAAACCCCATTGCAGGCCCAAACGACTTTTCGGTTCGCTGTGAGGTAAACATAGCAGCCACATCCTCTGGCGTTAGGAAAGAAGGCGTTTGGGCTTCGTCCAAGACTCTGGATACGTAATTTTTTACCCCCTCATTGTATTCACGATCGTCGAAGTTCCTATCCGTTGCGTACTTGAGCAAATCGGGATTTTTATATGCGTTCAAAACTATCTGTTCCAATAACAGTTCGTCCTTGACCGTTTGGCAGACATCTTTCTTGTCGTTGCCCTGGTTGGATTGGGCCAGCCGCTGGCGGGCAGTGTTGCCCGGAGCGGCAACGCCTCCATCAAGCTCCTTGTTGGCGGTTTGGAACAAGCTCGCCAACCGGGTCGAAACCCACTGCACTAAAGGGCCGTGAGCAGAGGCCATCCCCGGAGTGCCCAGGCAGCCTCCCTCCCGCTGACACAGCGCAGCTTGCCAAGCCCTATAGGCCAGTCCTAGGTGTTCTTTGGCCCAGGCCGGGGCTTTGGGCTGGCCCTCGAGGGCTTTACTCAGGGCCTGGGTGTAGAGGCCCAAGTCCACCACCGCTCGAGCTTCTCCCTGCACCTTGAACACCTGATCGAGCCGCCCTACCTGGCGCAGGTGCTCCACCGCCCAACGATAGCGCTCGGCAGCGTCGGTGTAGCGGCCAGGGGGTGAACCCACCGAACCCGTACCTGTGGGCTGGCCCTGTAGCGTCCAGCCCTGGCTCTGCCAAGTAGCCTCCAAAGTCAAAACCATTTCGGGGGGAATGGGCTGGATTCTCACCATACGAATCGAGCTAAAAGCGTAACCCCGAACGCCGGGTTCGTTGGCGATGACCAGCGGCAAAATACCCTCGTCGTAGGCAGTCTCGATACGGTTGCCCATAGCATCGGCAATCGAGACAATCCGGCCCAGCGCATCGCGCTGCACATCGAAAGTTTCAGGCACGTATACTTCGGTGCGGGTTCTGGAATATCCCTGGGGAAAGTAGCGGATGAAGTAGCCATCGGGGTGATACGACCAGCGTCCCTCTGGTACCTCTCGGCTACCCTCACCACGGGGAGCCAGCCCGAAGCGCACGGCGGCCTGCTCGAGCTGCTCAAACGTGGTGTTGACCTGGGTCAGCAACGAACGCAGCCGAGCCTCGGCTTCCAGCATTTGCTGGATGGGTTGGGGCAGCCGGGCCATCATCTGACGCCACAAGCCCTCGGGAATCAGGCCCAAAGCACCCCCGTTCACCTCGAACATCTCTTGGGGGGTGAGAAGTTGGGTCGCGACTGCCAGCATACGCGGGGGCATGTCGCTCAGGCGGGTACGTGAAAGAATAGCCCAGATCAGCGCCTGAACATCGCGTTGGGCAATCTCGGGGTGCGCCACCGAGCGGTGCAGCAGGCTGGCAATCACACCCGCACGGGAGCCTTTGAGCGGGGCATAAAGGTAACCATCTCCCTTGCTGGGGGCGTAGGCTCCGGCATTCATGCAGTAGCTATGGGCCTCGAAAGCGAAGAGCCCAGGCCGCAACACAAACCCCTGCTGAGGGCCTTTGGGCAAGGCCGAGATGCCCACAAAACCGCTGGGGTTGAACCCGTCCAGAAAGGGAACCTCGGTTACGGCATCGTTCAGGCTGGTTGTGATGGGAGGCTCACCTTGTAGGATTTGCTCCAAGCTCGGCCAAAGCGGCAACTGCGCCAAGGCGGGAACCTGCACCCAGCCAGCCCCAAACCACAACGCTACCAGCAATCTGGTCAAAACATGCGTGGTTTTCACGGGACACCTCTCGAATGACTAAACGTAAATCAAAACGACCTAGAAGTCTGCCCGAATTGTATCTCCAATGGCTTGGGAAAGATGTCCTAATCAGGGGTTGCGCCATCCGCGTTGGCTATAACCTTGTACAACACCTCTAGCCTTGTAAGAAGGGGGTCTCAAGCATCGCCCTGCATGGGCGCTTCCTAATCTAGGAGGAGGAACCTACCCGATCGAATTCTTTATACGTCCGGTTGGCCAGATGAATGTACGGCAAATAACCCACCCCTCAATGGGGTGGGTAGGCTGAATATGTGCAGTTTTTAGTTACCGCGCTGGGCAACCGATTCGTCTATCAGGGTCTGGCGGGCCGCATTGATTTGCAGGGCTTTGACCTTGACGTACTGGGCGCTGGTAGCGTGGGCCAGGGCGGTTTCCAGGTCAATCTGGTCGCGGGCGTAGAGTTCGGCCAGGTGGTCGTCGAAGGTCTGCATCCCATCCAGCGAGGAGTCCTTGAGGGCTTCGTAGATTTCGTTGGTGCGGTCGGGGTCTTTGATCAGGTCGCGGATGCGCAGGTTGCCCTTGAGGATTTCCATCGCGCAAACCCGGCCCCCCTGCTTGCTGGGGAGCAGGCGCTGGGAGACAATCCCCACCAACGACTCGGCGAAGAGAATGCGGGCCACCTCCCGCTCGTGGGGGGGGAAGAGGTCGAGCACGCGGTTAACCGTGCGTACCGTATCGAGGGTGTGCAGCGTAGAAAAAACCAGGTGGCCGGTCTGGGCCGCTTCCAGGGCGGCAGCGGCCGTGGCATGGTCGCGAATCTCCCCAATCATGATGACATCGGGATCCTGACGCATGGCTGCTACCAGCCCATCCTTGAAGCTGGGCGCATCCTGGCCAATCTCCCGCTGCACCACGATGGAGTTTTTACCCCGGTGCAGATACTCGATGGGGTCTTCCAGGGTGACGATCATCTTGGAGTGGTGCTGGTTGATCTCATCGAGGATGCGGGCCAGGGTGGTGGACTTGCCCGAACCGGTGGGGCCGGTGACCAGCACCAGGCCCTTTTCTTTATCGCGGAAGTGGTTGATGGTCTCTTGCGGGAGCGAGACGATCTTGAGCTTGCTCTCGTCGGAGTTGACCACCCGCATCACGCAGCTCACCGAGCCGCGCTGCTTGAAAAGGTTGACCCGAAACCGCGCCACCCCCGGCACCGAGTAAGCCAGGTCTACCTGCTGCCGCTCGGCAAAGATAGCCTTCTGCTTCTCATTGCACATCATGTCAACGAGGGCCGCAGTGTACTGGGGCGTGAGGGGACTTTGGGTAATGGGGCCAAGTTTGCCATGTAAGCGGGCCATCAAGGGCAGTCCCACATGCATGTGGATGTCGGAAACCCCTCGGGCAACTAGATTGGTGAGCAGTTCGGGAAAGGTCATAAGCAATTGCGATTGTAGGGTGACTTCATCCGGCTGGCGGGGCTTCATAAACGCTCGGTTGTTACGTTAATTTTGGTTATTTGCGCTTGACAGTTGCTAAGGGGAATTGGCCCATATCTATCGAGTTTTTACCTCAGAACGGGGGCGTTACGTAGCCCGGCAAGGGCGTTACAAACTACGTCTTGTGGAAGGGGTTTTCGTCCCCTCGAGTTGCGGCCAAAGCTGCACCATACAGTCGCCGCCACTGAAAACGGGGGAACGATACCCGGCTTGATACAGGGACATCCATATCCCGCGAGAGCGTTTAGATTTAAGCTAAGTAGAAAAGGAGGGCGCAATGTACAAAAAAATCCTAATGCCCACCGATGGCAGTGCTTGCAGCCAGAAAGCCATCACAGAAGGCTTGGAGGTCGCCAAAAGGATGGGGGCCAGCGTGACGTTCTTGTACGCCGTGGAGAACATCAGCTCGAGCCTCTGGATTAGCCCCGAGAGCGTGCCCTACGGCCTCGAGCTGATCGAAGACCTCAAGCGGGTGGGGAATGAAGCCCTGAGCAAAGCCAGCGCGCTGGCCCAGGAGGCCGGGGTGGAAGCCGAGACCAAGCTCGTCGAGGCCAGGCCGGTGGAGGCTATCCTGGCCGAGGCCAAAAACCACGATCTGATCGTGATGGGCACCCACGGGCGCAGCGGACTGGATCGCTTCATGCTGGGCTCGGTAACCGAGGCGGTATTGCACCGCTCGGACAAGCCGGTATTGGTGTTGCGCAGCAAGTAAGACTTCTTGTAGAAGTGGCCCGAAGCCAATAGCGGATAGCTACGGCAGGCACGTCAAACCTGACGGCATCTGGACACCCTCACAACAGGCCTGATACCTGCCCCAGCACTCCAGTTGGGGCCAGGGATTTCTAGCACCATGGGGGCAGAAAAGTCAAGCGGTACACTACTGGGGTGCTACGCAAGCCTCGCGCCCTTCTGGCCGTCTGGTACGCCTACTTCCTGGAATACCGCGCCGAGGTGCTCTTATGGGCGCTCTCGGCCATGCTACCGCTGATTTTGATGGGGGTCTGGACCCAGGCCGCCGAAGGGGGTGGCTTTGCGCTTTCGGCCCCGGAGTTTGCCCGCTACTTTCTGTGCGTCTTTCTGGTGCGCCAGCTCACCATCGTCTGGGTGATCTGGGAGTTTCAGGACGACGTGCTGCAAGGGCGCTTATCGTTCAAGCTCTTAAAACCCATTGACCCCGGCTGGGATCACCTGATGCAGCACCTGGCCGAGCGCCTGACCCGGCTGCCCTTTGGCCTGTTGATTGTGGCGGTTTTTCTGCTGGTGTATCCGCAGGCCCGCTTTGTGCCCGATATAGAGGGGGTGCTACTGGGCCTGGCGGCCTCGGTGGCGGCTTTTTTGCTGCGCTTCCTGATGCAGTACACCTTCGCCATGCTGTGCTTCTGGACCGAGCGCGGGGCCGCGGTGGAGGAGCTGTGGTTTGTGGCCTACCTGTTTTTGTCGGGCCTGATTGCGCCGCTTTCGGTGTTTCCTGAAGCGGTGCGCAACCTAGCCCTACTCACCCCTTTCCCCTATCTGGTGTACTTCCCGGCAGCCTTGTTTGCCGGGTTGCCAGTGCCCGGTGGGGTGGGCCAGGGCTTCTTGGTGCTGGGGGTCTGGTTTGTAGTCTTCTGGGTGATCAACCGCTGGCTATGGCGCAAAGGGCTTCGGCAGTTCTCCGGCATGGGGGCCTAGGCTTCTGACGACAACGGCCTCAAAGGGAAGCCGCTGGCGCTGCCCCAATAAGGTTCAATGCTCACACCGTCCGGAGCAGTTTACCGGCGAACGCAACGGCCTGCTCATTCGACATGGCGTAACCGCGGTACCACATCTGTTGCCACTCGAGGTCGGTGAGGCGTTGTTGCACGCTTTCACGCCGCTTTTCCTGCAAGGCGCGATACAGTGCCGACAAAGGCGCACCGGTTCGCTCGGTCAACCCGGCTACCACACCCAGCGATACCGCAGCGCACCGGGCATCTTCCAGGAGTACGCGCTCGCGGGTGGCGCACCAGCCGGCCAGGGTGGTGAAAAAGCAGAGCGCCCGCCGAACATGGCTGTGAATGTGGGGCAAAGCAAGCTGCAGGTGTTCTTGTGCAGTCGCGCCATCGCCGCGCAGCAGGGCTATTTCGGCCAGGTTGGTGTGGGCCAGGGCCAAAAACCGTAGGATGCGCTTATCCAGGTGCTCGAGCCCCTGAAGGGATCGCTTTTGCGCCTCATCGAGCTTTCCGAGGGCCAAGGCCAGTTCCCCAAGCTGGGTGAGCGCAAGCCCCAAGGCGTGTTCATCATGCGTCTTTTTTGCGATCTGCAGGCATTCGCGCAGGGTTTGTTCTGCACACACATAGTCCCCTTGTTCGATAAAAATTCGCCCGCGCGTGTTGAGCGCCCAGGCCAGGCCTAACCGGTGGGCTTTAGCCAGTGCAATACTCTGATCGGAGAACTCCAGCGCCGCTGCAAAGTCGTGACGGTTCCAGGCCAGATGGCAGGCGCCGTTCAAAAAACTCAGGCGCAACCCAGGCTCGGCATTCTCCGAGACCCGCAGCACCGCATGCGCCTTTTCCAAGCCCTCGAGCAAATATCCCCGGGTCTCCCAAAAATCGGCCAGCGGTCTACCAGTGGTCAGGGCCAGCGCAGCATCGCCTTGGCAACAGGCCCATTCCAGGGCTGCAAGAAAATTGGCATGGTCGGGTTCGATAAATGAAGCCTCGAGCGGTGCGGGTGCGTTCAAACGCGCGGCAAAATAGCGCGCGTGGCGCTCTTCTGCCAGGGCGAGTTCAGCCGGGGCCATCTGTTCCAGGGCAAATTCGCGGATCATCTCCAACATGCGCCAGCGTGTGCCATCGTGCGCGAGCAAGTGCTGGTCGGTCAGCTCTGCCAGGGCGTTGCCAACCAGGTGTTCATCCAACCCGCAAACCGCGCTCGCCGCAGATAAATCGAAACCCCCTCGCAATACCCCGAGCTGGCGAAACACCTGCTGCGTGCCTGTGCCGAGCAAGCCATAACTCCATGCCAGTGCGTTATACAAGGTCTGCTGGCGCGGCGGCAGATCGCGCGCTGCTGTGCGCAAAGCCGAGAGCCAGTGGGGTTCGCCGCTCAACGCTCGCACGAGCTGCTCGAGGGTCATACGGCGCAAAGAGGCGGCGGCCAGTTCCAGTGCAAGCGGTACACCCTCGAGCCGCACGCACACCTCGGCAATCAGCGGTGCGTTGGCCGCAGTAATTGCGAACCGGGGCTGGTGTTCTTTCACCCGGGCCAGAAAAAGCTGTGCGGACTCGGCCTGACCAAGCTGGCTGAGCGTTTGCTCACGCTCTGGTAACGACATGGGCGGCAAAACATACGCATGCTCGCCGTAAAGGTGTAGAGGTACGCGGCTCGTCGCCAAAACTTTCAATCCTCTACAGGTTTTCAGCAACTCGGCCACCTCAGTGGCGGCATCCAGCACCTGCTCGAAGTTGTCGAGCACCAGCAACACGCGCTTGCCTTGCAATGCCGAGGTCAGTTGCCTGAGCGGGGTTCGTGGGCCCGACTCGGCGATGTCGAGTACCCGCATGATCGCAGGCAAGACAAGGGCTGGCTCAGTAACTGCGGCCAGCTCGACAAACCACACGCCATCCTGAAAATGCTCGAGCAGGTTTTCGGCAGCGCGAATGCTCAAACGCGTTTTGCCGATGCCCGGCAGGCCGGGCTGGGCGGCAGCTTCAAAATTTCCAACGACGGCGGAGCCAAGCTGCTGGTGCTGGTGGCGGCAGCGGGGAACAACGGGCAAAACTACGGGTTCGCGCCTTGCATGCTAGATGGGGTGATCTGCGTCGGGGCCTTGGCCAACGATAGCAACACCGCCATTAGCAACTCCAACTACGGCTCCTTCGTGGACATCTGGGCCCCCACCGACATTCACGCGGTTTATGGAGACAACCCCCCGCTGGGGCTGGCATTCTTTGGTGGCACCAGCGCCTCCACCCCCTTTATTGCCGGGGTCGCAGCGCTCATGCGGGCCTACAACCCCTCGCTTACCTCTGATCAGGTTAAGACCATCCTGCAGCAGACCGGCTACAACAACTCCCCCGACCCCAAGGTGAATTATTACGTGAACGCCTTTGCCGCCGTGCTGAATGCAGCCGGAAACTACCTGAACCCAGACCCCCTCGAGCCCAACAACACCCCTGCCCAGGCCAGCCTCCCATCGCCTACAATAGCGCCTCTGGCACCAATATCGGTGGCGGCTTCACCCTGCTGCCCGGCGCAGCCATGAACTTTGCGGTAATCTTCTCGGTACCCAAAGGAACCGAGGTCAAAGCCCTGGTGCTGCGGTTGGGCGAATACGGCGATACCGGCAGCAAGGATGTGCGGGTAAGCCTGTAGACGGGTTAAATAGCCCCTCAAAGAGAACAATCCTCTGCGCTTGCAGAGGATTGTTTGGGTGGGGTAACGCCGATATAACGTTGGTTCGTCTAGTCTGGAATCTGGGTCATGGCCAGGCTGGAGACTCCAAATACCCAAGCGGCGTTCATCGCCTCAATACGCCCCCGCCTCAAGAGCGTAGTACTCAAGCGGGCTGGGCTGGCCTTGGCCCTCTCGGGCGAGCCAGGTGTTGGTAAGACTCACCTGGCCCAGCAGCTTTTGCGGGAGACCCCTTGTCGCAACTTTAGCTTTCACGCCCTAGCACCGCTGAGTACATGGGTGCGCGGCCTGCCCCACCCCGACAGGCTACCCGCCTGGGTCGAACCCCTGCTGCTCAAGCTGCAAAAAGGTGAGGCGCTGGATGGCCAAAGAACGGCGGAGGCGCTGGGCACCTGGTTGGCTGCACTGGCTCCGGTGGTGCTGTATCTGGAAGACATTCACGAAGCCAGCCCGGAGGGCCTCGAGTGGATCCAAACCCTGGCAGCCTTGACCCTGCGCACCAAAGGGGTGGCCCTATTGGTTACCAGCCGCAACCCACCCCCCGAGCCCTTCGAGGCGTACCGCCTGGTGCCCCTTTCTCCCGAAGCCTCCCAGCGGCTGCTCGAGGCCGAGATAGGCAGCCACCTGCCCAGTGCAGCTCTGGCCTGGATTTATGAACGGGCCCAGGGCAACCCGCTGTTTAGCCTCGAGTACCTGCGCTACCTGGCCCGGCAGGGCTTTCTGTGGAGCGATGGGCGGCAGTGGCACTGGCGGCCTCCAGAGGTAGGCGCCCTGCCGCTTACGGTAGAGGCGCTCCTGGAGCAGTGGCTGCGCGAGGTTGCCCGCACCCCAACCCTGCGCCAGGCCCTGGAAAGCAAAGCCCTGCTGGGGCCGGGGGCCGACCCTGGGGTGTGGGCCAGGGTAGCCGAACTTTCGCCCGAAGAGCTGCGTATGGCCCAGATGGCCTTACGGCGACAGGGCGTTTTTGGGGATGAGGAATTGGCTCATCCGCTCTACCAGGAAGTTACCCTGCGCGGCCTCCTGCCCCCGCAACGCCGGGCCTATGCGCAAAGGGCACTCGAGGCCCTGAAAGTTGAAAATCCCGGCGCAGCAGTCGAATTTCTGCAAGAAGCCGGGCTCGACCCCAAGGCCGCCATGGATCTGCTCAACCGCGCAGCGCAGAGCGCCAAAGCGGCCGGGAATGTCCTTCAGGTGGCCCGCCTGCAAGCCCGGATGGTCGCGTATGCCGACCCGGACGAACGGGGGCGGCTGGCCCTCGAGGCCGCGCAAATACTCCAGCACCACCACCTGCAGGAGGCCCGCCGCCTGACCGAGGTGGTTTTGCAGTCACCCACAGCCAGTTCTCAGGCGGTCTATTTGCATGCCCATCTGATGGCGCGGCTGGGGTCTTTCCCGGATTTACAGCGGTTGCTGGCCGGGCTTCCAAGGCCATTGCGAGAACAAATAGACCTCCATGCGCTTTCTATCAGCACCCACAACATTGCGGGCAACCACCAGACGGCCCTCGAGATCTGGAACGCCCATTCCGAACTCCACACCAACCCCACCCTCGAACTTCTAAGGGCAGTAGCGGCCTCGGCCCTGGCTTGCGGCCAGATGGAACAGGCCCAGGCGCTCTGCGCCAAGGGGCTGGATCGGGCCCCTACCCCGGAACTGCGCTGTGAGTTTTTATCCATCCAGGCCCTAATCGCCCACCACCAAGGCCATTTCGCTCAGGCCGAGGCTACCATCGCCGAAGCCATCGAGGGGCTCTCCACGCTGGATGCACCCCGTCTCCTGAGCATCGCCCTGGTCAACCGGGCGGCTTTCCTGAGGATGCTCAACCGCTACACCGAGATGGGCCAGTGCCTAGAGCAAGCCCTGGAAATCCGGCGGCAGGTGGGGGATGCCAAGGGCTATGCCTTTGCCCTGGCGGCCTTGGGCGAGCTGCTGACCGAGCAAGGCCACTACGAACGCGCCGAAGAGGCCATTACCGAGGCTATCCAGACCCTCCAGCCCCACGGCCCCAGCCGGTTCCTGACCAATGCCCACGCCATGGCCAGCTTGCTCTACGGAGCCCAGGACACCCCGATCAGCAAGCTACTGGCCCTCAAGCATGCTGAGACTGCGCTTGGCTACGCCCGGCAGATGGGTAGCCCCCGGCTGGTGCGGGAAATCCTGTTTGATGCGGCCCTGGCCAACATTCGCTCGGGGTACATCCAGCGTGGAATGGACCTGGCCAGTGAGGCGCAAGCTCTGGCCGAGGCCGCTGGCAACTCTCCTCACGATAACTTCCGCACCCTCTGGGCCCAGGGCCTGGCCCTCGAGGCTTTGCGGAAGCGGGCGGAGGCAGTACAGGCTTTGCAGCAGGCGCTGGATATGGCTCGACAACTAAAAGTGGCTATAGACGAGCAAAAGCTGGGGCTGGAGCTCGACCGAATAACCGGGAATCTGGACAGCGCCCGCCGCCGTTTGGCCTGGTTTGAGGCGCATGGTCTGATGAACGGCGCCTATCTGGCCCATCGCTACTTCCCTCAGCTTGACCAGCGCCCCCCGTCCGACGCCGCACCCTCCGTTCGGTTCCGCCTGGAGGTACTGGGCCCTATGCAATGGACATTCGAGGGCCAAAGCGATGCACTGCGCGGGCAGAAACGCAAAGAGTTGCTGGCGATGCTGCTCGAGGCCCGGGTAGCAGGGCGCGCCGAGGTGAGCAAGCTCGAGCTGCTGGATGCCCTCTACCCCGGCGAGGACGAGGAGAAAGCGACCGCTGCCCTCAAGGAACTGGTTCACACGGTGCGCTCGAGCCTGGAAGCCTGGGTTGTGGCGACCACCCCTGCGGGCTATGCCCTGGGTGCAGGGGTTGGTTCCGATCTGGAAGAGTTCCTGCGTACCGGCGAGGCCCGCCTGTGGCGGGGGGTTTACCTGGAGGGGCTTCCTTCCTCGCAGGAAACTGTACGTGAGTCGGTGTACCAGGCCTTGCGCAACTGCGTGCAGGCTTTGCTCGAGTCCGAGCCTCAGGAGGCAGCCCGGCTGGGGCGCATCCTGCTGGAGGCCGACCCCTACGACCTCGAGGCTTTACGCCTGACCCTTAAGGCCCTGCGGCAGGCCAGGAACCATAAGAGCCTGGGCCGGCTCTATCAGGAAGCCAGGGGATGGATGCTCGAGGTAGGTGAACGCCTACCAGCCAACTGGGCCGCGTTTCTGGAACCAGAAGCAAGAGCTTAGAAGACGCCTTGCACGCAGGGAAGGAGCCAATAATACCGGTTCCGCTTGAATCCCTCACCTTTGGGTGTAATCAAAGGTGAGGGATTCGAGCCGACCGAAGAGAGTAGGAGTGCGTATAAATCAGTTTTGTGCATCGGCGCAAGCCGCCCTTTTTCTAACCGTCGCCTGACCAGCCCTGACGCACCCTAAGCTCGAAAGGAGAAACCATGTTCGACCTTAGAATGCGCATCCTGGTTCTGGTATTGGGGTGCGGTCTTGTTCTGGCTGCCAGCACCACCTACCACATCGTGATCAACGGCCAGGTGGCTGCCGATAACGCCATCGTGATGAACGGCAAGACCTATGTGCCGGTCTCGGTGCTAAAGTCGCTGGGGGTAAGCTACAGTCTAAAGGGCACTACACTTACCCTGGGCAATCCGGCTCCTGCCAACCAGACCCCCGGTGGGGCCAATCAGCGGGCCTCGCTAGAAGGTTGCCTGGGTGAGACCCTTTTCAACGGCATCTGGCGCCTCAGGGCTGCCAAGCTCGAGCCCATCTTGAAGGATGCTGGAACCCCCCTGCAAACCCCCGGCTGGGGCGTGACGGTGGAGCTGCGCAGCAGCGCCAAGGCAATGCTGCAACCAGCCTTGAGTGGCCTGCGCGATCAGGGTATCCAGATCGCCTTCGACGATGCACAAACTCTCACCGCCGATGCCCTGGACGTACAGAAGCTGACGTTCGCCAACCTCCCGCCGGGGGGTGCGGTGGTTCATCAGCTCAAGTTCTGGTACCGCTACGATACCCCTAAAGACCAGGTCAAAACCCCCAGCAAACTGCTTCTCGAGATCAACCCCAGTGGCTTTGAGAACGCCATTCGGGCCAGCGGGGCTGGCTACACCACAGCCACCCCCAGCTTTCGTGTGCGACTCGACTGCCAGAAGTAAGGCCAGTGTGAGAAAGGAAGTGCGCCAGTGAAAGAGGAGACCGTTATCTCTTACCGCATCTGCCCGCACTGCAACCGCGCGGTTCCAGCCAGCTCGCAGGAGTACTACTGCCTCAACGATGGCGAGCGGCTACTCGAGGCCTGTCCCCGCTGCAAAGCCCGCTTCACCTCGCCCTATGCGCGCTTTTGTGGAACCTGTGGGCTCGATTTCACTCTGGTTTTGGAAGAAAGGGAGGAATGATGAAAGCAATTAAGCGGCTGGGAGCAGTTGTTTTTCTCTTAGGGGCATTGGTGGCCTGTTCGCCAGGTGGAAGCAAGTTGGACTCCAATCTGTTTAGCGAGACCAACGCTTGGAAGGAGGGTATTCCTGCCGATGCCCAGATGGTGAGTCCCGATGAGTTCCAAAAAGGCATCGCCTCGGGCGAACTGGTGCTCAGCAGCACCGCTACTGTAGCGGCTACCAAGCAGGCCAGGGAAAAACAGTACCAAAATGACAAAACCACCCTCAACAACATTTCCAACAAGGATCCCAACATCAAGGCCTTGCTGGATGAGGCTGCCACCACCCCCAACTTCGAGGGCGATCGTCCGGTGAGCGGACCGGGGGGGCAAGAAGTGGTGCTGTTCGGCTTAGGTACCCAACTCCGCAACGCCAACGAAAGCTATAAACTCTCACAAAGCGTGGACAACGCTCTGGACGATTACACCTTGAGCTATGCGCTTCTGCCTGACGATCTCAAACCGCAAGCCCCCACCCCCGACAGCCTGAAGGGAAAATCGCTGGTCGAGGTGAGGGCGGCCCTTGAGCTGCTCAATAACCTGCTGGGAAGCAGACCTTTGAGCCTAAAGACGGCACGCCTTGAATCCGGTGGGGGGATCCAGCCTCAAGCGATCAACCCTGGAAACGGAAGCGACCAAGATGCCAATTGTGCCGCTCCCACTGGTCTGGTGGCGCGGTATTGGTTCCCCTTAAAAAATTTCATCAGCCCTATCAAGAATCAGGCCAAGCGCGGAACCTGTTGGGCCTTCACCGCTATCGGTGCGGTGGAAAGCCGTGAGCGGGTGCAAAACAATAACCCCGCCAATCTTTCGGAGCAGTTCTTGATCAATAAGGTCAAGCAAGACTGGGACTCCGACGACTACTCCGACGGCTACTGGTCAGAGAAGGCCCTCGGTACTGCTGTGGACAGGGGACAAAGCATTCCCAGCGAGGGTGGCTGGACCTATAACCCGGCTTGGGGCCGCCCCACGGTCAAAGACGGTGACAGCAACTCGTATGCCAACAGTTGCAACAGCTACAGCGGCACATGCTCCGATACCGCCCATCAAAGCCGCCGGGTCTGTACCACCTTCATCTTCACCTTTTGTAGCTACGCCAAGGTGACTTTCGGCGGACCAGGAGTAGCCGCCTCAAAAACCATTCAGGTCTGGAAAAATGGTGATTCCTTCGATCTCAACCGCTTGCGCAACTACCTTTCACAAGGCTACGTGTTGCTGGCCTCGTTCCCAGTCTACAAAGGCTTCATGGACGATGTTAAAAGCGACGGGATAGTGAGCAACTACGCTAGAACCAAGCTCGAGAATGGTAAAGAAGTTAGCGGCTCCTACGGGGGCCATGCGGTTCAGATCGTGGGATTTCTCTCCAATGAAGATATGACCCAGTTCGGCCAGACCCCCAACGTCGGCGGGGGTGGGTATTTCATCGTCAAGAACTCCTGGGGTTGCGGCGCAGGCGATGGAGGTTTCTATTATGTCCCAGCCGACTACGTAAGCAGCATCTTCAACTCCCTGAGCGTGCTGAACTTTGATGGCCGCCGCAGCGATGCCTGGAAGCAGGAGCAGGCCGCCCCAGGGGGTTCCGAAGCGCCCAAAATCACCATCAAGACCAACCCCGCCAGCGTGAACCTGCGGGTTGAGACCAACCTCGCGCAGTTCTTCGCGGTCACCCACCCTGTGGCCAAGAGCGTCAACCTGACCGTAACCTCCAACACAGACGGCATCCTCTACAGCGGCAGTTGGAGCACCGACCGTAACAGCCTATTCGGCCCCGAGCTCAAACGTACTTTCACCTCGGCTGGGAGTAGAACCCTGACGCTCCTCACCAAGTACGGCAGTAGCCAGGCCAGCAGTAGCTTTGTGGTCAACGTGACCAACACCCCGCCTACCCTGAACCTGCAGTACGGAGGAGACCCCCACCAGGGTGAAGCCTATCCCATCACCGCACTCATCACCGACCCCAACGAACCCGACACCACCCGGCTATGCGGCAGTACCCAATGGTCGGTGGATGCGCCCGACACGCTATCGGGCACTGCCGGTTGCTCGGTCTCGGTTACCTTTGGCACTACCGGTGCCCGCCAGATCCGGGTGACCACCCAGGATAGTGAGGGGGCCACCGCCAGCAGAACCCTTACCCTGGATGTGCTGCCCCCACCTGTAAACCCTTATCCCAAAATCACCGATTATGGGGTGTACTCGAGGGAGTTCACAGGTGGACAAATCCGCTTTTGCGGCAGTGTGAAGGTAGCAGGGGGTAGTACGATCGTCCTGAGCGATATTGGTTGTACCTTCCGCATCGGACCTGCCCCTACCCGCTACTATGGCGGCATAACTGTGGAAAACCCCGACAACGAAGCCCTGACTTACGACTGGAAGCTGTACGTGAGCGGACCAGGGTTTGATAAACTCCTCCTCGCCAATACTGCCTCTACCAGCAATGTTTTCGACTTATACAACGTCAACAATGCTGGGCTGGGCACCGACAATTGTCGTGTAACCGTGAAGGTCAACGCCCCCGACCCCAGCCGCAGCAAGGGGCCCATCACGATCTGGACTGGCAGGTGTACCTATTACTCGTTTAGGCTAAACTAGCCTGGAGTACAAAACCACAATACGGCGCGCACTGCGCCGTATTTTTTGAAGTACCATACGCCCATGCGAAAGATTGCCGGCGCTCTGTTTGCATCGCTGGACAGCGTGATGCAAGCCCCCGGTGGGCTAGAGAAAGACCCCAGCAAGGTTTTGCGCTGGGGGTTGGAATGGGCTCATTCGGACGATATGACTTGCGGGGCCGTGTAGGGTTAACTGCTGAACGCACCCTTATGAACTCCTGCTGGGGCGCAAAACCTATGAAATTTTTACTGGCCTCAGATGTCCCCGAACACCCCGGTTCAGTCCTACGGCCACGAACTTTGTGGCGTTCTTTTGTAAGGGTCTTCACCAAACCTACACATCCTGTACTGTACCTATACACAAGAATCGCAGAATATGACCTTTGTGGAGGTACCGACTTGAAGAGGCTATTGCCAACCCTAGCAACCCTGCTGGCCCTAGCACCTCCGGCCCTGGCGCAGGGCCTCGAGCTTCCCCAGGCCCTTCAGGCTTTGCCCAGCACCCTGGATTGGAAAAGCGCCGACCTCAACTACGAGAGCGCGGTGCGGCAACTCGAGGCTGCCCTGGCCGCCCAGGGCCTCAAGCTCTCAGGTGGGGCCGACTACACCCTGCGCGAGGGTAGCGGTAGCGGCCTGACCGTCTCAGGCACCGCCAGCCTGGGGGTGCTGCCCTGGTCGAGCAGCGCCGATGCCGTGCGCAGCGCCGAGCGGGCCCTGGAGCGGGCCGCCCTGACCCGGCGCGAGGCCCGCAATAACCTGTACATCGCCCTGCACACCCAGTACTTCAACTTACGCCAGGCCCAGAGCGACCTGGCCCTGGCCCAGGCCACCCTGGCCCTGCGCGAGCGCCAGCTACAGATTGTGACCGCCCAGAACCAGGCCGGCAGCGCCACCCTGAGCGACCTGCTCACCGCCCAGCAGAACCTGGATGCGGCCCGCTCGAGCCTGGTGAGTGCCCAGGGGGCGCTCGAGCTGGCCCGGCTCACCCTGGCCGGCACCCTGGGCCTGGCCCCCCAGCAGCTCGGCAACCCCACCACCCCCCCCGGGGAGCCCAGCCTGCCCGGCGAGGGCCTGGAAGCCCTGCTGCAAAGGGCTCTGGCAGGCCGCCCGGATGTGCTGCGGGCTTTGTCCCAGCTCCGCGACGCCGAGGAGAATCTGGCCAGTGCCGAGCGCAACCGATTGATTCCCAACGCCTCGATTAGTGTGGGCTACAGCGACAGCGGCAGCACGCTCTCGGCGGGCCTGAACTTCAAAAGTGGCACCGCCTCGCTCTCGGCGGCCCTGCCTGTGACCCAGAGCACCAGCAGCACGGTTTTGCAGGGCTACAGCCTGGGCCTGTCGCTGAGTGTACCCATCTTTGACCCCGTGAGCGATAGCAACATCCGCACCGCCCAGACCGCTTTGCAGGCGGCCCGGCAGGCCCTGGAAACCGTGCGCAAGGCCGCCGAACTGGATGTGCGGCAGAAGTATCAGAACCTGCAGACCGCCCAGGCCGCCGTTGCTGCGGCCAGGGCCGCTTTGAATACGGCCAACCAGAGCCTGCGCACCGCCCAGGCCCGGCTCCAGGCCGGCACCGGTACCAGCGTGGATGTACAAGCGGCCCAGGTGAGCCAGCTTCAGGCCCAGCGCAACCTCGAGAGTGCCCTAGCCCAAGCCCAGTTGGCCGCACTGGCTCTGCAGAACGCCTTGGGCGCCGACTTCACCATAGCACTTGGAGGAAAATAGATGACCCACCTCGCAAAACGCTTTTTTTGGCTGCTGCCGATGCTAGTTTTTTCGGCTGGGCTGGCCCAGAACAGCCTGACCCTGGTACAGGCCCTTGCACAGGCCTATAGCCAGGGCCCCTCGCTGCAAAGCGCCCAGGCCACCCTGCAAAACGCCACCCTGCAGCTCAACGCTCTCAAGGCCGATCCCAGCACCCTGATTCTGGCCCTCACCCAGGCCGAGCAGAACGCCAAGCTGGCCCAGGTCAACCTCGAGGCCACCCGGCTTTCGGTAATGCAGAGCGTGGTAAACACCTATACGAATCTCTACGAAGCCCAGCAGAACGTGGCCTTGTTCCAGGCCCAGGTGGCCCTGAACCAGCGCAACCTGGACGTGGCCAGGGCCCGTCAGGCCGCGGGCAACGCCACCGCGCTGGATGTGGCCCGGGCCCAGACCACCCTGGACAGCTCGAGGCAGTCCCTCACCAACGCCCAGGCGCAGATACCGGTGCTGGCCGCTCAGCTCGCTACGCTTCTGGGCTTGAGCGATCTGGGCAACGCAACGGTGACGGCCCCACCCGCCCCGCCTACCTTGCAAGCCAACCTCGAGGCCCTGCGCAACGGCCTGTTCGAGCGCCTTCCCAGCGTGCTGCAAGCCCAGCAGGCGGTGGAGCTTTCCCAGCTCAACGTCAAGCTGGCCGACAACGACTACACCCCGGCGGTTCAACTCAACACCGCCAAAACCAGCCTGGAAAACAACCTGCGCACCCTGCAAACCGCCCAGCAAAACGCCCAGACCAGCCTCACCAACACCTACCAGGCCGCCCAGAGCGCCTACAAAAGCATCGCTCTGGCCCAGGCCAATCTGGCCAACGCCCAAAAAGTGGTGGAACAGAGCCAGGCCGCCCTGCGGGCCGGCACCATCTCGGCTTTGCAACTCCAGACCGACCAAGTCTCGCTTAGAAGCGCCGAGTACGCCTTGGTGCAGGCCATCGGCAGCTACTGGAGGGCCCTGGCGGCCTTCTCGGTGGCCGCCGGCCAGGACTTCACCGGCCTGGTGCGGGTGGCCAGTGCGCCCTAGCCTCTTAGCCCTTCGGAACCCCAATCGAGGAGACGCAGAGATGTTAGACGGCCTTGAGCGAATCCAAGCCCGCAACCGACTGCTGCTGGAAGAGGTGCGCCAGGAGGCCCAGCGGTTCGCTGGGCTGCTCGAGGCCCGGACGGCTTCGGGCGGCGAAGACCTGAAAGACGAGCTGGAGGTCATGCCCGAGAAGGGTAAGCGCTCTACCAGCCTTTCCTGCCAACGCTGCCTTGAGGAGCGCTACAGGGCAGCGCATTGTTGAGGTTTTCTCTAGCGACTGCTTTCGTTCAGCCAAAGCCGCAAAGGAAGTTTTTATATCCCAGACAGGCCAGGTGCGTCTTCACCAAATCTTCGCATGGCATACACCGAACATTGGATATCCTGGGAGAAACTCGAGGGGTGAACATGACACAAGCCCGTTCCCGCATCCGCATACCCTGGCGCTGGCTGGCTGTGGTTTTGGTGTTGGCCGGTCTGGGGGGTGCGGCCTACTGGTTCCTGCGGCCCAAGCCCACCAGCACTGCGCCCACGATCGAGACCGCCACCGTGCAGCAGGGGGTGTTCCGGGTCTCGGTCTCGGGGCCAGGCACCCTCGAGGCCGTGCAGACCCTGGCGGTTAAGCCTGCCGTAAACGGCACGGTGCTCAAGCTGCCCACTGTGGGCGACCGGGTGCAAAAAGGCCAGCTCATCGTGGAGCTCGACCCCACCGAGTATGCCCGCGCCCTGGAGAACGCCCGGCTGGCCCTGCAGAAGGCCCAGGCGACCCTCGACAAGCTCCGGGCCGACCAGCAAAGCGCACTGGCCTCAGCCCAACAAAGCGTTTCCAGTGCCGAAGTAGCCTACGACAGCGCCCGGCGCGACCTCGAGGCCGCCCGCACCAACCTCGAGGCCACCCAGAAGCTCTTCGACCTGGGAGGGGCCAGCGCCCAGAGCCTGCAAGGCGCGCGCGACGCCTACGCCAAGGCCCAGGCCAGCCTGGAGATGGCCCGGGTTAACCTGAACACCGCACGCCAGGCCCTCACGCTCCGCAGCAACGCCAACGCGCAGGACCTCAAGAACGCCCAGATCGCCGTGGAGCAGGCCCGCCTCGAGGTCAAAAACGCCGAGGAAAACCTGGCCAGCACCAAGATCTACGCCCCCTTCGACGGGGTGGTCTCGGAGGTCAACGCCCAGGTGGGGAGCATCGGGGTGGGGGCCACGGTCAGCAACAGCACCGCCCTGCTCACCCTGATTGACGACAGCAGCGTGAACCTGCCAGCGCAGATTGACGAAAGCGAGATCGCCAAGGTCAAGGTGGGTCAGAAGGTCGAAGTCACCCTCGATGCCTTCAGCAACGAGACCTTCGAGGGGGTGGTGACGGCCATCTCACCCAGCGCCACCATTCAGCAGAACATCGCGGTGTTTTACGTGACGGTGCGGATTGCCAACCCCGAGCGCAAGCTGCGGCCCGGTATGACCGCCGAGGGCGAGATTATCGCTGAGGAAATTCCCAACGCCCTGACCATCCCCAAGCGGGCGGTGCAGACCGTGCGCAACCGGGCCTACGTGGACGTGCTGCAACCCGACGGCAGCAAGGAGACCGTGCGGGTGGTGCTGGGGCCCGACGATGGGGTGAACCAGGTGGTGCTGGAGGGCCTCGAGCCGCGCCAGACCGTGGTGCTGCCCAGCCGCGTCCAGTCCACTTCCAGCAGCTCCAGCAACCAGGGCGGCCTGCGCCTGCCCATCGGAGGTGGGCGGTGACGGTGGTGTCCCTCCAGCAGGTGCGCAAGGTGTACAAAAGCGGGGCGCTCGAGTTTGAGGCCCTCAAGGGGGTTTCGCTGGAGATTCGCCAGGGCGAGATGGTGGCCCTGATGGGGCCTTCGGGTTCGGGCAAAACCACCCTGATGCAGATCATCGGCCTGCTCGACCGCCCCACCGAGGGCCGCTATATCCTGGCTGGGCGGGACGTCACCACCCTGAGCGAAAACGAGCGGGCCGAGGTGCGCAACCAGGAGATCGGCTTTGTTTTCCAGGCTTTTCACCTGTTGCCGCGCCTGAGCGTGCTGGAGAACGTGGAGGTGCCCCTCACCTACGCCGGTTACAGCCCTCAAGAGCGGCGGGAGCGGGCCCTCGAGGTGCTGCAAAAAGTGGGCCTGGGCGACAAGCTCAAGAACCTGCCCTCCCAGCTTTCGGGCGGTCAGAAGCAGCGGGTGGCCATCGCCCGGGCCCTGACCATGCGCCCCTCCATCCTGCTGGCCGACGAGCCGACCGGCAACCTCGACTCCAAAACTGCCGCCGAGGTGATGCGGCTGTTCCAGGAGCTCAACGATGAAGGCACCAGCGTGATTATCGTGACCCACGAGGCCGATATCGCCGAGTACACCGCGCGCATCGTGCGCATCCGGGATGGGCAGATCGAGTCCGACGGCCCCAACCTCCACCGTAAACGGGCTGTAGGAGGCTTGGCATGAGTGTTTCTGTAGCGAGATCGGCTCCGCAAAAAGCACGCTCGCACGTGGGCGGCATGAACCCCTGGCAGGTCTTCCGCATCGCCTGGCGGGCCATTCTAGGCAACCCCTTGCGCTCGGTGCTCACCACCTTGGGGGTGATTATCGGGGTGGCGGCGGTGGTGGCCCTGACCATGGTGGGGCAGGGTTCCACGGCCAACATCACCCGCAGCCTGCAAAGCCTGGGCACCAACCTGCTCACCATCGGCAGCAACACCGGGGGGCGGGGCGGGGGCTTTGGCCTGGTGCGCTTTGGCGGCCCCCAGACCATCACCCTGGCCGATGCTGAGGCGGTGAAATCGGCCTTCGCGGATCGTCTGGCCGGTGTGGCCCCGGCCTTGCAAAGCAACCAGCAGGTCAAGGTGGGGGCCAACAACCTCAACGTCACCGTGATTGGCACCTGGCCTGACTACGCCAGCGTGCGCAACGCCCAGCCGGCCTCTGGCAGCTTCTTCAGCGAGACCGACCTGCAAAGCCGCCGCCGGGTGGCGGTGATTGGGTATGGCATCGCCCAGGATTTGTTTGGCGGCCAGGATCCCCTGGGGCAGCGCATCCGCATCGCTGGCATCTCCTTTACGGTGGTGGGGGTGCTGCCCGACAAGGGCGACTCGGGCTTTGCCAGCCCTAACTACCAGGTGATGGTGCCGCTCTCGACCTACCTCCAGCGCCTCTCGCGCAGCAGTACCGGCGAGCCGAGGGTAAATGCCATCTACGTGCAGGCCCCCGACAAGGACTCACTCAGCCGCTTGCAGCAGGAACTCACCGACTTTATGGCCCAGCGCCGCAAAGTGACCGACCCCAGCGAGTACGACTTCAGCGTGCAGAACCAGGCCGACGCGCTGGCCTCGGTCAACCAGGTAACCCAGACCATGACCCTCTTCCTGGGCGGGGTGGCCGGGATCAGCCTGCTGGTGGGGGGCATCGGCATTATGAACATCATGCTGGTCTCGGTGACCGAGCGCACCCGTGAGATTGGCATCCGCAAGGCCCTGGGGGCCAAGCCCCGCGACATCCTGACCCAGTTTTTGGTGGAGTCGGTGGTGCTCTCGGTGGGGGGCGGCATCCTGGGTATCTTTTTGGGTCTGGCCATGGCCGGCAGCGTGGGGCAGTTGCTGCGGGTGACCCCGGTCTTCGACCCCTTCAGCATGGTGCTGGCCTTTGTCTTCTCGGTGGCGGTGGGGGTGTTCTTCGGCTTTTACCCGGCCTCGAGGGCGGCCCGGCTCGACCCGGTGGAGTCGCTTCGGTACGAGTAGCATCCGGCTAAGCCAATCTTTATCGCTTCTACACAAAGCGGTTGCAAACTACCCAAACGGGAGGCACACATGAAGAGACTGATGGGCTTATTGGCCATACTGGCTTTGGGTTTAGCGCTGGCGCAGGGTGGGCCACCCAACCTTAGCCCCGAGATGCGGCAGCGGTTCGAGGCCTACCGTCCGGTGCTGGATCTGGTGGCTACCGTTGGGCTTTTGGATGAACTGGACAAGCAGCGGGGCCTGGCTTTTACCAAGACCCAGGCCCAGAAGCTGCTGCCCATTCTGCGCGACCTGCAAACCCGCACCGACCTCAAGCCCGCCGAGGCCAGCAAGATACTAAGCAACATCGAGGACAACATCCTCACCCCGGCCCAGCTCAAGTGGATTGACCAGACCATCCTCAAGCAGCGGGAGGAGGCCCGCCAGCGGCGCGAAACCGCCGGGCAGAACCCCCAGGCCGGTCAGGGCAACTTCCAGGGTCAGCCGCGGCAGGGGGGCCCAGGGGGGTTCTTCCAGGCCGTGACCCTGGGCAAGCCCTACAATCCCTTCAAAGAGCAGCCCCGTGCGGCCGATAACCTCAAAAACCTGATCGCCTTGCTGTCCAGGAGATAGGGGAGGAACCATGGGGAGGTTGGTTGCACTGCTACTACTTTTTGGGATTGCCCTGGCCCAGAGCCGGCTCGAGCTCGTCCCGGCCCAGAGCGAGGCCCGCTACCGGGTGCGCGAGCAGCTTGCTGGTGTCAACTTTCCCAGCGACGCGGTGGGGGTTAGCAAGCAGGTGCAGGGGGTGGTGCGGCTCGACCGCAATGGGCGGGCCCTCGAGGGCTCCCGTTTTACGATGGATCTTTCGGCTCTCACCAGCGACCAGACCCGGCGCGACAACTACCTCCGCCGCAACACCCTCAACACCGCCCAGTACCCCCTGGCCGAGTTCCTGCCAAAAGAGGTGCGCGGCCTGAGCTTCCCGCTGCCCGCGAGCGGCAAGGCCCCGGTGCAGATTGTGGGCGACCTGAAGATTCGCGACGTGACCCGGAGCGTGACCTGGGAGGGCGAGGTGGAGTTGCGGGGCGATACCGCGGTATTGCAAGCCCGCACCCGCTTCACCTTCCGCGACTTTGGCCTGACCCAGCCGCGGGTATTGTCGGTGCTCAGTGTGGACGAGACCATCCGCCTCGAGGTGAGCTTTACCTTCCGGGTGCTGGAGCGCTAGAGAGCCCCTGCAAAAACCTTTGCAGGCTTCGCAGCGAGTCAATGGGGGTGAGCAGCTTGAGGTTGTCGGGGGTGACCTCGAGGCTGGGGCGGATGACCTCGAGCCAGCCCACGTGCACCGCCAGCGGCTTTAGGGGCTTGCCGTGTAGCTGCGCGATGTGGTTGAGGTTCCAGGCCGCCAGAATCTCGGCCAGGGTGCCTACGCCACCGGGCAGGGCTAGGCAGGCTACGCTCACGTCAATCAGCCGCTCGATGCGGGTGAGCAGCGAGGAGGAGGGCAGCTCCAGATCCACGTGCAGGTTGGGCCCATTGCGCTGGGGAAACAGGCTGGGTGCGGTGATGCCCACCACCAGCCCCCCGGCTTCCTTGGCCCCCTGCGAGACGGCCTCCATGGCCCCGTTGTAGCCGCCGGTGGCCACGCCGAACCCGGCCAGGGCAATGGCCCGCCCCCAGGCCTGGGCCTCGGCAAAAGCAGGTGTACCCGGCTGCGCCCTTGAAGAACCAAACACCGTGACAAGTTGCATGCCTACAGCCTACCGGCCTGCCTGCGAAAGCTAAAGCCCCGAAGGGTTGGCAAGCGCCCATCAACCCGAGGCAATCAGGGTAATGGCCACCAGCGAAAGCAGCACCCCCAGCGTCTGGCCCCGGCTCAAGCGTTCGCGCAACAAGCCCCAGGCCAGGAGGGCTGTAAAGGCCGGATACAGCGAGGAAATTACCGCGGCCACATCCAGCCGGCCCGCCTGGGCGGCCACCAGAAAAAGCACGTTGCCCCCGGCGTCCAATAGTCCCGCCAGGCCCACCAATCCCAGGGTAGCGGAAAGCCCGGTCTCCCGGCGCAACAGCCCCATCCACCCGACCAGGAGCAGCATGAGAAGGGTGGCCACCAGCTTGGCCAGGGCCGAGGGCCAGAACAAACCCTCTACCTGGTGAATGAGGGCAAAGTAGCCGCCAAAACCCAGTCCCGCTAGAAAAGCGTAGATTAGGCCCTGCGAAGGGCCAGCAGCGCCTTCGGGACGGGCCGCCAGCCAGACCCCCAGCAAGCCCACGGCAAAACCCAGCAGTTGCAAAGGTGCCGGCAGACCCTCGAGGAAAAGCCCTGCCAAAGCCGCCAGCACGGCCCCCACCACCCCCGCGATGGGGGCCGCCAGACCCATCTGCCCGGCCTGGAAGGCCCGGTACAAAAACACCAAGCCCACACATCCGGCCAACCCGGCAGCCATGCTCCAGGGGATGTCCTGGGGTTGAAACGCTTCCGCGCGCAGCAAGGCCAGCAGCGTAAAAAGCAGCAACCCTGTGGCGTGCACCAGCAAGGCAATCAGGTAGGGGTTGAGCCTGCGCGAGGCCACCCCACCGCTAAAATCGCCGGCCCCCCAGGAAGCCGCCGAGAGCAGGGCAAACGCAACCGCGGCCAGCTCAGGGCTCACCACCAGCTCCCAAACGGTGCACCCAAAGCCAGCCAAGCCGGGTAGATTGCCAAGTGAATTTCCACTCTTCCTGCCTCATGCTGGCCAAAGCCCGTAGCGAGAAGGCTCTGCTTGCCTGCCACGAACATCCTGTCATACGCACTCCTACTCCCTTCGGTCGGCTTGAACCCCTCACCTTTGATTCCATCCAAAGGCGAAGGGCTCAAGCGGAACCGGTACCATGGGGCCATCTTAAGGTACGCATGGCCGATTCCATTGGTGGGGACATATCGAATCGCGGCCTGAAAATGAGCCTCGAGGCCTTGAGCCTCGGGCGCTGGGCATATAGCCTATAGCCAGTGCGTCTGTTGCGGTTGCGACAAAAAAACTTTCGGAACCTCTCCACCCCGCTCTTCGTTCCCCCGGCGGGTCTGACCACCATCGTGGGCGGAAATGCCCAGGGCAAGACCAACCTGCTCGAGGCCATCGAACTGGCCTTGGGTGGCGAACTGCGCAACGGCCTGACCGAGCGCATCGCCTTTGGCGAGAGCGAGGCCTGGGTACACGCCGAGATCGAAACCCAGTTTGGCAACAGCCGCCTGGAGGTCAGGCTGAGCCGCGAAGGCCGCGAACACAAGCTCAACGAGTCCCCGGCCTCGCTGCGCGAACTCGTCCAACTCCCCGGTGCGGTGCTCCTAGGCCCCGACGATCTGGAATTGGTACTGGGGCCGCCGGAGGAGCGCCGCCGCTTTCTGGATGTGCTGCTTTCACGCTTCTCGGCCCGCTACCGCTCGATGCTGAACCAGTACAACCGGGCCTTGCAGCAGCGCAACGCCCTCCTAAAAAGCAGCCTTCGTCCGCACGCTATGCGCGGGGTGCCCAACGGCGAGGGCAAATCGGGCTCCATCCAGGCCTCGATTGGCGTCTGGAACCACGAGTTGGTCAAGTACGGCAGCGAGATCCTGAGCCTGCGCCGCCGGATGCTGTCCAAGCTGACCCCCCTGGCCCGCGAGGCCTACCGCGAGCTTGCGCCGGGTGAGCTGGGCCTCGAGCTCTCCGAGAGCGTAGACCCTGAGCGCTTCCTGGCAGCGCTGGAGGACAACCTGCAAGACGACCTCCAGCGCGGCGCAACCAGCGTGGGCCCCCACCGCGACGATCTGAACATTCTGCTTTCCGGGCGCGAGGCGGCCAAGTTCGGCAGCCGGGGCGAGTGCCGCAGCATCGCGCTGGCCTTGCGCCTGGCCGAGCACCGCCTGCTCTGGCAGCACTACGAGGAGGCCCCGCTGCTCCTGGTAGACGAGTGGAACAGCGAACTCGATACCCGCCGGCGCGAAGCCTTGCTAGCCTATGCCCAAAGCCTGCCCCAGGCCATACTGGCTGGGTTGGAAACCCCTGGCGGCGGGGCCGTGGTGGAGATAGAAGCAGGGGTTTGGAGCTGAAGGTATGCCGAGTCCAGACCCCATCAGCGAAGCGCGGCGCAGCCTGGCCTGGGCACTGCTGCTCTCACTGGCAATTCTGGCCCTGATGGTAGCCCTGCTGGCGGGCTTCACCCTACTGCGCTTGCTTCCCCACGCCCCGTTGCTGGTGGGCTCGAGCGAGCCCGTCACCCTGCCTTCGGGTGAGCGGGTACATCCAGCGTGGCTTCGCGTGGCCGTGCCCGCTTTTGCCATTTCGCTGGGACTGGGGGCCGCTTCGGTATGGGGTTTGTTCTGGCTGCGGCGGGAGTGGGCCAAATCTCCCACAAAGGTCGAAACAAAATCTCACAAGAAATCCACACAAACCCTTGCACCATCGAATAAACCTAAAAAGAAGCGCAAGCGTTAAATTCCCCCAACGCACTTACCCCTTCGCACCAACATAAACCCAACAAGTGCCACGTGCGCCATCGTGAGCCTGCCATAGCGTGAACCAAAGGGCTTTCATACGCATTCCTACTCCCTTCGGTCGGCTTGAACCCCTCACCTTTGATTAGACCCAAAGGTGAAGGGTTCGAGCGGCACCGGTATCACCGGGATTGCGCAAGCGACCCTGCTCAGGGCGCACTTCACAAAGATGGAGCCCTCCAGGGTCAAGAATCCTCTGTCCCAGACCAGACCGTTGCCACCTGGAACCTCAAGCCCAAGCGTGCCACCTACTTTGCGGCGAAGAAAGCGTCTCGCCTCGGTGAGGCACGTCTGCTTGTTGCTCGTTTTCGCCGGGCGGCAACGTCTGTGAGGTGCGCGATAAGGCCCGTCCAGGGGTCTTTTTCGTCAACATTTGGGTCGTTTATAGACAGACTTGGTATTAGCTCAGAGCAGTTCCCACAAACCGCATCTACGCCAGCAACAAACGCAGCCCGCCCAACAAGGCCAGCGTAAGGGCCATCCATTCGAAGGAATTCTGGTGGATGTAGCCCAGCAACCAGCGACCCGCGATTGCCCCCAGTACCACCGCCGGAACCAGCCAGAGGTTGAACGAAAGGGACTCGAGGGTTATCAGACCCAGCCCCACCGCGAAGGGAACTTTGAACAGGTTGACCACCAGAAAGTACCAGGCGATGGTGCCCACCACCTCGAGCTTGCCCATCCGCATCGCCAGCATATAAATCAGCACAAAGGGCCCCGCTGCGTTGGCCACCATGGTGGTGAATCCCGCCGCCATGCCCATGCTGGGCGCAAAAGCCGGGTGTTCGGAGATGGCCACACTGCTAAGCCCCAGGGCCTTGCGGTAGAGCTGGTAGACCATCATCCCCACGATGATGCCGCCCACAATGCGCTGTACCTGAAGGTCGTTGATAAAAGCCAGCAGGATGGCCCCGCCCACCACCCCCACCGCCGTCCAGGGGAAAATTTGCAGGAGCTGGGGCCAACGCACGTTCTTGCGCAGCATCCCCACCGCGATGAAGTCGGCGCAGATCAACACCGGCAGTAAAGCCCCGGTGGCCTCGCGGGCCGGGATGATACTGGCAAACAGCACCACGGCCAGCGTCACCGCTCCCGACAGTCCGGTTTTGGAAGCACCCACCAGCCAGGCAGCCAATAGGGCCACCGCCCACCCCGCAGCACTCAAATCCACAGCCTCCACCATACCCGAGGGGCCTCCTTTTGCCTGGCCTCAACAACCCGGAAGAATGGGCGTTCGCGCTGCGGGAGCTTTCGGTGTTGCTTGGCTCGAGTGTGTGCTTGCTCTGGCCGATCGGGGTTTTATTGCATAACCTGAGGTGATGTCCAAGGCCAAGCACACCGCCGACATTGTTGCTAAAATCCTGCGGCAAAAGGGGCTCGACGCCGGGGTTCAGCGGGGCAAAGCCCTGATGCTATGGCCCGAAATTGCAGGGCCGGCCCTGAGTGAGCTAACCGAGGCCGAGCGCCTCGAGGACGGGATTTTGTTTGTGCGGGTAGCCGATTCGGTGGTAGGTCATCAGCTAACCTATCTGCGGGAGGAGTTCATCCAGCGCTACCAGAAAAAGCTGCCCGGCATGGTGCGGGAGTTGCGTTTCTTGGTAGGAGCGGAGAAAAAAGCCAAGCCTAAAAGCCAACCCGCTGCTATACCCAAACTTAGCCCCGAGGAAGAAGCCGAGCTGCGCCAACTGGCTGAGCGCTCCCCCCAGGAGCTCCAGGGTGTGATCCTACGGGCCGGGAAGGCGGTTGTGCAGAAGCAAAAAGAGAGCCCCCACCCGCCCTGCATCATCTGCGGCACCCCCAGCCCGGAAAGCCCCTGCAAACCCTGCCAGAAGCTGCTCGGCGAGGCTGCTGTGCAGCGCGAGGCCCTGCGGTTGACCCGTTTTCCCCTAAAGACGCGCCTCGAGGGCCATGCTTTGAGTGCTGCCCGCTACCTCGCACAAAGCAAGCTCGAGGCCCAGCTACGCGACCTTCTACCCCATGTTATTCAGCAGCCCGAACTGATGGCCATCCTCCAGGACACCGCAAAGCGCTACTTGCAGCTTCGCACCGGTGAAAAAGAGGTTCGGGCCTACCGACATCTGTTACCGGGTACACTGGGCGCCCTCCTCAAAGAAATATGATTGAAGGGTCAGCAGTACGTCCCGGCTTGCACACCAGGGAGCATCCGGGCGAACCCAGGGAGGACGATGGCTCACCCGCAGCATAGCCCATCCAGGGTATAAGCTGTCCCGTACTGCGTTGGCTAAACCTCGAGCAACCGACCTCAGCAAGCCCTTGTATCGAGTTTGGGTGAAAAGTCCCCGTTTGGGAGGCTGTTCACCCCCACCAAAGGGAGTAAACTAGGCTTTACAAAGATGCACCTCGGCTCTGCTCTGAGCAGCAGCTTCGCGAGGCCGCTATCAGCATTCCCCGCTGGAGGAAACCATGGCAACCGAAATCAAACCCAAAAGCATAGGCGGCGACAGCAAAATGAAGACTGGACTGATCTGGTTTAACGGGCAGATGGTGCCCCAGGAAGAAGCCAAGGTATCGGTACTGACCCACGCCCTACACTATGGCACCAGCATCTTCGAGGGTATCCGGGCCTATGAGACTCCCAAAGGCCCCGCCATCTTCCGTCTACAAGAACACACCGAGCGTTTCTTCCACAGCGCCAAGGTGATGATGTTCGAGATGCCTTTCACCCCGGAGCAGATCAACCAGGCCATTCTGCAGGTCATCCGCGAAAACGGCTACAAAAGCTGCTACATCCGCCCGCTGGCCTGGATGGGCGCCCATACCCTGGGCGTCAATCCGCTGCCCAACAACCCCGCCGAGGTGATGGTGGCCGCCTGGGAGTGGGGCACCTATCTGGGCGACGAGGCCGTGCGCAAGGGGGCCCGGCTGATTACCTCGTCCTGGGCTCGCTTCCCCGCCAACGTTATGCCGGGCAAAGCCAAGGTGGGGGGTAACTACGTCAACAGCGCCCTGGCCCGTGTGGAGGCCCAGCAAGCCGGGGCCGATGAAGCCCTGTTGTTGGACAAGGAAGGTTTTGTGGCCGAGGGGTCGGGAGAAAATATCTTTTTCATCAAGGGGAATACCCTTTATGTAATCGAGCACTCGGTCAACCTGATGGGCATTACCCGCGACTCGGTCATCACCATCGCCCGCGACCTGGGCTATGAAGTGCGCGAGGTGCGGGCTACCCGCGACCAGCTCTACATGGCCGACGAGATGTTCATGGTCGGTACCGCCGCCGAGGTCACGCCCATCTCTTACCTCGACCACCGGGCTATCGGCACCGGCAAGGCCGGCGAACACACCATGAAACTCCGGGCAGCCTACATGGATGTGGTGCAGGGGAGAAACCCCAAGTACGACGCCTGGCTGACCTATGTGATGTAGCATCAGCCAAGTTTTTATACCGTTTCCGCTTGAATCCTTCACCGCCCGCCGCAGTCAGAGGTGAAGGATTCAAGCCGACCGAAGGGAGTAGAAAAGCATTTCGGCAGTATCGTTTAGGCTTGCCGAAGTGAACGATACTGCCGAAATGCGTATTACAACATTGTCTGGCCTCGCCGGCGGGTGCGCAATCCGGGAAGGTGGGCTTTGGGGTAATTTTTCTTACATTTTGACGCTAGACTAATGTATGCACCTCAAGGTAGAGACCCACAACCTTGTCGCCAAGACCCACACGGTCAAAGTCGGTACCTTTCCGGTTGCGCTGTATCACGAGCACAGCCACGGGGTCTATGTCGAGCGTGCGTTTGTGGGGCATCCAACCTTTCGCTACTGGAAAGCCCATATTCTTCCCGCACAACATCTACAAATTTGCCAGTACACCACCCACGACGACGTTTACCCATTCGAGTTTTATATAGACATCGTGCAGGTCGAGCGCGAGGGGCCTATTCTTAGGGTCAAGGATTTGTATCTCGATCTGGGCATTGCTTACAACGGAACCCTCACCCTGATGGATACCCACGAGCTATTCGAGGCGGTGAACGCGGGCCTGATCCGGCTGGACGAGGCCTTCCTGGCCACCCAGACCCTGCACGACCTGATCAACCGACTGGGCCAGCACGACAACAGCCTGGATCGCACCCTGCGAGCGCAGGGCATCGAGCTGGCGTGGGAGTCCGATTTGTTGTCCACCTCCTGATACCGGTTCCACTTGAACCCCTCACCTTTAGATGTAATCAAAGATGAAGGTTCAAAAAAGTGAACGATACTGCCGGGATGCGTATGAGATTGTAATTTTGCGGGTAGGGGCGAAACTCGACCCACCCCTAGAATTTTCCCATGACCCCTTTTCGTAAATGGCAACTCTTTGCCCCCCTGGGCCTGACCCTGATTGGAGCAGGTATCTCCCTGACCGATCACGCCAGTTACCTCAAATCGCAGGGTGAGCCCTGGTTCTGGCTGGGAACCTTTGGGCTGGTGGTGTTAAATTCGGGCGTGGCCCTGATGGCCGATGCAGTGAAGAACCGGGTGCTGTACGAACTCCGTCAGAACCGCTAGCCCTCCAGCTTCAGGCCGTACTCGAAGCCCCAGGGAAATTCCTCCAGAAGCTCGAAGCCAACGCGCCGATAAAAGGCCACTGCGCCCACATTGCGCCGACCCACCCCCAGGTGCACGCCCCGAACTTTGAATTCGCACAAGCGCTCCAGAAAGGTATTCATCAGCTTGCGACCCAGCCCCTGGCCCTGTGCTCTGGGTAGAAGGTCTATGTGTAGGTGAGCCGGGTAGGCACGGGCCCAGCGTGAGGGAATATAGCCCTTGTGAATCAGACGGATCATGGCTGCATCCCTCGAGGTGTCGCCCTCCGGCGGCAGGGGGTACTTTTGCCGTAGCGGGGGCAGCCATTCGTTTTCCATCCAGGCCGCGAAATCGTACGAGTCGCGGCAGCCCAGCACATAGCCGCACACCCCTTGCACATCGGTCAGGACGAAGGTCAGGTCTGGCTCTCGAATCGCGTAGGGTGCCGCATAGAAATGGCCCAACAGCTCGGGGTCTCGGTACAGGCCGCTGGCATCGGCCCCGCTGTCGCCGGTGAGCAGACAGATGCGGTAAAGTTCGGGTAGATCGGCTGGCTGGTAGGGGCGGATGGTAAAACCCATGCGTCAATCCTACTCCGGTTAGAAAAGCGGCCAGGAGAAGGGAGTGCCTCAAAGGATGGGTGGCCGCTTGCTCACCCCGACCCCCCTCCCAAAAGGAAAAGGGCTATAACACTTTAGTCCTCCAAGAGCCCCACGAAGCTCTGCGGGTCGGGGTCGAGGCGCAGCCGGGCGCCGCGCACCGGCGGCAGGTTTTCCATCAGGGCTTGCAAACGCGGCTCTGAACTTTTGAGCAACAGGTGAAACACATACTGGCCCCGCAGGCGGGCCACCGGCGCGGGCGCCGGGCCCAGCAGTTCGCCGGACTGGGCCTTGGGTTTGAGGGCTTCGGCAAGCTGGTAGATGGCGTCGCGGGCCACGGGTTCCTTGGGGTGGGAGACCTCGAGCTTGACCATCCGGGTGGCCGGTGGGTAGCCCAGGGTGTGGCGCAGGGCCAGCTCAAACTCCATAAAACCCTGGGGGTCAGCGGCCTGTAACGCCCGGTGCGCCGCATGGCCCGGCTCAAAGGTTTGCAACACCAGCAAGGGACGGCGGCGCGGGTGCAGATCGGCCAACTGCCACAGCAGCCGGTGGTAGCGCTCGGCAGCCCGGAAATCCGACTCCAGTATGAACCCATCGGCATAGGGCAGGAGCACCAGGGCCAGCTCGGGCAAGACTGGCCCCCGCAAAATGGCGGTGGTGCCCACCAGTACGCCGGGTTCGCCCGAGAGCAGTGGCCGCAGGTCGTCTTTGGCGTCGGCGGTGTAGCGGTAGCGCGGTAGTGTCGGGAGGTGCTGGGCCAGGGCCTCCAGAAGCCACTCCACCCCAGGCCCCCTGGGGTCGAACACATCCGACTGGCAGTTTGGGCACAGGTCGGGGGCTTTCTGTTCGTGACCGCACTGGTGGCACTGCATCAGGCCGAACCGCCCGCTTTTGTGGTAGCGCAGGGGCAGGGCGCAGTTGGGACACATGGCCTTCCAATCGCACCGCTTGCAACGCAACACCGCACTGTAGCCCCGCCGGGCCGACAGCACGATGGCCTGACGGTTTTTCTCCAGGGTCTGTTGCAAGAGCGCCAGGGCCGCGCCGCTCAGGGGCCAGCCCCGTTCTTGCCGCATATCCAGCAGGTGCAGACGGGGGGTGGGGGTGGGCAGATCCAGCGCCGTCTCGGCCCACACCTCGGCGCTGTTGACCCCCGACCAGTAGGAGAGCGGGAGGCCCAACTGCCGGGCCCTAAGCCGGGCCAGGCGGGGCACAAAGGCTCTCGAGCCCGCCGGCAGTTTGTAGGCTTCCGAGGCCTCCTCCACCACCACCAGGCGCTTTACCTCCACCGGCAACAGCAAGCCCTGGTAGGTACAGAGCACCGAGATGCTGTCCTGCGCCCGCTCCCCTACCCCTTCCCAGACCTTGCGACGCTCCTCCGCCTTCATCTCGCCATGAAAAACCAGGGCTTGGGGAAAAAAGGGCTGGAACCTTTTGAGCAGCGAGACCTCGGGAAAGAGTACCAGCACCGATTCTTTTTGTGCCAGTGTAGCCAGGGCCCGAATGCGATCCAAGAGCCTCCCGCCCTCGAGCCGTGCGGGGAGGGTGGGCAGTTCCAGGGGCTCGAGCTTGCGCGTTACCGCTGTTTCGGGCACCGCATCTATCTCTACGAAGCCGATGTAGCCCTTATCCACCAGCCCCTTCACCACCCCCACCCCTACTCCGGCGGCCCGCGCCAGCGCCGCCATACTTTCCACCTGGCGCAGGTCGCCCAGGGCGTACCAGGCCGCCCTGGCTTTCTCGCTCAGCTTCTCCGATGGCTCCCGCAACACCACCAGAGCCTCGCGCACGCTTCGCTGCTCCTTCACTTCTTCCTGCAAAATCCCCGCCTCGCGCAGAAAATCCAGCAGCTTAGGATCAAAGCCCTTGGCATCCTGCCAATCTTCGGCCAGGGCCTCCAGGCCCTTGGGCAGCACCGCCGGATCGGCTTCCGGCAGCAGTCGCACGCGGTGCAGCAGGGGGGGCTCGAGGAAGGGTATTAGATCGTCCAACAGGGTGCCTACGGCACAAAAGCTATCGCGGGCCGCCGTGGCCAGAAATTCAACCTCGGCCGGGCGCAGCCACGGTCTGGCATCCAGGTAGGCAACGGCTTCCCGCAGGGCGAAGCTCTTGTGCGGGCCCTCTTCGCTGCCCACCACCAGCCCCACCCGCAACTCGCCCCGCCAGGGCACCACCACCCGGTAGCCCAGCGCGTCCCCTTGCTTTTGGGCATGGGGGGGCAGATACGACATCGGCTCAACCGGCAGGGGCAGGGCAACCTTCAAGACCTGCATCCCACTCAGGTTACTGCCAAACCAGACCTGGCAGCGACCACCCGATTACGCTTTGGGTACGGTAGACAGGGCGTGTTCGGATGAAGGGGCCTGGTACAAGAGCCGCTGGGTTTGGGCCAGGGCCTCCTCCAGCGTCAGGCCGTTGCACACCACCCAGACCAACTGCGCCTGGGTAAAACGCCGGCTCAGTCGCTCGGCGAGTTCGTCGCCACTGACCAACCCGATGTGCAACCCACAGAACTGGCTTTCCTCCAGGCGGTACATTCCATCGCCCTGCCGGATCGCTTCGCGCATAACCTGGGCCAGGTTCTGCAAAAGCTGGGCTTGGTGGGCCTGGCTACGTGGGGATGTTCGCAAAACCCAGTAAGACAACAATAGCGGCTGGTCGCTCCGGCTGGCCAGGGCCTGGTAGCGCTCGTAGTCGGCCTCGAGGGCCAGGTGGGTCGAGAGGCCGGTCTGGCGATCCCGCAGCGCCACTTTGGCCAGTTCTTGCTGGGCGGCCTCGAGCCGGTGAACCCCTTTGAAAAGTGCCAGCCCAACCAAACCCCCCATCAACCAACCGGGCCACACCATCCAGTACAGCGCCGACTGGGGGTGCGGCATCCCTACCGCCATCAGCACCAACGCGGCCATCATCACCCACAGCCCCCCAAACATGCCCAAAACCGTCAGGCCCAGCGTGGCCAGGCTGGCGCCGACATAGAGCACCATTTCCCGATCCCACCCCGGCACAATAGCCCCCCAGGGCTGATGGCTGGCCCAGATCAAGATGCCCAGTGCGGCCAGCAAATGCGCAACCAGGGCGGTCTTAGGGTAGAGGCGGGATAGCGGAAATGCCACCAAACTGGCCATTAGATAAGACACAGCCACTACCTGGGCGGCCCATGCACCTATCCAGAGCTGGGGAAGGGCCAGGGATATCCCCACGAACAGGGCCGTGTTCCAATACAGACGGCGCAGCCAGGGCCAGAGTTGCTCGGACGGGCGCAACATGGGTCTAGTCTAGGTAAGCTGCAAGAGATGGTCTGGCTAAAATAGGCGTAACCCCCCCAGGACGGCGTTACATGAACAGGGGTCATCCGGGCATAGCTAAATACTGTATTTTTTCCTGTTCCAATAGTTTTTTCTTGCGCTCTACGCCCCAGCGGTAGCCGGTCAGTTTGCCATCCCGACCCACCACCCGGTGACAGGGAACGATGAGTGAGATGGGGTTGGCCCCACAAGCCGCAGCAACCGCCCGCACCGCTTTGGGGTCGCCGATGATGCGGGCCAGTTCACCATAGGTGCGGGTTTGACCGGCAGGAATTTGGCGCAGGGCTTGCCAGACTTTGAGCTGAAAGGCGGTGCCGCGCAAGTCGAGGGGGGCCTCGAGCGAGGTTTGCCGGGTCAGATAATCCAGTACGGGCTCTACATACTCAGCGAGGGTTCCTGGCTCAAACTCGGCTTCGGCGAACTCCTCGCGCAGTGTGGCCTCCAATGCGGCTTCGTCATCCCCGACCAGGAGCGAGCAGATGCCCTTTTCGGTTACACCCAGGATCAGCTTCCCCACCGGGCTATCGGCAAAGGCATAGCGGATTTTCATCCCCCTGCCGCCGCGGCGGTAAACCCTGGGACTCATGCCCAACCTGGCGTTGGACTGGCGGTAAAGGCTACTGGAAGAGCCATATCCGGCCTCGTAAAGAGCCTCGGTCACGCTGCCTTTCGTGCGTACCTGCTCCTTGAATCTGCCCAGGCGCAAAGCATCGGCATACTGCTTGGGCGAAAGACCGGTCTCTTGCTTAAAAAGGCGTTGCAGGTGAAAAGGGCTCAAATCCACCGCCTTGCCCAGTTCCTCAAGGGTAGGGGCTTTTTCGCCTTGTTCCAGCAGGGCTTTGACCCGTTGTACGACGGCGACGTGGTGAGGGATTTCCTTGGGTTTACAGCGCAAACAAGCCCGATAGCCCGCAGACTCGGCCGCTTGTGCCGTATCAAAAAAACGCACATTCTCCCGCTTGGGCCCGCGCGCAGGGCAACCTACCCGGCAGTAGATGCCGGTGCTTTTGATCGCAACGAAAAAAGTACCGATTGCAGCAGGGTCACGCTCTTGCCAAGCTTTCCAGCGTTCTGCTTCGGTGTGATAAAGGCTGTTGGTGCTCATGCCTAAAGCGTAGCCGTATTTATCTTGGAACGCTATGCAAATCTTGCGGTCGAAATGCGCAGGGCAAATCACGATATGCTTCTCATGTGGCCTGGGCCTTGATTCCATCGGGTGTTTTGATTTACGTGGCACTATATTCGGTGGTGCCTATGCTACCTGGGTTGGAGCGCCTCTTTGGAACCGCCCCCGGCAGCACTCACTTGGGCATCAGTCTGCCCTTTCTGGTACTGGTGCTGCTCTCGCCGCTGGTGCCGCGCATCCGCCTGCCGGTGGGAACCGTCATCGGCGGTGGGCTTCTGGGCGTGGGTTTGTTTGGGATACTGGCTGGGCTTGCGCCCAGTCTGGAAATCTGGACGCTCTGCCGCACACTGCAAGGGGCCTTTGCGGCAGCGGTTCCGGGGCTTTCGCTGGCCCTGCTACCCAGGCTATACCCCAGTAAACACGCGCAGATGGCGGGGTTTTGGGTGGCAGGTAACGTGCTGGGGGGAGGCCTGGGACGGGGGCTGGGGGGGCTTTTTGCCGAGTGGTTTGGCGAACGCTGGGCAATCGTCCTGCTGGCCTTTCCGGTGGCAGCCATCGCCCTTTTCGTCTTGCGGGAGAAGGAACACCTGACCCTACCGGCCCCGCGCTACACCCTCTCGGCCTGGCCCCTGTATGCGCTGGGCTTCGCCCTCTTGTTTATCAATTTTTTCGTGGCCAACCTGTTGCCCTATCGCCTGGAAGCCCTGGGTTTGACGCAGGGGCAGATTGGGGGCATCTTCTTCGCCTATCTGGCCGGCATTCCCGGCAGCGCTTTAGCAGGTATGCTGGTCAAAAAATGGGGCGAAGTAGGGGCTTTCCGGCTGGCTTTTGGGGTGGTGGTGCTGGGGTTGTTGATTCAAATTCCCAACCAACCGTTCTTCATCTTGGTGGGTTTTGTGGCCATGATGGCCGGCATCTTTACCGCCCAAGCCGTTACCGGTGGGGTTTCGGGGCGGGGCGGCAGTGGGGTGAGTGGAACCTATATTGCGGCTTTTTATCTGGGCGGTACGGTAGCGGGTCTGGTGTATCCACCTTTCATCGGGCAAAGCCCCCTGTGGGGCCTCGAGGTTGCGCTGGGGGTATGTCTACTGGGCGTCTTTTTGGCCTCTAGAGCCCTGCGTTAGAGGTGGGCCTACCTCTTATCCATCGCGACCGGACTGTCTGGTATAGATGCTCCTGTCGAAGAAACCGCACGATAGGGTCAGGAGGTGGCCGCACTGCGATATGCTGCCGCCATGAAACTGGTCTTTCTCTATGGCCCGCCTGCCGTAGGCAAACTCACCGTAGCCCTGGCCCTGGCCAGCCTTACCGGCTACAAGGTGCTGCACAACCACCTCCTCAACGACCTTGCCGAAGCGGTGTTCGCTTGGGGAACCCCTCAATTTGGCGAGCTGGTCAGCAAGATACGCTTTCAAAGCTTAGAACTAGCCCTACGAGAAGACATCTCCCTCATCTCAACCTTTGTTTACGCCGCGCAGAAAGACGATGCCTATGTACAGGAGATCCAGGCCTTTGTCGAGGCCCGCGGCGGGCAGTGCGTGTTTGTGCAGTTGCGCTGCAAACCCGAGACGCTGCTCGAGCGCGTCGAGGAAGAATCGCGCCGCCAGTTCAAAAAGCTCAAGAATGTACAGGTTTTGGAGCGTCTTCTACAAGAATACGATCTCTTTGCAGCGGTACCTTTTGCCGATAGCCTGCAAATAGACACCGATGCGCTAAGCCCTGCCCAGGCCGCCCAGGCCATCGTAGCCTATATGGAGGAAACCCCATGAAGCTGCTCTTTTTGTATGGCCCCGCCGCAGTGGGCAAACTGACCGTCGGCAGGGCCCTTGCCGAGCTCACCGGCTACCCTGTCTTCGACAACCACCTTTCCATAGACTATGCCGCTAAACTCTTCGAGTGGAGCAGTCCCAATTACGTAAGGCTCCTCCGTGCCCTACGACTTTTTACCTTTCGACAAATGGCCGAGATGGGCCTCGAGGGTCTTATATTCACCTTCGTCTACACCCCACCCAGCAGCGACGAATTTATCCGGCAGGTGCTGGAAGTATGCCAACAGTACGGCATCGAGCCAATGTTTGTGAAGCTGGAAGCCCCGCGTGAAGTGCTTTTGGAGCGGGTGAAGAGCCCCGAGCGCAAAACCCTGAAGAAGCTCTCGCGCCCCGAGCGGCTATTGCAGATGCTCGACGAGCAAGGGGCCCTGGAGGCCATTCCCTTTGTGGAAAGCCTGCGCTTAGACACCAGTCGGCTTACGCCCCAGGAATCCGCTGCACAAATCGTGTGGCACTGGGGGCTGGGGAGGCAGTAGTTTGCTTCGCAGTCAAGCGTACTTCAAGCGCTTCGGTACAGCGGATTGGCCGCACTGGGCAGTTCTCGGTGTACAGCGCATCGTACCTTCAAGAAGCGCTATAAACTAAATCAATGGACGACCCTTCGGATACCCATCCCCAGGTAGCTAGGTTGCAGCTCGATCTGCTGCGGCAGAGCAGCCCAGCCCGTCGCCTGCAGCTTATGGCCTCGATGTCGGCACTGGTTATAGGGCTCTCGCGCAGTAACCTCGAGCAGCAACTAGGCGACGCCCAGAGCGCCAAAGTCGAGTGGGTGCGGCTTCACTATGGTTCCAAGATGGCCCAGGGGTTGATTTCGTGCACGAGACCCTCGAGGTTCTAAGGAAGGTCGCCACCGCCCTTGAGCAGGTAGGAGTGCCCTACCGGGTGAGTGGCTCGGTTGCTAGCTCTGCCCTGGGTGTGCCGCGAGCGACCCTGGACATTGACATCGTGGCCGACTTGATGCCTCACCACGTCGCTCCCTTGGCCCACCTGCTGAGCCAGGACTTCTACTTTGACCAAGCGCACGCTTTGAAAGCCATCCAGCGTCGGTCGAGCTTCAACCTTTTGCACCTAGCCACGGCCATCAAAGTAGACATCTTCATTCTTAATCCGACCCCCTTCGAGCAGAGCGCCTTCGCCCGCGAGCACCGAATCATGCTGGAAGAGCCAAAGCCCTACAGTGTGGCCTTCAGCACTGCCGAGGATATCCTGCTGCATAAGCTGCGCTGGTACGAACTGGGAGGGCGCAGCTCCGAGCGGCAGTGGGGCGACATCCTGGGTATCCTGCGCGTGCAGAAGACACTCGACCTGGACTATCTACGCCGTTGGGCCCGGGAACTGGGGCTTCTGGAGCTACTCGAGCAAGCCCTGACCCAGGCCCCTCTGGACTGAAGTACCTGCTCCAGCGACCCCTGGACGTGCTGTGGAGCCCCTAAGGTCTCAGGGCATTGGTGAGTTGGGTGTAGAGCAAGGCCCCCGCCCCATACAACCCCAGCCAGAGCAAGTCGGCCACCCGCAGCCGCCGGCGCAGCAGTTGCACAACCCCCACCCAGAACAGCCCCAGCGAAACCACCAGGCAAAACAGGCTCAGGTAGGCCATGAAAAGCGGGGCCGCCACGCCGCGGGAGAGCAGCCAGGAACCCCCCGCCATGACCAGGGGGAGCCAGAGGAGCAGGGTGGCATAAATCAGCCAGCGGCGGCCTTGCATCGAAGCGCATTCTACCCAAAAAGCCTGTGTTCATCGGCTCTCAGGGCAACCGAATCCCATTCGTAAGCCATCCCAAGCCCAGAACAAAGGCCCCCAGTGCCAGAAGAAAACCCCAGAGCCATCCCCACACTTGCAGAAGCGTCCCGCTGCGAGCCGCCCAGATTAGGGCCAGCAAGCCCAGCAGCGCCCCCAGACCCAGTGCAACCGGCAAGAGCAGGCCCAGCCCCAGCGCCAGCAGCGTTACCAGACCACCGGCCGCCGATCCTGCCTGGGTTCCCAGAACAATTGCTCCGGCCAGCACCCAGGGCAGCAACAAAAGCCCGGTGGCCAGTTGCAGCCAGCGAACCGGTCTCATACCATTTCCGCTTGAATCCTTCACCGTTGGACGGAGTCAGAGGTGAAGGATTCAAGCCGACCGAAGGGAGTAGAAAAGCATTTCGGTAGTATCGTTTAGGCTTGCCGAAGTGAACGATACTGCCGAAATGCGTATCATGGCCCGCATTGTAAGTGCTGGCTGGACACGGGTACACCTTGGTTTTTAGCATGGTTTCTATGACCTTCCGCAAAGCCCGCGTCACCTGCCCGCTGGACTGTCCCGATGCCTGCTCGCTGATTGCCAGCATTGACGAGGAAAGCAACACCCTGCTCAAAATTGAGGGCGACCCCCACCACCCCATCACCCAGGGCTTCGCCTGCGTTAAGACCTACCGCTACCCTGAGCGCAACCACCACCCCCTGCGCCCGCTCTATCCGCTGGGACGGGTGGGCAAAAAGGGCGAGGGGCGGTTTGAGCGGGTGAGCTGGGAAACCGCGCTGGACGAGATTGCCGGGCGTTTGCGCGAGGTGATCGGGGCGCATGGCCCCGAGGCCATTCTGCCCTACCACTACGCCGGCACCATGGGGCTTATGCAGTACGAGCATCCCCTTACCTTTTTCCGGGCCCTTGGGGCCAGCGAGCTTCAGACCACCATCTGCGCGACGGCGGGTCGGGAAGCCTGGGTGAGGAGCTACGGCGACCGCTATGGGGTAGACCCCGAAGATGTCCCCCAGGCCAGGTTTATTCTGCTGTGGGGTATCAATAGCCTGCACACCAACACCCACCTGACCCCGTTTTTGAAAAAAGCCCGTCAGAACGGGGCCCGTATCGTGCACATTGACCCCTATGAAAACCTGACCAGCCGCTTTGCCGATGAGCACATCAAGGTTCGCCCCGGCAGTGATGCGGCCCTGGCCTATGGGATGGCTCGAGCCATCGTGAAAGCCGGGCTGCACGACAGGGCCTACATCGCCCGCATGACCACCGGCTTCGAGGCCTTTATGCAGGCGGCGGAAGAATGGACACCGCAGAGGGTGGAGTCTGTTACCGGGGTGGCTGCCGAAACGGTGGAACGGCTGGCCCTCGAGTTCGCCCAGGCCAAGGCCAGCCTGATCCGCACCAGCTACGGCCTGACCCGCCACCCCGGCGGGGCCAGCGCCCTGCGGGCGGTGATTCTGCTACCGGCCATCACCGGGGCCTGGCAGTACCCGGGGGGTGGGGCCTTGCTCACCACCTCGGGGGCCTTTGCCCTCAACCGTCGCTACCTGGGGGGCGCCCACCTGCTGGCCGCCCGGCCCACCCCCCCGCGGCAGGTCAACATGACCCAGATCGGCAGCGCCCTCACCGCCCTAGAACCACCCATCCGGGCCCTGTTCGTCTTCAATTCCAACCCCGCGGTGGTGGCCCCGCGCTCCGATCTGGTGCAGCAGGGACTGCAACGCGAGGATCTGTTTACGGTGGTGCTCGAGCAGGCCCTCACCGAGACCACCCGCTACGCCGACTATGTGCTGCCCGCCACCACCTTCTTGGAGCACCCCGATCTCTACACCGCCTACGGCCACTACTACCTCTCCTGGAACGAGGCGGTGATGCCACTCCAGGGTGAGGCCCGGCCCAACACCTGGGTTTTCGCCGAGCTGGGCCGGCGGCTGGGCCTGGAGGAGCCCACCCTCTACTGGGACGCCGAGACCCTGGCCCGCTCGCTTCTAGACACCGACCACCCCTGGCTACAGGGCATCACTTTGGAGCGCCTCAAGACCGAGGGCTTCCTGCGGCTCAACATTCCCCGCGGCTTCCAGCCCTTCACCGAGCGGGCCGACACCCCTTCGGGCAAGGTGCAGTTCGATCCCTCACCGCGGGTGATTCTGACCGAGCCCACCCCGGCGTTTCCGCTCATCTTGCTGACGCCCCCCGCCAAGCACTTCCTGAACAGCACCTACGGGCATATCGAGCGCCTGGTGCAGGGCGAAGGGGGTGAGCCCACCCTGCTGGTACACCCCGAGGACGCGCGGGCTTTTGGTGCGGTGGACGGCGCGCGGATGCGGGTGCGTTCCCAGCACGGGTCGGTGGTACGGTGGGTGCGGGTGAGCGAGGCCCCCATCCGGGGCACGGTGGTACTGGAGGGCACCTGGTGGGAGCGGCCTGCGCCGGACGGCAAGGGCATCAACTGGCTCACCGGTGAACACCTGACCGACATGGGCGAGGGTTCCACCTTCCACTCCAACCCGGTGCGGCTCGAGGCCCTGGACTGAATCCTCAAGCGGTTGGCGTAGGCTCCAAACCGACCTGCCACACCGCTTCGTCCCGCATAGCCCAGGCGGGGTACTCTTCCTGAGCCAAAAACCGCCGTGCATAGAGCGCGGCCAGCTTGGCGTGGCGCTCGCTGCCCAGCTCGTAGAGCAGGGCCACAGTGGCCGCGTCGGCCAGGGTGCGCAGGGCTTCTTTGGCGTGCCACTGGGCTTCTTCGGGAGACAGGGTTTGTAGGTCATCCAAGGTATGGCGCAGGCGGGCCAGGGCCAGCCGGGCCTCCTCGCTTTCTATCGCCTCGAGCTTGGTGCCAAACTCGGCCAGGAAGGGCTGGGCAGCGCCTTTGCGGAAGAGCACCTCGAGGGTATCGAGGGCCTGCACGTTGGCAGGGCCTTCCCAGATGGGGGTGATCAGGGCCTCGCGGGCCAGGCGGGCGATGGCGAAGTCCTCCACGAAGCCCACCCCACCGAAGAGTTCCATGCCCAGCTGAGTGCAGTAGGTACCGTGCTCGGCGGTGCGGGCCTTGGCCAGGTGGGCCAGCAGCCTCGCGTAGTGGTAGCGGGGGCTGTAGGGGGGCGTCTCCTGCCAGGCCTCGTCCCAGGCCGCCACCGCGCGGAAGGTCAGGGCCAGGCCGCCGGCGATGCGCACCGCCAGGTCGGTCAGGTCGCGGCGGATCAGGGGATGCTCTTCTAGTTTTTTGCCGAAGGCCCGGCGCGCCTGCACCCGGAAGAGGGCCTCGAGCTGGGCCTTTCGGGCCAGCCCCATGGCCCCACAGGCGTTGGCCAGGCGCGAGAGGGTGAGGGTCTCCAGGATGTAGTAGATGCCCTCCTCGGCCCGCCCGATCAGGTGGGCCTCGGCCCCTGCAAACTCCACCTCGCCCGAGGGCACCGCGCGGGTGGCGAGCTTGTCCTTCAAGCGGCGCACCCGGTAGTTGAGCCGGCCCTGGCTGTCCAGCCGCGGCACCAAAAACAGCGCGATGCCCTTGGGCCCTGCCGGCGCGCCCTCGGGCCGGGCTGAGACAATCGCATAATCGGTCAAACCCGCACCGCTAGAGAAGTATTTGTCGCCCCACAGCCGCCAGACCGCCCCCTCGGGCACCGCCCGCACCTGGTTGGCCCCCAGGTCGGAGCCGCCCTGCACCTCGGTCATCCAGGTCGCGCCAAAAGCCCGGCCCGCCAGGAGTTCCTCTTTCCAGCGGGCAAACTGGGGGGCGTATTTGTGGATGGCGTAGAGGGTGGCGTTGGTGATGGTCTGGATGCAGTAGAGGCCGGGGTCGGCCAGCAGGTAGCCCAGGGCGAAATGCTGGTGCCAGCTTCCCCCCAGGTACGGGGCCCGGTTCATGGCGGCGAGTTCGCGGTTAAGGGCCTCCTGGGCCGGGGATAGCCGCACCCGGTCAACGCGCTGGCCGTTCAGGTCGTGCATCACCAGCACCGGGCGGGCCTCTTTGTCCACGTGGTCGGCGATGCGGTAGGCCGCACCCCCGGCCAAAGCCCCGAAGCGCTCGAGCTCGGACTGGTGCGCCGTCCAGCCCTTCCAGTAGCGGTTCAACAGGCTGGGGAGGTCGGGCTCCAAAGCCCAGTGGTTCTTGCCATAGGCATAGGACTGGTGTTCCATAACAACCCCGCTTTCAGCAGTAGTATAGGGCCTATGCGCACCATTGACCTCCGCTCCGACACCGTAACCCAGCCCACCCCGGCCATGCGCAAGGCCATGGCCGAGGCCGAGGTCGGCGACGACGTGTACGGTGAAGACCCCACCGTGAACCGCCTCGAGGCCTTGGCCGCCGAGATGCTGGGCTTTGAGGCTGGGCTGTTTTTGCCTTCGGGTAGCATGACCAACCAGGTCGCCCTGATGCTGCACCTGAAACGCGGGCAGGAGGTCATCGCCCCCAAAGGGGCCCACATCTACGAGTACGAGCCGGGCTCGCTGGCGGTGCTCTCGGGCGGAACCATCCGGCTGGTGGAAGCCCCCTACGGTATACCCGAACCCGAGGCCGTGCGGGCCGCCATCCACACCTCGGTGCACCAAGCTCCTACTGGCCTGATCTCCTTGGAGAATACCCATAACTACGCGGGCGGAACGGTAGTTCCACTGGAAGCCCAACGGGCCATCCAGCAGGTCGCGCAAGAAGCCCAATTACCCATCCATCTGGACGGCGCACGTTTTTTCAATGCGGTCACGGCCCTAAAAACCACTCCCATCGAGCTTGCTAAAGGCTTCCGTACCGTTTCGATCTGTTTGTCCAAGGGATTGGGGGCTCCGGTAGGTTCCATATTGCTCATGCCCCAGGGCTACCGCGCCGAAGCCTGGCGCTACCGCAAGCTGCTGGGTGGAGGTATGCGGCAAGCAGGGATATTGGCTGCGGCGGGCATCATTGCCTTGACCGAAGGCCCCAAGCAACTGGCTCGAGACCACCAGATGGCCCGGGCCTTAGCCGAGGGAATGCTGCGGCTGCATCTAAACATAGACCTGCAAGCGGTACAGACCAATATGGTGTATGTGCAAATTCCGCAGGCCCCCAGCTTTGCCTCGCGTCTGCGCGAGCTGGGGGTACTGATTAATCCGATGGCTGCCAACCGGGTGCGCTTTGTCACCCACCGCGACCTGCGCGACGAGGACATCCCGCTGGTGCTCGAGCGAATCGAACAGGCACTGCAAATTGCCTAGGGCGGTTTTCCAGGCCACCTGCCTTGCAGTTCATTTGAAAACTGCCTTTCGTCCTACGCTTGCTGGCTCAGGTAGGCTATCCAGTATTGGAAGTCTGTTTGTCGGGCTTCGTGGCGGGCCGCTTGCAGGTCGTTGGGGTTCCGCAGAGCTTTGTACAGTGCAAAGTGAGCGCGGCTTTGGGTGTAGGGGTCGGGGCTGCGCTCGAGGGCTTTGCGGGCGGTCTCTTCGGCTTTTCGCGGACGACCCCAGTCGGCATGGGCTTCGGCCAACAAGGCCAGCGAGAGGCCCGAGAACCTTTGATACGCATTTCGGCAGTATCGTTCACTTCGGCAAGCCTAAACGATACTACCGAAATGCTTTTCTACTCCCTTCGGTCGGCTTGAATCCTTCACCTCTGACTCCGTCCAACGGTGAAGGATTCAAGCGGAAATGGTATGACCCAGATATTCTTGCAAGCCCAAAGCCTTGCCTAGAACCAAGACGGCTTCCTTGCCCCGGCTCTGGCGAAGAAAGAACTCGGCTTGCAGCAGACAAGCAGCCAGGGCTCTGGTTTTATCGGTGGGGCTGGAAAGCTCGTCTTCTGCCAATTGGTAGGCTTGCTTCGTGTGGGTTAGCGACACATCCAGCAGTCCGGCCAGCATCCGTCGGCGCTCGGCCTCGAGCCAGTCCATAAAGCGTGGCAAGGCACTGCCAAAACCCGGCAACAAGAGTCCATACAAGCGCCAGGCGGTCTCCAACTGGTCGTTTTGCAGGGCAGTCCAGAAAGTCTGAAGGTCGCTCTCCCCTATCCAGCGCAGGGTCTGGCCGTGGACTTGCAGGCCAGCGCGGAGGGGGAGGGGCTCGAGCCCCTCCAGCGCTGAAGCCAGCGAAATTCCCATTTCGCGCACCTGCTGAAAGCTGCGTGGCTGGGGCTGTAAATAGGCCACCAATTCGGTTGCAGGGCTGGGAACCGAGGGTTGATTCCGTAAAAGAAACAACGGTGGAACTTCTACTCCATCCATTCCTCTACAGCTTTGTACTGCACCAGGGCCGCGTATGTGGTCTGCGATCCACTGATGGCAGTGGAGAATTTAATATCCACAATCAGCGCTTCCTCCGGCAGGCTTTCGATAAAGCGGTTGAGCCGGTCTTGAAACATGTCCGGGTCGGCGGCGGCAATGAGTTTGAGACGCATTCCTTGCATAGCTTCAGGGTAGCGCAGGATACCGCCAGGGCTTGTGAATTTTAACGACGGCCCACCAGAAGCTGGTCGGGTAAGTCGCCAATAACGCCGTCCACACCCCACTCCAGCAGTTCACGCACCACCGGAGCCTGGTTGACCGTCCAGGCAACCACAAACAATCCCCGGGCCTTGAGTTGAGCCACCTTGGCCTTGCTTAGGAGAGCAAAGTGGGGATGTACCCCCTGCACCGGTACACAGGGTGCCAGTTCTTCCATTTCAACCTCGGAATAGAGCAAGGCCAGCGGCACCCCCACCTTCAGCCGGTGCAAGCGAATCAGGGCCAGCGGGTCGAAGCTGCTGATCCAGGCCCGCTCGCGGCCCGACCAGCTCTGGAGCATCTGTGCCAACAAGACTTCGCGCCCATCGGAAGCGCCCGGCTGGCTTTTGAGCTCGAGGTTGAGCCGGGCTTGGGGGAATTCTTCGGCCAGCGCAAAGACCTGCTCGAGGCGTGGCATCCAGGGGGCTTGTTGCTGCAAGGCCGACCAGTCCATCTCAGCAATGGGTCGCCCTTCCAGTTCGAAGTCGTGGTAAATCACCAGCACCCCGTCGCGGGTACGGTGCAGGTCGAGCTCGAGGCCATCCAGGCCGGCCTCGAGGGTCCTGCGAAAGGACTCGAGGGTGTTTTCCCTGGCTTGGTGGGGAGCACCCCGGTGACCCAACAGAAGTGGTGTCGAAAATATCATCCGGTTTCTCCTTACTGTGCGGAGTTTTTTTGGTCACCCAGGTACCATTCTCGTCTGGGAGCCAGGATTATACTCCCGCCCGCTCGATTTTACGTGATGGATGCAAGCCAACTGTCTTGCGTATGTTGTAAACTGATAATCATGGGTAAATATGATGTGCGTCTTTCAAACTTGACCCAGGCCGACATCATTGCTCGGCTGGAAGGCCCTGGAGGTCTTCTTGCACTGACCAGTCGAGAACTGTTTTACCTGGATGACAACACCGAGCAAAGTGCGCGTCTTTCTCATATCAAGCGTATTGGAGTCAACAAACAGACCGGCAATGTGGACGTGGTGGGGGAACAGGGCACCCTAATGGCCATCGCCCCGGTATCGTTTCAAAAAGACGAGTTGAAGCTCTTTTTGGAGTCGCTCAAGGGCCACGTGCTCAAAGCCAAATCTGAACCCACCCAGGTCATCGAACGCCCCAAGACCGTCGAACAGCCGCCGGCAGCACCTGCCGCCCCCCCCTTTCCCAAATTCGAGGAACCCGCCGCGGCTCCCAGCGCACCTATTGCCCAGCCCCCCAACCCCACCCCACTGGAAATGGCCTCACCGCAACAAGCGGCCACTCCTCCTGCACCCTCCTCGGGGCAGATCCACATCGCCGAACCCCCCAAAACCCTGCCCGATGAGCCCAGTGATTCCATATGGGCCTATGACGGCTCCCCCAAACCCACCGCCGCCCCTGCCGTAGCCGAACCCCTCCCGACGCCCGTCCCCTCAGCCCCCGCCTCACAAAGCGAGGCCACCGTTCCGCCCGTAGCACCCGTTGCCCCCGCCCCCAGAACCCTTAGTTCCACCCAGCGCATCATCTCGGCGTTGCTCAAGGTTTCAGCCCTCATTACGGCGGTGGTCACGGTGGGCTATCTGGTCGTCAATATGGGCACTACCGAAGATATTTGGGTTCCGCTGGGGGTCATCGCCATTGGCCTGTCACTCTCGCTGATCCAGTGGCGGCTGTCTGAGCCCTACTGACGTAAAACCGTCCATCGCGCTTGGTTTTGCTGGACCCTCGAGGCACCTCTTTCAAGCAGCAACACCTGGGTCTATGCCATGCTGGTTTCAGTAGCAACCGCACCAGGGAGCCTATGTTTTTGGAGCTGGCGGTCAAACAACCTCAGATTGAATTGTTTTGTGTCTAAATTGGAGTCTTGTGGAACGTTGGCTGAGCATGGCCTATATTGCAGTTGTTTTAGGGCTTGGATTGGCAAGTTTATGGCCCCGACTGACGGTTCAATTGGCCCCAACCCAGGTACAAACGCCCAGTGCGCAGGGCCTGATGGCCCCATCCGGTGCAGTTTCTCCCGTTTTACAACCCGGCCCGGTTACGCCCGAGGTAGCCAGGGTCAACCTCAACACGGCCAGTCAAGCGGAGATTGAAAGCCTGCCCGGAATTGGCCCTGCATTGGCCCAGCGCATCATCGAAGGCCGTCCCTACCGTTCGCTCGAGGATCTGGATAGGGTCAAGGGGATTGGCCCTAAACTGTTGGAGCGTTTGCGGCCCTTGGTCTCCTTATGATCCCTTACGGCCTGGGCCTGGGTGCTTTTCTGGGCGCCCTGACCCAGCTTACGCCCCTGGCTTTTCTGGGTTTGCTGGGCGGTCTTTGGCTCCCGCAGCGTGCCCGTTGGTTAGGTTTGGCAGCCTACCTTTTGGTTGTGCTTCACCTTGGTGTGATAAAAGACCCCTGGGCTTCGCAGATCGGTCAGTGGGTGCGGCTGGAAGGAACGCTGCGGGAGGGCTTCCTGCACACCCCGCAAGGCCGCATCTACGTGCGTTACTTCCCCCGCCTACAAGAGGGAACCTACGTCCTCGAGGGTCATTTGCTACGACCACAGGGCCAGCGCAACCCTGGGGGTTTTGACCAGCAAACCTGGCTGCGCGGCCTGGGGGTGACAGCGGTATTGCAGGTTCGACAGGTGGTGCGGTTTGAACCCCCCGCTGGCGATGCCCGGCAATGGTTTCGAGAGCAGCTGGTAGCCGGGCTTTCGCCTTCGGCAGCAGCTCTAGCAGTTGCAATGACCCTGGGTGAACGACGCGATCTGGGCGAGACCTACGGCGAGTTTCAGCGGGCAGGACTGGCCCACGCCCTGGCGCTCTCGGGGCTCAATGTGGCCATTCTGGCCGGATTCTTTGTGTTGTTGCTGTACCGGCTGGGGCACTGGCGCTACCTGGTTACCCTGGGAATCTTGTTGCTGTATTTGCTGCTGGTAGGGCCCGAGCCCTCACTGGTGCGGGCGGTCATCATGGGTGGGTTGGTGCTGCTGGGGTTGTTTTTGGGCAAGGGCAAGGTAGTGGTGTTACCCGCCCTCTCGCTCGCGCTTTTTATACACCTGCTGCTGGAACCCCACGCCCTCTTTAGCCTCTCGGCCCAGCTTTCCTATCTGGCGGTGCTCGGAATGGCTTTGGTGCTGCCCAAACTCCCCAGGCTCGAGGGTTGGAAAAACTGGGTCTGGGCCTCGGTAAGCGTAACCTTTGCGGCGCAACTTTTCATCCTTCCACTCTTGCTCCACCACTTCCATCAGCTACCCCTGGTCTCCCCGGTCTCCAACCTGCTGGTGCTGCCCATGCTGAACCTGCTGGTTCCGCTGGGCTTCATGAAGCTGTTGCTGGGCGGGTTTTTGGCCTGGCCGGTGGAGTGGCTCAGCCAGCTCACACTGGGACTGGTGGGATGGCTATCGGCGGGGCCGCAACTGCGCTGGGGTGAGATAAGCGCGGTGGGTTTTGCCCTTTATTTTCTGGGAATCCTGCCACTTTTGGCCGCCCTCTATGGGCGCATGCGCTGGTTGACGGCTGGCGTGTTTTCTGCCACCACCATGTTGGCTTCGCTGCTGCCGCAAACCGCACAGAGGGCTGAGCTCTGGCAGCTCGATGTGGGGCAGGGCGACGCCACGTTGGTGCGGCTCCCCGGTAGGGTGGAGATTCTAGTGGATGGCGGCCGCGACTGGGCTTACCCCAGACTGGAAAGCGCGTTGCGCGCCCTGGGGGTGGATGACCTCGACCTGGTCATCGCGACCCACCCCGACGGCGACCACATTCAGGCGCTGCCGTGGGTGATGCAGAATTTTCTGGTCGGGACGCTGGTAACAGGTCCACGGGTACCAGGAGACGAGCTGGACGATGCCCTGCACCGCGCAGCCCGCCGACAAAAGGTGCGGGTGCTGCTGGCGCGTGCTGGCACCGAGCTGGAAATTGCCGGCGCCAGGCTGCGCTTCCTGGGGCCGCTGGGCAGCGAAACCGAGGACAACGACCGCAGCCTGGTGTTTGTGCTGGAGTATGGAGGGCGCAAAGCCCTGTTCACTGGCGACGCGCCCACTGCCTCCGAAGCCCTCTGGAAGGCGGAGAAAGTGGACATCCTCAAAGTGGGACACCACGGCTCAGACACCAGCACCAGTACACAACTGCTACAAAATTTTCAGCCCCGCATGGCCCTGATTGGGGTGGGCAACAACCCGTACGGACACCCTACCCGATCCGTGCTCGAGCGCTTGCAGCAGCACGGTGTGGAGATCCGCCGAACCGATCTGGAGGGTGCGATCCGGGTCGTGCTTCGGTAGTTCAGGCTTCGTAGCCCATGGCTTGCAAGATGGCCGTAAGCTCTTCTTCCGAGTGGTAGCTGATCTCGATCTTGCCCCTCCTGAGCTGGGTAAAGCGTACTTTGGTACCCAGTTGGCGGGAAAGGTTACGGGCAATGTCGGCATAGGGCTCTTCCCCTCTGGAGCGAGCACCCGAAGCGGCCGCCTTTTCTTTGAGCTTTTCGGTCTCACGAACGCTCAGTTGCCTAGAAAGTACCTCCGACAAGCCCCAGTTCCGTCGGGCTTCGGGCAGCATCAGAAGGGCTCTGGCGTGTCCTGCACTGATCTTATTCTCTTCTAAGGCCCGCAGAACCTCAGGGCCTAGCTGCAGCAGGCGGAGGGCGTTGGTGACAGTCACCCGGGCCTTTCCGACCGCTCGGGCCACCTCTTCCTGGGTCATGCCCATGTCCACCAGTCGTTTGTAACCCTCGGCCTCCTCAACGGGGTTGAGGTCTTCCCGCTGGAGGTTTTCGATCAGGGCGATCTCGAGGGCCTCCCGCTCACCGATGTCCTTGATGACCACCGGCACCTCGCGCAAGCCGGCCATCTGGGAAGCCTTGAAGCGCCGCTCCCCCGCTACCAGTTCGTACATATCGCCTTTGGGGCGCACCAGAAGCGGTTGCAGTAAGCCTTTTTCTTTGATGGAGGCCGCCAATTCATCGAGCGCCACCGGATCAAAGATGCGGCGGGGCTGGCCCGGATTGGGTTTGATGAGGGCCAGGGGGAGTTTGGTCAGGGACGCGGGGGTTTTGGGCAGCAGGGCTTCCAGCCCTTTCCCAAGACCGCTAGGCTTCTTTGACACGGCGCATCACCTCCTCTGCTAAGCGACGGTAGGCGTGGGCCCCGCTGCTGGTAGGGGCATACTGCCCTATGTCCTGGCCATAGCTGGGCGCCTCAGCCAGCCGAACATTACGAGGAATTACAGTCCAGAAAACCTTTTCCCCCAGGTTGCTCCGGATGTTGGCCTCCACCTGCTGGGAGAGCAGGGTGCGGGGGTCGTACATGGTAATCAGCACCCCCAGCAGCCGCAGGGCTGGGTTAAGGCTGGTACGCACCTGGTCAATGGTTTCCATTAGACCAGCGATACCTTCCAGCGCATAGTATTCGGCTTGTACCGGCACGATCAACCCTTCCGAGGCCGACAGCACGTTGAGGGTGATAGGGCCCAGGCTGGGCGGGGCGTCGAGCAGGATTACGTCGTAATTGGACTCGAGCGGGCCTAAAACCTCCGCCAGCCGGGTGGGGTTTTCGATTAACTCGGCAGAAGCGCCCACCAGATCGGGGCTTGAAGGCAACAAGTCCAGCCCTTTGGCCACGTTCAAAATAGCAGCCCGTGAGTCGCTCGAGCCCACCAAAACGCTGTAGATGCTCTCTTCCTGAGCGGTCTGCCCGACCCCGGAGGTAGCGTTGACCTGAGGGTCGAGGTCCACCAGCAACACCCTTTGCCCCGCTTTGGCCAGGTAGGCCGAAAGGTTTACCGCGGTGGTGGTCTTCCCTACCCCCCCTTTTTGGTTCACTATCCCAATGCGTTTCACCTTCCCCCTAGGATAACGGATTTTTGGACGGCACCCCCGCCTTGCGTGGGTACTGCGGGGGGGTGGGGGCAACTTTTTCGATAACGACGAGGTTTCGTTTGTCCTTGATGATCGGCAGCTCGAGGCCAATGACCCTCTCCAGACGGCCTCCCAGCTTCTTTATCGCAGGCTGCGCGGGCTCGATCTCACTTTCCACACCTCCCGCCTTCTGCACCAACACGAACCCCCCAACCCTGACCAAGGGCAGGGTCAGCTCGGCCACCACCTGCAAAGTAGCCACCGCTCGGGTCAGGGCTGCATCATATGTTTCACGTTTTACAATTTCGTGGGAAAGCGCTTCTGAACGGCCCCAGATCGCATTGACGTTCTGTAGTTTAAGGGTTCGGATTACGGAATCCACGAAATCTACCTTTTTTTTGGTAGCATCCAGCAGGTCAAACCGAATCCCAGGACGAACCAGGGCCAGCGGTAAACCAGGGAAACCCGCCCCGGTTCCTACATCAACAATCGACATTCCATCCTGGAAACCTGGGTAGGTCAGGCAGGTGAGGGAATCCACAAAGTGTTTGAGCACAATCCCTTCCTCGTCCCGGATGGCCGTCAGGTTGATGGACTCGTTAGCGGCAGTCAGTAAATCAAAAAACTGGTCAAACTGAGGGAGGTGTGGCTCGAGGTTCAAACCGATTTCGCCGGCTGCTTGCAGCAAGAGTTGTTTTCCTGCCCCGGTCATTCTCATAGCAAATTTCCAGAAATAGCTCGTTCCCAAGTGATTTTGCAGTCAATTGTAAAACGTGAAACATGGGTTTGGGCGGGAACCGCTAGCACCAGCGCGGGATCATTCGCATTTCGGTAGTATCGTTCACTTTGACAAGCCTAAACGATACTTCCGAAATGCTTTTCTACTCCCCTCGGTCGGCTTGAATCCTTCACTCCGACTGCGTCCAACGGTGAAGGATTCAAGCGGAAACGGTATCACACCGGCACCTTGGTCAAGTACACCAACAGCGCGGTGGTGTCCGAGTCCCGGATTCCCGGAACCCTCGAGGCCTCCGCCACCGACCGAGGGCGAACCCGGCTGAGTTTCTCCACCGCTTCCTTGGAGAGGCTGTGAACTTTCGTGTAGTCTATGGATTCGGGCAACCGGTAGGCCTCGAGTTCCTTCAATCTGTCCCTTAACCTGTCCTGCCGGTCAATATAACCTGCGTACTTGGCCCGCACCTCTATCTGATAAGCCTCTTCCTTGCTCAGACCCTGTTCGGGTTGCCCCACCCGCTGCAAAACCTCAGCATAGCTGGCCTCGGGGCGGCGGAGGAACTGCAAAGCCGATACCCCCTCCACACGGGTTTTTTGCAGGCGGTGGAGTTCGTTCTGAATCCGTGCATACTTGGCTTGTGTGGCCCTCAAATCATCGGCTGAGCGCAATCCCCACTGGGCTGCCAGCGGAACCAGCCGCTCATCGGCATTGTCGGATCGGCACAGCAGGCGCAACTCCACCCTCGAGGTCATCATCCGGTAGGGCTCATCCACCCCCCGGTGCACCAGATCATCCACCATCACCCCGATATAACCGGACTCACGCGGTAGATACACTTCCGCTAGGCCCATCGCGTACCGGGCCGCGTTCAACCCTGCCAACAGACCCTGGGCAGCAGCCTCCTCATATCCCGAGGTTCCGTTGAGTTGCCCGGCTGTGAACAACCCGGCCAGCTTGCGGGATTGCAAGCCGGGCGTGAGTTCCAAGGGGTTTAACGCATCGTATTCCACCGCATAGGCATAGCGCTGGATGACCGCCTTCTCAAAACCCGGTAAGGTCTGCACCATGCGTACCTGCAGTTCGGGCGGTAGGGAAGAACTGAAGCCCTGTAGATACAGCTCGGTGGTGTGCAGACCATCGGGCTCGACAAACAACAAATGCGTGTCCTTGTCGGCGAAGCGCACCACCTTGTCCTCGATGGAGGGGCAGTACCGCGGCCCCACGCCTGCAATATCCCCGCCGTAGAGGGGGGAGAGGTGCAGGTTTTCCTGGATCAGCCGGTGGGTGGCCTCGGTGGTGCGGGTCTGCCAGGTGGGCCGGGCCGTGGCGTGAGGGCCAGGTGTACCCGAAAAAGTCTCGGCGGGATCGTCGGCGGGCACCACTTCCAGTTGGGTGTAATCCACTGAATCGGCCTGGATGCGCGGTGGTGTGCCGGTTTTGAAGCGCCTTAGGTCGTGCCCCACCGCACGCAAACTCTCCGAGAGAAAGCGGGCGGGCGGTTCGCCCTGCCGACCCGCTGCCCTGGACTGCCTCCCGTACCAGACCACCCCCTGCAAGAAGGTACCACTAGCCACCACAACCGCCTGGGCACCGATTTTCCGCCCATCCACCGTCTCCACCCCGCGCAACTCACCCTGCTCCAACCAGAGCGCCGCCACCTCGGCCCGAACACCCTCGATGTTGGGATGAGACAGCAGGATCCGCTGGGCTTCCAGGGCATAGCCATCCCGGTCCACCTGCACCCGCAGGCTCTGCACCGCAGGGCCTTTGGAGCGGTTGAGCACCCTGGTATGGATTGCGGTCGCATCAGATAGTTTGCCCATCAGGCCGCCCAGCGCTTCAATTTCGGCAACCAACTGGCTTTTACCGGGGCCGCCCACCGCCGGATTGCAGGGCATAAGCCCGATCCGGTCCGGGTTGGAGGTTACCAGGCCCACACGCGCCCCCAGTCGGGCTGCTGCCCAGGCGGCCTCGATGCCGGCATGTCCCCCACCCACCACAATCACGTCATAGACCTTCATTCGCCCAACTCCTAACCTTAGCATTCTAGCAGAGGGTTCCCCCAGCGAAAAAGCAATACAGGCCACCAGACCAACTTTCGAGCCCAAAAAACCCCAAATTGGCCTTCTTGGAGGAGGTTTTGGGCTATAAAAACGTGTTTTCATACACCTGTACAGGGATTATCCACAGGGCATTTCCAGCCTGTGGATAACTCAGTAGAATGTACAAACTTGTCTATTCAGGAGGATTGGCCTTGACCCAAAATACTGTCTGGCAAAACGTGCTCGAATACGTGCGCCAAAGCATCACCGAAGTGGAGTACCATACCTGGTTTGAGAAGATTCAACCGCTGGGGGTGGTGAACGGTTCGCTCGAGCTGGGTGTGCCCACTACCTTTTTCAAGGGTTGGATTGAGGACCATTACGCCGAACTGCTTGCCGAAGCCCTGACCCGCCTGGGTGCCCAAACCCCCCGCTTCGAGCTCAAGGTGGTGCCGGGCAAGCCGGTACAGGAGGATATCTTCGCCGCTTCCACCCAGACCAAACCACAGGAGCAGCGTTCCCGGCTCAACCCCAAATACATCTTCGAGAACTTTGTGGTCGGGCAGAACAACAACCTCGCCCACGCCGCTGCGGTGGCGGTCGCGGAATCTCCTGGCAATGCCTACAACCCGCTATTCATCTATGGCGGCGTGGGATTGGGCAAGACCCACCTTATGCATGCGGTAGGCCACTCGGTGGCCCAGCGTTTCCCCGACAAAAAAATAGAGTACGTCTCCACCGAAACCTTTACCAACGAACTGATCAATGCCATCCGGGAAGACCGCATGACCGAGTTTCGTGACCGCTATCGTTCGGTGGATCTGCTGCTGGTAGACGATATCCAGTTCATTGCGGGAAAGGAACGTACGCAGGAGGAGTTCTTCCATACCTTCAACGCCCTCTATGAGGCCCGCAAGCAGATCATCCTATCCTCCGACCGCCCCCCCAAAGACATCCTGACCCTCGAGGCCCGCTTGCGCAGCCGCTTCGAGTGGGGTCTGATTACCGATATCCAGTCGCCCGACCTCGAGACCCGGGTGGCCATCCTCAAGATGAACTCGGAGTACCGCAACATGCGCATCCCCGAGGAGGTGCTGGAGTATATTGCCAAACAGATCACATCCAACATCCGCGAACTCGAGGGCGCCTTAATGCGGGTGATCGCCTATGCCTCACTCAATGGGGTGCAACTCAGCAAGCCGGTAGCGGTTAAAGCCCTCTCCGATGTGTTTGCCGCCACCGAGACCCATCTTACCCCCGAGGAAATCCTCAAAGCCGTGGCCGATCACTACGGGCTCAAGCTGGAGGAGCTGCGTGGCGCAGGCCGCCGCAAGGAGGTGGTAATTCCCCGCCAGATAGCCATGTACCTCATCCGCGAGATGACCCACGCCTCCCTCCCCGAGATCGGTCAGTTTTTTGATGGGCGCGACCACACCACAGTGCTCTATGCCATCCAAAAAATTCAGGAGAGTATTGACAGTGAAACAACCCTCCAACAGGCCCTCAAAGGCATCAAGGAACGGCTGCGCTAGGCCTCAACCCCCTTGTGGATAATTCAGCAATTCAGGTTCTTATGCACCTTGCCCATCGAACCTTAACAACCCCGTCCGCAATTGCATTTTTAAGTAATTGGATAACATAATTCAGGGGCTTAAAACTGTGGACAAATTAATTTAACCTGTGGATAACCCTGTGAATAATATGTGGATAACCCTGTGGATAGACCTGTGGATAAATACGTTCATGGCGTGCCTGTGGATAAGCCCCCATTCCATCCACAGCTTATCCACAGCTTATTCACAATTCCTTATACCCTTTATCCACAGGCTGAATTCGATACCGATGCGGGTTTAAGAGCCCTTATCCACATATCCACAGCCCCTACTACTACTATTACTAATTCTTAAAATTTTTAAAAAGAAGTAGGAATTTAAATTCAAGAGCCTGTTTTTAGCCAACCCGAACCCAGTCAAAAGTAACCCCTTAAGACCTAACCACAAGGAGCTATATGCACAACGTTGAGCAAGTTTTAGAGAACAGGATCCTGCAACTCAGCTTCAACCGCCTCGAGCGCAAGAACGCCATCACGGCAGAAATGTATGGTGCACTGGCCCAAGCCCTGGACAAGGCCAACAGCGATCCGGCGGTGCGGGTGGTGCTGATGACAGGGCAGCCGGGGATCTTCACCAGTGGCAACGATATCCAAGACTTCCTGGAAAACCCCCCTACAGGCATCCAGAGCCCCGTATTTCGCTTTCTGGATGCCCTGAGCCACTTGGAGAAGCCCCTGGTGGCTGCGGTGGACGGTTTGGCGGTTGGAGTGGGAACGACCCTGCTGTTGCACTGCGACCTAGTGTACGCCACCCCCGAGGCCCGCTTCCAGCTGCCCTTCGTCAACCTGGGGCTGGTGCCCGAGGCCGCCTCGAGCCTCTTGTTGCCCCAAATCGCAGGCTACCAGCGGGCTGCCGAGATGCTGCTGCTCGGAGAGGTGTTTTCTGCCGAACAAGCCCTGACGGCTGGGTTGGTCAACGCCATCGTCCCCAGCCATCAACTCCTCGAACACGCCCTGGGCATAGCCCACAAGCTCGTCGAGAGGCCCGCCCAGGCTTTGCGTCTGACCAAATGTCTGCTCAAACAGCCCTACCTGAGCCAGATCGAACAGGTTATGCAGGCTGAAGGAGAACTGTTTATTCGCCAACTAACCTCGCCCGAAGCCAAGGAAGCCTTCGCCGCCTTCATCGAAAAGCGCAAACCCGATTTCAGCAAGCTGGGTTGACTGTTAGAATATTCAGGCTGACCGGGGCCGCGCTTCACGCCCAGCGCCCCGACCAATTGCCCAACACGGAGGCCAGTGTGGAAGTTCGCATCCCCAAACGTACCCTTGCCGAAGGACTCTCGATCCTCGAGCGGATCATTCCCAACCGCAGCTCCAACCCCATCCTGACCTACCTGCCCATCGAACTGTCCGACACCGGCCTGACCCTACGTGGTACCAACGGCGAGGTGGACATTGAAGTTCGACTGCCTGCCGAAATCCAGGGCTCGGGCCAGGTGCTGGTGCCGGCCCAGACCTTCTCACAAATCGTCCGCAGTGCGCCCGGCGAGCTGGTTGAACTAATTTTTGGTCAGGGGTCGGAGGGGGTCAAAGGTGCGGGCGCAGGCGCCACAGGAGAGCGCCTCGAGCTGCACTCGGGGGCCTTCAACACTCAACTCTCTACCACCAGCCCGGATGGCTACCCCGAGCTTTCCTTCAGCCAGCCGGGCACCGAAAAAATTGCGGCTTCTCGTCTGGCCCAGGCCATCACCCGTGTGCGCTACGCAGCCAGTACCGAGGAGTACCGGGCCATCTTCCGGGGGGTGCAGCTCGAGATGTCCCCCAATGGCCTGCGTTCGGTGGCTTCCGATGGCTTCCGGCTGGCCCGCTACGACCTGCCCCTACAACTACAAACCCGCAAGCTGGTGATTCCGGCCCGCAGCGCCGACGAGATTGTGCGGGTCTTCAAAGACGCCCAGGGAGAGGTTGCGTTCGCAGTGGGGGAGGGCAGCCTAACCCTGGTGGGTGAGTCCGTGCGCATGGCGGTCAAACTGATGGAGGGTGAGTTCCCCGACTATGCACGGGTAATTCCGCAAAGTTTCGTACTGGAAGCTACGCTGGCCGCCGAGGCTTTGCGCGAGAGCCTGAAGCGGGTGGCGGTCCTTTCCGATCGCAACAACCACCGGGTCAACCTGTTGTTCAACGATGGCAAACTCGACATTGACGCCGAGGGGGATTACGGGCGGGGTAGGGAAGAACTGAGCATTGATTCTTCGGGTGAACCCCAGCTGATGGTGGCCTACAACGCCCAATACTTGATTGACGCGCTGGCTCCTATCGAAGGTGCAGTGCGGATCAAGCTGTCCGGCCCTACCAGCCCCAGTGTGGTGCAGGCCGTAGAGGACACGGGTTATCTGGCGGTAGTGGTTCCCCTGCGGGTTTGAGGTTTGCATTACAACGAACGCAGCCCTGACCTCGAGGTGTAGACTCTTAAGCGGTTGCGGGAAATAGAAGCGTTTCCAGCAAGGAGGCACAAACCAATGACCACAATCGTTGAGATCAAAGGACGCGAAGTACTCGACTCACGCGGCAACCCCACCGTCGAGGCCGAGGTGGTGCTGGAGTCGGGGGCCCGCGGGCGGGCCATGGTGCCTTCGGGGGCCTCCACCGGGGCCCATGAAGCGGTGGAGCTACGGGATGGCGGCCCCCGCTTCGGGGGTAAGGGGGTGCTGCGGGCGGTGGCGGCCATCAACGAGCGCATCGCCGACGAGATGATCGGGCTGGATGCGCTTAATCAGGAGGCCGTGGATAAAACCATGCTCGAGCTCGACGGCACCCCCAACAAAGGCAACCTGGGGGCCAATGCCATTCTGGCGGTCTCGCTGGCCACGGCCCATGCGGCGGCCAGCGGGCTGGGCTTGCCGCTCTACCGCTACCTGGGAGGGGTGCAGGGGGTGACCCTGCCGGTGCCCTTGATGAACGTGATCAATGGGGGTAAGCACGCCGACAACAACGTAGACTTCCAGGAGTTCATGCTGGTGCCCGGCGGCCTGCCCACCTTCTCGGAGGCCCTGCGGGCCGGGGTCGAGACCTTCCACGCCCTCAAGTCGGTCTTGAAGGCCAAGGGCTACAACACCAACGTGGGGGACGAGGGGGGGTTCGCCCCCGACCTCAAGTCGAACGTGGAGGCGGTGGAAGTGCTGCTCACGGCCATCGAGAAGGCCGGTTACAAGCCCGGCCAGGAGATCGCCCTCGCCCTCGACCCGGCCAGCTCGGAGTTTTATCAGGACGGACGGTACGTGCTCGAGGCCGACGGTAAGTCGCTCTCCGGCCCGGAGATGGTGGCCTACTGGGAGGACTGGGTCAACCAGTACCCCATCGTCTCCATCGAGGATGGGCTGGCCGAGGACGACTGGGAGACCTGGAAACTCCTGACCGACCGGCTGGGCCGGCGTATCCAGCTTGTGGGCGACGACCTGTTTGTGACCAACCCGGCCATCCTGAAGCGCGGCATCGAGCTGGGGGTGGGGAACTCTATCCTGGTCAAGGTCAACCAGATCGGCACCCTCTCCGAGACCCTGGAGGCCATCCGGCTGGCCCACCGCTCCGGCTACACCACCATCCTCTCGCACCGCTCGGGCGAGACCGAGGATAACACCATCGCCGATATCGCTGTGGCGGTTAATGCCGGCCAGATCAAGACCGGCTCGGCCAGCCGTTCGGATCGCCTGGCCAAGTACAACCAGCTACTGCGCATCGAAGAGGAACTGGGCGCAGGAGCCCGCTTCCTGGGCTTTGGGGCCTTCAAAAAATAAGGCTTTGGACCAGCCCGAGACGAGACTATGGGACTTTTGAAACGAACCAAAATTGTGGCCACCTTGGGGCCCGCCTCGCGCTCACCCGAGGTGATTCGGGCCTTGATTGAGGCCGGCGTCGATGTTTTTCGCCTCAACTTTTCGCATGGCGTGCCTGAAGACCACCGGGCCTCGGTGCAGATGATCCGGGAGGCCTCGAGCGCCCTCGAGCGCACCGTGGCTATCCTGCAAGACCTGCAGGGCCCCAAGATACGCTGCGGGCGCTTCCGCGAGGGGGCGGTGGAGCTTCAGCCAGGGCAAAAATTCATCATCACCACTGAGCCTGTCGAGGGGGATGAAACCCGGGTTTCGACCACCTACCGGGGCCTGCCCAACGATGTAGCACCGGGGCAGATTCTGCTTTTGGACGACGGGAACATCCGGCTGCGGGTGGATGAGGTTCGCATCAACGACATCCACACCACCGTGCTGGTGGGGGGGCGGCTTTCCAACAACAAGGGCATCAACATCCCCGGGGCCGACCTTTCGATCCCGGCCCTGACCGATAAAGACATTGACGACATCGCCCTGGGGGCTGAGCTGGATGTGGACTGGGTGGCCATCAGTTTCGTGCGCAGCCGCGACGACCTGCTGCTGGCCCGCCACTATCTGACCCGCCACAACTCCCGCGCCCGGCTGATGGCCAAGATCGAGAAGCCCAGCGCGGTGGCCCGCTTCGACGAGATCCTCGAGGAGGCCGACGGCATCATGGTGGCCCGTGGCGACCTGGGGGTGGAGATGCCGCTGGAGGAGGTGCCGGCAGTACAGAAGCGCATTATCCTCAAAGCCGTGCAGGCTGGTAAGGCGGTCATTACAGCTACGCAGATGCTGGAGTCCATGATCAAAAACCCCAGCCCTACCCGCGCCGAAGCCTCGGACGTGGCCAACGCCATCTTCGATGGCACCGACGCGGTGATGCTCTCGGCCGAGACCGCCGCCGGCCAGTATCCGGTAGAGGCAGTCTCGTTCATGAGCCGGGTGGCCCGAACCATCGAGGCCACCCAGGAGTACAAAGACCGCCTCAACGCCCTGCGCCCACCGGCCACCCGCACCGTGCAGGACGCCATCGCTCGAGCTGTGGACGACGTGGTGGAGTCCACCGGGGCTAAGGCGGTGGTGGTGTTCACCTCCACCGGCGGGGCGGCCCGCCGGGTGGCCCGTACCCGGCCCCCGGTGCCGATTCTGGCCCTGACCCCCAACCCCCACGTGCGCAACCAACTGGCCCTGGTCTCGGATGTGCTGCCCCTGCTGGCCCCCGACCCCAAAGACACCGATGATATGGTGCAGATTGCGGTGGCTAAAGCCAAAGAGACCGGCCTAGCCGAGGTGGGTGAGTACGTGGTGATTGCTGCTGGGGTGCCCTTTGGGGTGCGCGGCACCACCAACATGATCCGGGTGGAGCGGGTGAGCTGAAGCCGGAAGGAATCTGTGCAAGGGATGCTAAGGCGCCTGGCAATGGTGCTGCTTTTAAGCGGCATGGCGATGGCCCAAGGAGAGAGCGTGAAACGCCCGGACGCACCGCCCCTGGCCGCTCGAGGCAGCGCGGTGGTGGGGGTCAGAACCCTGCAACTCACCGACCCAGGCCGTCAAAACCGAAGCATTACCGTCGAGGTCTGGTACCCTGCCAGCGGAATCCAACAAAGCACGGTCTACCAGAGCGTGATCGGGCAGACCCCGGTTCGGATCGTTGGACGCGCGAACCGGGACGCAGCGCCCGCCAGCGGCAGGTTCCCGCTGATTGTGGCCTCGCACGGCCAGCCCGGCACCCGTTTTCAGTTTGCTTACTTGAACGAGCACCTGGCCAGCCGGGGCTTTGTGGTGGCCTCGCTCGACCACCCCGGCTCGACCTACCAGACCCTGACCCAGCCAAACTACATCAGCAGCCTTGTGGATAGGCCGCTGGATATTCTGTTTGCCATCGGCGCGGTGGCCCAACAGATTCCGAGTGCGGACGCCGGCAACGTGGGGCTGCTGGGCTACAGCTATGGCGGTTACAGCGTGATCAATGCAGCTGGTGCGGGGCTGGATGGTGCGGCCCTGAATCAATACTGCCGGGCCAGCAACAACGAGGGGCCCTGTTTTGCCCTGCCCTTTTTTGCGCAGCTCGAGGCCCAGCGCGGCGCCAAGGTTGTCCAGCCTGATCCCCGCATCAAAGCGGTGTTCGCCATGGCCCCCTACGGCCAGCCCTGGATTGGGGCCCGCTCGCTGGCAAACCTCAGGGTTCCTTTGTTTGTAGCGGCAGGCGAGGCCGACGATGTGGCCACCTACCGGCGCGACGCGCTGGAGTACTTCCGCCAGGCGGGTTCGCAGGAAAAGTACCTCCTGAGCCTGGCCGCCGCCCAGCACAACCCCTTTGTGGAGTGCCCCCCCGAGGTGCGGGGTAGGGAAGAGGACTACTGGCGCTGCTTTGAGCCGGTGTGGGACATGGAGCGTGCCCACGACCTGGTCAAGCACTTTGCCACCGCTTTTTTCGCGCGCTTTTTGCAAAATAACCTCGAGCTGGCGAATTACCTGAATCCCAGCTTGCCGGGGTTCAAACCGCGTACCACCGTGGGGGTCAGGCTGGAAACGCGCTGAAACGGTTTATCTGGGGTACCGACGTTCCTGGAGGGCTTTTGTAGCACTGCGCAAAAGCCCAATTTCTGCCCTGGTCAGCCGGAGTCCTTGGACAAGAACCACCTCATCGGCCAGGTTCTGGGCAGCCTCGATACGGCCTGCGCGCACCAGCGAGTCCAGTTCCTGGGAGAGGGCCTCGAGCGATTCTGGGGGCAGGCCGGGCGCGACCAGCACCACTTTTTCTGCCTCGCCGGGCTCGAGCTTTAGCATTCCGCCCCCCATGGCGTGGCCTTCAATCTCGGTGCTCAGGCGGGTGAGGGAGGTCTGCCATAGGCCCGCCAGGCTACCCGCACGCAGTTGGGTTGAGCGAAGGCGCAGCACGTGAAGGCTATTGGGGGCTACGGCGCGGGCGTCGTTGGTCACCAGTCGCGGGTAGTTGCCGCTCATGTAGGTGAGAAAGGCATCCGGCAGGTAGACCTGGGGTACGCTGTACCAGGGGTCGCGTACGCGGCATTTGTAGGCCTGGTGTACGCCCCGGCTTTCGCCGTGTGCGAGGTAGCGCCGTAAACCATCTGGGAGATCTTCATGGCTGGATATATGTAGCAGATACCCTGCTTCTCCAGTTGACAGGGCTTCCTGCCAGTCTCTTTCGCTAAACCTTAGACCCTTGAGCCCTCGAGCCCTTCGCACAGCGGGCTTGAGATACTGGGGTGGAATGCCCCATTCTGCAACCTGGCCGGGGCTCAGGTGAAAAAACAGGTTGTTCCCGGTGACGTAGCCAATGCCCACATCCGCCAGTGCGCCCAAGCGCGTGGTCAGGGGGGAATGGCTTAACTCCTGGTAAAGCGCCCTGGCGTTGTGCGGAATCAAGTATTCGATGGTTCTCGTACGGCCCGAGGCCAGCTCCTGTGCTTCGATTGGCTGGGTTTGACAGCGACCGGGCTCGAGTTTTTCCAGGTCGGAAGGCGCTGCTAAATCGAGCAGATGGAAGTGGGAAGCCCGGCTGCCTTTTCCCTCGGCAAGCAAGAGCAGGGTGTCCTGGCTCAGGTGGGGGAAAAGCCGTTCTCTAAAAGTGACCAGGGTAATCCGTTCAAAACGGTCCGCCAGGTATTCGAGCAGCGGCCTGGCATAGGCGGCGTGCAGGAGTTCCGTGGGAATGACCATGCCCAAGCGCCCGTCCTTCGAGAGCAGGGCCACCGAATGCACCAGAAACGGTGCCCAGGAACTCGATAGCTGGCTCAACACAACACCCTCGGAGGCGGCTTTTGCCAGCGCCCGGGCCCGCCCCTCCCCTGAGAAACGCTGATAGCGGATGAAGGGTGGATTGCCCACCACGGCGGTGGGGGCGGGTATCCGGCCCGGCGATACCTCGAAGAAATCGCTGCAAATCAGGTTGGAGGGGCAGATACCGCCCTGTTCGGCCAGAACTTTCTGGGTCTGGACGTGAACGGCAGGGTCAATTTCGATACCGAAGATCTGATTTCTCGGGTTGCCGCCCAGTTGCAAGAGCCGCTGGAGTGCCGCTCGCAGAAAAACACCCCCGCCAAAGGAAGGGTCCAGGACGGTATCCGCCGGCGCACGCACAGCCCAGCGCACCAGGAAGTCGGCGACGGTTGCGTCGGTGTAGTAGGCTCCAAAAGCCTTGGCAGCCTCTCCAGAAGGGTCTTGAACCGTATAAGCCATCGGATTCAGCCTATCATTACCAACCCCAATTTGCCCGGCTGGCTGCGCCTGAGAGCAGGATGTGATATATTACATCTCACCAACCCGCGGGGGTCTCGCCATAGCTCAGCACACCTCGGCGGAGTAGGTACAGGAACAACATCCCGAACCGAAAGGAAAAATATGCCCATCCCCGAAACCACCCCGACCCTCGAGCGCCCCATCCTGCGCGAGTCGGTGTATGCCCAACTGCGCGACTGGATTGTGCAGGGGGTGCTCGAGCCGGGTGAACAACTGCGCGACCAGGAGCTGGCCCGGCGCCTGGGCGTGAGCCGTACCCCGGTGCGCGAGGCCCTGCGCCGCCTGGAGGATGAAAGGCTGGTCGAGACCGCCAAAAACCGCTGGACGCGGGTCAAGCCGGTAGACCTGAAAGAAGCCGAGCAAATTTATCCCATCCGGGCGGTGCTGGATGGGCTGGCCCTGCGGCTGGCTTTTCCGTGGCTGGATAAAGCCAGCTTGAGTACCATGCGCAAAGCCAATGCGGCACTCCGGTCCGCGCTCAAAAATGCCGACATTCCTGCAGCGGTAGAAGCCGACACAGCTTTTCACGACGAATATGTGCGCCACTGCGGCAATCCCGAACTGATGGAGATCATCCGCGGCCTGCGGGTGAAGCACCACCGCCTCGAGCTGACCTACTTTGGCAGCCCCCAACTAGGCTTGGTCTCGGTAGAAGAGCACACCGGAATTATCGAAGCTGTGGTGGCAGGGGATATTCGGCAGGCCGAACAACGCCTCAATCGCCATTTCCACAACGCCCTAACCCGCCTAAAAAGACAGCCCCAAGACCGAAGCCCCCCATTGCGGAAGGTTCTCCCTTCGGGGGTGTTTCGCCCATGAATGCTCTCCAACACCTGCTCAACGATCTTGCTCAAGTGGAGCGCTGGCCTACAAAGCCCGCCGAGAAAACGGCGGTGGTCGAATATCTGGCAGCGAAATTCCAGTCGGGTCAAAGTTACAACGAGACGCAAATCAATCTCCTCCTGAAAGCCTGGCACACTTTCGAGGACTGGGCCTTGTTGCGCCGCGAGCTGGTGGATCGGGGTTTCCTAACCCGTGAAGCCAATGGCTCGAGCTATGTGCGAACCGCGCTTGGGGTCTCGGACATTCCCCATCGGCTGAAGCTTGAAAATATCCAGCAGGCGGCCCAGGTCATTGATCCGGTTTTTCTAAACACGCCCCAGTTCCCCGCCGAAAGTTTGGGCGAGGTGCTGGGCCTCGAGCTGGTGGTCAAGGTCGAGACCCTGAACCCCATCCGCAGCTTCAAGGGGCGGGGGGCCGACTATTTCTTCGTGCGCAACCCCAACCTGCTCGAGGTGATCTGTGCCTCAGCGGGCAACTTTGGCCAGGGTATGGCTTACGCCGCACGTAAGCAGGGCATCCGACAAACGGTTTTTACCTCGGTCTATGCCAATCCGCTTAAGATTGCCCGGATGCAGGCCCTGGGTGCAACGGTGCGGCTGGTGGGGGAAGACTTCGATGCGGCCAAGCTGGTCGCCAAGGAATATGCGGCTGCACATGGGCTGCCTTTTGTCGAAGATGGACACAAACCAGAACTCTCCGAAGGCGCGGCCACGATGGGCTTGGAATTGCTGCGTTACCCCAAACCCTTCGATACCCTGCTGATTCCTCTGGGCAACGGTGCGATGATTGCCGGTATCGCCCGCTGGGTCAAGGCCCTGGCTCCGAGGGTACAGGTGGTAGGGGTGAGTGCTGCCGGAGCGCCGGCGATGGAACAATCCTGGCGCAGCGGAACCCTGGTGCAGACCCCTTCTATCACCACCATTGCCGATGGCATCGGGGTGCGGATTCCGGTGCCCGAAGCCCTGCAAGACTTGAAAGGCCTGGTGGACGAGGTGTTGCTGGTCGAAGACCCCACCATCCTGCAAGCCATGCGGCTTGTGCATCAGCATCTGGGGCTGGTGTTGGAGCCCTCGGGCGCAGTCGGTATCGCGGCCCTGCTGGCCCACCCCCAGTTCAAAGGACAGCGGGTTGCTACGGTGCTGTGCGGCTCCAACCTGACCCCAGCGCAGATGGAGGCGCGGCTGTGAGCCCTTCCCTTAACAGCCCGAAAGCCGCCTTCTGGCGGGGTTTTGTGGAGATACTGCCGATGACCATCGGGGTGATTCCCTTCGGGCTGGTCACCGGCATCGCCGGGCTCAAGGCGGGGCTGAGCACCCTCGAGATCACCCTGATGTCGGCCCTGGTCTTCGCGGGGGCCTCGCAGCTGGTGGCGCTGCAGCTAATGCACTCGGGGGCGGCGGTTCCCCTGGTGCTGCTGGCCGGGCTGGTGGTCAACCTGCGCTACGTGATGTACTCCTCGGCCATCGCCCGGCACCTGGAGCCCTTCCGGGGCTGGCTCAAACCCCTGGCGGCCTTCCTGCTGGTGGATCAGAACTTCGCCCTTACCATAGGGCGCTACCGGCAGCTGGGCCCCAGTTTCACGCCGTGGTACTTTCTGGGCGGGGGGGTGCCGCAGTATATCGCCTGGGTGAGTAGCACCTACCTCGGTGCGCTGCTGGGAGCGCGGGTTCCCGAGCGCTGGGGCCTCGAGTTCGCCATCCCGCTGGGCTTTATGGTGCTCCTGCTTCCCGCCCTGCACGACCGCCCCAGCCTCGCCGCCGCCCTGGTGGGCGGCCTGGTGGCCACCGCCTTGGTCGGCCTGCCCTACCGCGCGGGGCTGTTTGTCGGCGCGGTCGCGGGCATTGCGGCGGGGGTCTGGCTGGAGAACCGCAGGAGGGGCCGGGCATGGGAGGATGCACCGCAGGAGATGAAAGAAGGGCCCTGACGAACCAAAAACCCTCACCACCTCAAAGCACGACTGCTTTTTCTATAGGACATGACCTCACTTGATATCTGGCTCAACATTCTGGGGCTCGCCCTGATCGCCTTTGCGGTGCGCTACTACCCCATGGCCCTCCTCGAGCGCTTCAGGCTGCCCCCGCGGGTGCAACAAGGCCTGCGCTACGTGCCCGCCGCAACCCTAGCGGGGCTGGTCTTCCCGGCCTTGCTTACGCACAACGGCCAGTGGGCCGGGCCAGCGCATCCCGAGCTGTGGGCCGGGCTGGTTGCCGCGCTGGTAGCCTGGCGTTTCAAGAACGCGCTGCTCACCATTGGGGTGGGGCTGCTGGCCCTGTGGCTGTTGCGCTCGGCGGGGTTATGAGGCTTGCTCTTTGGGCCCCGATCATTTTTGTGCTCCTGTGGAGCACCGGCTTTGTGGGGGCCAAGTTTGGGCTGCCCTACGCCGAGCCCTTCACCTTTTTGTGGGTGCGGATGCTGATCGTGGTGGGGTTGCTTTCGGCGCTGGCCGGGGTGCTGCGCTCGGCCTGGCCCAGGGGCTGGGCCCTAAACCTGCACATTGGGGTCTCGGGGCTGCTGCTGCACGCGGGCTATCTGGGCGGGGTGTTTTTTGCCATCTCGAGGGGGATGCCGGCCGGGCTGGCGGCCCTGATTGTGGGCTTGCAGCCCATCCTGACCGCCCTCCTGGCCCAGCCGCTGCTGCGCGAGCGGGTGAGCGCGGTGCAGTGGGCCGGGCTGCTGCTGGGCTTTGGGGGGGTGGGGCTGGTGGTGGGGGAGAAAGCCCTGGACGCTCGAGTCCTGCACATCGAGCCCTCGGCGTTTGTGGCCATCGTCCTGGCCCTGCTCTCCACCACGCTGGGCACGCTGTATCAGAAGCGCTTTGCCGTACAGATGCCCCTGATTGGCGGGACGGTGGTGCAGTATGTGGCGGCGGCGGTGGGTTTGTTTGTCCTGGCTCTTCTGTTTCACGAGACCATGCAGATCCAGTGGACGCCGCAGTTCATCCTGGCCATGGCCTGGCTGGTGCTGGTGCTCTCGGTGGGGGCCATTCTGCTCCTGATGTACCTGATCCGGCACAACTCGGCCAGCCGCGTGGCCAGCCTGTTCTACCTAGTGCCCCCGGCCACCGCGCTGGAAGCCTACTTTTTGTTTGGCGAGCGGCTGGGGGTGCTGGCCCTGCTGGGGATGGGGCTAGCGGCGGTGGGGGTGGCCCTGGTGGTGCGGCGCCGTGACGGGCTCTAAGGTGGGCTTGGCTGGGTAGGCGCGGGTGCTTATACGAATTTATAAGAGTTTATAATGAAAAATCGCTATAAGCCATTATAAACCCCTATAAATTTGTATAATCGTATATAGGTTCAAGCCATGGATCCCATCCAGAACCCCTATTCCCCAGGAGCAGGCGCACCACCGCCAGAGTTGGTGGGCCGTGACCAGATCCTCGACCAAGCGTGGGTTTTGCTGGGTCGGGTCAGACAGAGGCGGCCCGAGAAGAGTGTGATCCTAACCGGGCTGAGGGGGGTGGGTAAGACGGTTCTGCTCAACGAGATCGAGCGGATTGCACGCCAACACCTTTACCACACCCTCTTGCTCGAGGCCCTCGAGGACAAACCCCTCGGCGTTCTATTATCGCCCCATCTCCGAACCCTGTTGTACGAACTGGATCGGCTCGCGGGCGCGGGCGACCGGGTCAAGCGGGCCCTGGCAGTGTTGCGGAGTTTTGTGGGGGCCATCAAGGTTTCGATGGGCGATTTTAGCATCGGGCTGGACATCGAGCCAGCCAAGGGCAGCGCCGATAGCGGGGACATCGAAATAGACCTGCCCAACCTGTTTGTTGCTGTTGGGGAAGCTGCCGAGGATCGCAAGGCTGCTGTGGCGCTGCTAATAGATGAAGTGCAGTACTTTAGCTCCAAAGAGCTGGGCGCCCTGATCATGGCCATGCACAAGGTGCAACAGCGCCAGCTACCCATCGTCCTGATAGGGGCTGGTCTGCCCATCCTGGCTGGGCTGGCAGGCGAGTCGAGGTCCTATGCCGAGCGGCTGTTTGCCTTTCTGGAAGTGGGGGCGCTTTCGGAAGCCGACGCCATGCGGGCCCTTGCCGAGCCTGCCCAGGCCCGAGGTGTGTTGTTCGAGCCCGAAGCGCTGCGAGAAATTTATGAGTTAACCAAGGGATATCCCTACTTTTTGCAGGTATGGGGTTACTGGTGCTGGAACTTGGCCGAGCGTAGTCCCATCAGCCTGGATATTGTCCGGGCCGCCACGACCAAGGTCATCACACACCTGGATCAAAGCTTCTTTCGGGTGCGCTTCGACCGACTTACGCCCGGTGAAAAAGACTTCCTGCGGGCCATGGCTGAGCTTGGGCAGGGGCCGTACCGCGTTGGCGAGGTGGCTGGGCTGCTCGAGGTCAAAACCACCAGTCTCAGCCCAGTGCGGGCTAAACTCATCAAGAAGGGCATGATTTACAGCCCCGCACATGGTGAGATAGCCTTTACCGTTCCACTGTTCGACCAGTTTATGCGGCGGGTGATCCCCGAGTTCAAGAGAAGGTGACCGACGGGCTCGTTCGTTGAGCGATCTCCTTCCGCACCACCGGCGCTACCTCGGTGCCGAGCAGCTCGATGGCCCGCAGAACCTTGCGCTGCGGGAGGGTGCCCACGGTGAGCTGGAGCAAGAAGCGTTGGTGACCGAAAATTTTGTGCTGGAACAGGATTTTCTCGATGATCTGTTCGGGGTGGCCTACAAAGTTGGCCCCGCGCAGGCCGGTGGAGGCTTCGTACTGGGCGCGGCTCTGGGGGGGCCAGCCGCGCTCCTGTCCGATGCGGTTCATGATGTAGCTGCTGCTGGTGTAGGCCAGCTCGAGGGCCTCCCGGGGGTCGTCGGCGATAAAACCGTGCGAATTGATGGAAAGGGGCTGGGGGGGTAGGCCCAGCCGCCGGGCGGTCTGGCGGTACAGCTCAAAGAGGGGGGCAAAGCGCTCGGGCATCCCGCCGATAATGGCTAAGGCCATGGGCAAACCCAGCGTGGCGGCCCGTACCACCGACTGGGGTGTGCCGCCCACCGCCACCCAGACCGGCAGGGGGTTCTGCACCGGACGGGGATAAACCGGCTGGTCGTGCAGGGCGGGGCGGAAGCGGCCGCTCCAGGTCACGCGCTCCTGCGCGCGGATTTTTAGCAAAAGCTCGAGCTTCTCCTCAAACAGCGCGCTGTAATCGTCCAGATCGTAGCCAAACAGCGGAAACGACTCGATAAAAGAACCCCGCCCGGCCATAATCTCGGCCCGGCCGCCCGAGAGCAGATCCAGGGTAGCGAACTGCTGGAAAACCCGCACCGGGTCGTCGGAGCTGAGCACGGTAACGGCGCTGGAAAGCCGGATGCGCTGGGTGCGCTCGGCGATGGCGGCCAGAACGACCGCTGGGGCCGAGGCTAGGTACTCCTCGCGGTGGTGCTCGCCCACAGCAAAAACATCCAGCCCCACCTGATCGGCCAGATGGGCCTGCTCGAGCAAGTCCCGCATGCGCTGGGCGGGGTCTTGAAGCTGACCGGTATGGGGGTCGGGGGTGTTTTCTACAAAAGTGTAGAGGCCAATTTCAAAAGGCTTGGGCTCCATGTTAGCAGTATACTTTTTATAGTACTAGTAAACCTGGACTGGATTACCTTGGGCGGGCTCAGGCCTCCCGCCGCACCAGGCTTTGCAGAATTTCCAGCACCAAGCCCCCATAAGCACCCCGTGGGGCTCCGTGCAGCGCCGGCCCCAGCAGGGCCAGCCCCTCGGCCAGCAGCCGCTCGGCCACCTGCTGGGCCTGGGCCACTGCCCCCGACTGCAACAGCCGCTGGTGCAGCCAGTGCACCTCCGGGGCGGGCTTTTGCTCCCGGGGAATGCGCAAAAGGGCCTCGGCCCGGCGGCGTTCCTCGGGGCTGGCCTGCTGCAAAAAGCGCAGCAAAATAAGGGTGCGCTTGCCCTCCCACAGGTCGCCGGCAATTTCCTTGCCGTACTTGGTGGGGTCGCCCATCAGGTTTAACACATCGTCCACAATCTGAAACCCGATCCCAAGCTTCATCCCGGCCTCGGTGAAGGCAGCCGGGGGCTCTGCTCCGGCGGCCAGCGCCCCCAGCCGCAGCGGGGCCACCGCGGTGTAGTAGGCGGCCTTCTGGCCCACCATTTCCAGGTAGTCTGGCTCACCCAAGTCGAAGCGCTGGCCCTCCATCCAGCTCATCTCCAGGTGCTGTCCCTGCGCGGTTTGTTCCACCATGTGCACAAACTCGAGCAGCACCGCCCGGGAAGCCCCCGCTTCCACCAGCAAGGCCCACTGCCGGGCGTGCAGGGCATCCCCGGCATTGAGGGCCAGCGGCACCCCGTACAGCTTGTGCAAAGCCGGTTTGCCGCGCCGTTCGTCGGAAGCGTCCTCGATGTCGTCGTGGATTAGGGCCCAGTTCTGGAAGAGCTCGAGCGCCGCCGCAATGGGCAGCACCCCCTCCAGCGAAGCCCCATAGGCCAGCCCGGTGTACACCAGCAGCGAACCCCGCAGCATTTTGCCGCCGCGCTCGGGGTAGTCGCGCAGCATCCGGGCAAACTGGGCCAGCTCGAGGCGGGTAGCCGCCTCGGGCCTGGGCAGCGCGTCCAGCAGGTACTGCTGGATAGCCGCCCGCACCTGGGCCGGAGAAAGATCGGCAACCATGCCCAAATACTACCCCTACCCGCCCCCGTCCGACACCCGTTACAAAGAGCGTAAACCCCGCCTCACCCACCAAAAACGCCTGCGCGATCGCACCTCACCACACACTAAACCCAACCTAAAACCAGTCCAGTACAGCATGGAAGCACTTTCACCAAATAACCCATTATGTTTTGCGCAAAATGTTATAATGCTGGTGTCGAGCAATTCGACAATGCACTTTGAAAACCAGCTTTTGCGATAAAAAAGGCAAACCCACGCCACAAAAAATCTAAAAGTGCGGGAAAGTAAGCCCTCATCGCAAAAAACACACTTTTTACCCCAGTTATCCACAGGGGGGCTGTGGATAACTCCGGTTTCTCATAAATACCCCCCCCAGCACCCCTGTACAGCACGGTGTTTAACGGGGTATGCTGTTGCAAACAAAAAGCCCCGTAAGGGGATTGAAACCGGTCTGGTTGTTGATCATCCGCATGGACTCCTGCAAGTTGCAAACAAAAAGCCCCGTAAGGGGATTGAAACGTTACCGCCGGGGGCTTTTTCTATTGGTGCTTAGATTTGTTGCAAACAAAAAGCCCCGTAAGGGGATTGAAACATATTCAATCGTGTGATTTTTGCACCCAATACTGATACGGTTGCAAACAAAAAGCCCCGTAAGG
>NZ_JBBINI010000012.1:0-93200 GCF_037443965.1 Meiothermus sp.
GGCCCGGTCGTTTGCAGGTTTCCTGGCGCGGGTGAACCTGATTCTGCTGGTGCACAACCTCATCCGCAGCCGTCTTCTGCTCAGGATGGCGGGGGTGGAAGGGTAGACTGCAGGTAGCACACGAAGGCATTACATTCCGCTAAATCTTCGATGAAATACAGCGACCCATAACGTTTGTGCTGCGGTGGCAGGAGGGGTGGAATATGGTTTCATTGTGGTGGGGGCACAAAACTGGGCTTTGGTCATTGGTGATGGCATTGGTTCTGGCGGCCTGCTCGAGCCCCAACAACACTGCCCCAGGGCCCTATGCGGCAGGCCCTGCGCCTTGGTCGGATACCGGCGAGGGAACGGTGGTCACCCAAGCCGTTCCCAGCGGCAACGTCTACCTGAGCGATCTCACCTGGCTATCGGCCACCAATGGTTGGGGCCCTGTGGAGCGTGACCAGAGCAATGGCGAGACGGCCCTGGGCGATGGACGGCCCATTACCTTGAATGGGGTGGTCTACGCCAAAGGGCTAGGGGCCCATGCCCACTCCGAAATTACCTATAACCTAGGGGGTAACTGCTCGCGTTTTCAAGCTGCGGTGGGTTTGGACGACGAGGTAGACCACCAGACAGAGTGGGGTACGGTGGTTTTCCGGGTGCTGGCCGATGGAGTACAGATTTTCAATTCGGGCGTGATGCGGGGTAACAGCCCAACCCAGGTAATAGATGTGGATGTGAGCGGGCGTCAGGAATTGCAGCTTGTAATCACCGACGCGGGCGATAACAACTATTACGACCACGCCGACTGGGCCGATGCGCGTCTGGTCTGTGCGGAGGGGGGCGGGGGTAACCCTGCGGTGCAGGGGCTCACCGGCGAGTATTTCGACAACAGCAACTTCACCGGAACCCGCGTGACCCGTGTAGACCCGCAGGTCAACTTCAACTGGGGCCGGGGTTCCCCCATGAGCCAGATTGCGCCCGATACCTTCAGCGTGCGCTGGACAGGCCAGGTTGAAGCCCGCTTCAGTGAGACCTATACCTTTACCACCCGCACCGATGATGGCGTGCGCTTGTGGGTCAACAATCGGCTCATCATTGATAGCTGGCGAAACCAGTCGGCTACCAATAGAAGTGGCACCATTGCCCTAGTGGCCGGTCAGCGCTACGACCTCCGTATGGAGTACTACGAGAATACCGGTAGCGCTGTGGCGCAGCTCTACTGGAGCAGCCCCAGCCAGGCCCGTGAGATCATCCCGCAGCGGTACCTGTATGCCAGCGGAACGGCCCAATCGCTGTTGCCGCCCACCGACTTAATTGCAGTGGGTTTGTCGGAGAGCAGTGTTTACCTGGACTGGTCGGCGGTGAGTGGGGCCACTGGCTACGTGGTGGAGCGGCGTGTGGGTAGCACCGGCACCTTTGTTCGGGTGGGTACGCCTACGGCCTCGAGCTTTGTGGATAATGGCCTCACCCCCAACACCCTGTACACCTACCGGGTGAGCGGAACGGCCCCCGATCGAACCATGGCTTTTGCTACCACCACCGTGACCACCCCAGGGGCGCAGGGGCCAATCCAGGGCGGGACGGAGGCAGCGGTTCGGGGGATGTTTGGCCCGGTGCGCGATTTCCCGCTGGTGGCCACCCATGCCGCGCTCCTGCCCGATGGCAAGGTAATTGCCTGGTATAGCTACGACCGCATCGGGGTCTACCGCGATATCCAGGATGCCAACTCGGTTTTCCATCAAAGCTCCATCGTGACGCTGTGGGATCCTGTGACCAATACCTTCGAAGAGGTCAACAACAACACCACCGACCTCTTTTGTGCGGGCTGGGCCGTGATGCAAGATGGGCGTTTGCTGGTGGCCGGGGGCAACCTTGGCACCCCCAACGGAAGCCTGCATACCAATATCTTCGACCCGGTTTCCAAGACCTGGACCAGAGGCCCCAACATGCGGGCTGGACGCTGGTATCCCAGCGTAACCCCCTTGCCCAACGGCGAGTTGCTAATTACCGGGGGCCAGACCCAGACCGGGGCCAACAACACCGTGCACGAAGTCTGGCAGACCAACGGCAGCCTGCGCCAGTTGACCGGAGCCACAACCAGCGGGCGCGACTTCGAACACTATTTCCCCTGGATGCACGTGGCGCCCAATGGCCTGGTTTTCCATGCAGGCTGGAACAACACCATGTCCTACCTCAATACGGCCGGCTCGGGCTCTTGGGGTAGCCAGACCTGGACTCGCCAGGGCCCCGGTCGCTACTATGGCTCCTCGGTGATGTACACGCCGGGTCGCATCATCACCATTGGTGGCGGTGGAACTGCCACCGCAACCACCACCCTGATTGACCTTAGCGGAACCGGCGTAACCTCGGTGGCGGGCCCCTCGATGGCGTTTGCCCGTACCCATCTGAGCGCCACCCTGTTGGCCAACGGGCAGATTTTTGTGAATGGTGGAAACAACGGCACCCTGTTTGACGACTCGAGTTCGGTCTACGATGGCGAGATCTGGAACCCGGCTTCCAACAACTGGACACGGGCGGCCAGGGCCCAGCGCCCCCGCAACTACCATGCGGTCGCGCTGCTGTTGCCCGACGCTACCGTCTGGACAGCCGGAAGTGGGGGCTGCGGCGCAGACTGCCAGCCCGGCAGCGGGAGCGCCAGGGCTGGGGTGAACCAGCTCAACTACGAAATCTACTACCCACCCTACCTTTTCGACAGCAGCGGTTCTTTGGCGGCACGCCCCACCATTGGTAGTATTCCCAGCAGCATTCGCTATGGCCAGAGCTTTTCCATTGCGACCCCCGATGCGGCTAGCATCCAGTCGGTTACGCTGCTAGGTCTGGGGGCATCTACCCACGCATTTAACTACACCCAGCGTTTTATGACCCTCTCGATTCAGTCCAGGGACGCCTCGAGCCTGACCGTGGCCGCCCCCGCCAATGCCAACCTGGCCCCCCCCAGCTACTACATGGTTTTCATCATCAACCAGAGCGGGGTGCCCTCGGTGGCCCGCATGGTGCGGGTTGGGCCATAGGTCTGTTGGACAAGCTGTTGTTTTCTACTCCCTTCGGTCGGCTTGAATCCTTCACCTATAACTACGTTCAACGGTGAAGGATTCAAGCGGAAACGGTATTACCCGAGTAGAGTGGACTCTTGGAGAAGAGTTCAGGTCTGGTAGCGCCCCAGTCCCCTGAATCGGCGGTAGCGGTCCTCGAATAGTTCCTCTGGGCCCAGGCCAGCGAGTTCTGCAAGCGTAGCCAGCAAGGCCTGCTTGATGTTGGCCAGGGTGGCGGCGGGGTCGCGGTGGGCTCCGCCGCTGGGTTCGGGGATGATCCGATCGACGATGCCCAGGCTCAGAAGGTCGGGGGCCGAGAGCTTGAGGGCTTCGGCGGCTTTGGCGGCTTCTTTGGAGTCGCGCCAGAGGATGGCCGCGCAGGACTCCGGCGAGATGACCGAGTACCAGGCGTTTTCCAGAATTAGCACGCGGTTGCCTACGCCAATGGCCAGCGCCCCGCCCGAGCCGCCCTCGCCCAGAATGACTGCGATGGCCGGAACCCGCAGGCGGGCCATGCGCTGGATGCTCTGGGCGATCACCCAGGCCTGGCCGCGCTCCTCCGCAGAGATGCCGGGGTAGGCGCCGGGGGTGTCAATAAAAGCGATGAGGGGTCGTCTGAAGCGGTCGGCCAGATCCATCATCCGCATGGCCTTGCGGTAACCCTCGGGGTGGGGCATGGCAAAGTTGCGCCGGATGTTTTCCTTGGTGTCGCGGCCTTTCTGGTGGCCTACCACCACCACCGAGGTACCCTCGAGGCGAGCCAAGCCCCCCACCACCGCGGGATCCTCGCCAAAGGTTCGATCCCCATATAGTTCGACAAACTCGGTCATGATGCCCCCAATCACCTCGAGGGTGGTGGGGCGTCCGGGGGCGCGGGCCAGTTGGACTCGCTCCCAACGGGAAAGGTTGTCGAAGGTCTCCGATTTGAGCTGGGCCAGCCGCTCCCGCAGGACTTGCAGCTCGCCGGACAGATCCACCCCGCTGCTGGCGGCGAAGCCCTCGAGCTCGGCGATTTTGGCCTCGAGCTCCTCTATGGGCTTCTCGAACTCAAGCGGCATGGGCACCCCCTTTGGCCCATTCGAGCCTGGTCTGAACCCTACCCTGCATGGTTCACCGTCCTGGGATGCAGCAGCTTGAGGATTCGCGCCACGGTATCCTTGAGCTGACGCCGATCTACAACCTGGTCTACCATGCCGTGCTTGAGCAGAAACTCCGAGCGCTGGAAGCCCTCGGGTAAGTCCTGGCGGATGGTCTGCTTAATCACTCGAGGCCCAGCAAAGCCGATCAAGGCCCCGGGTTCGGCCAGAATTACATCGGCGATGGCCGCGAAGCTGGCCGTGACCCCGCCGGTGGTGGGGTCGGTAAGGATGGAGACGTAGGGCAGTTTTTGGGCCCACAGCCGGTCGAGGGCCAGGGTGGTTTTGGCCATCTGCATCAGCGAAAGCGCTGCTTCCTGCATCCGGGCCCCACCCGAGACCGAGACGATCACCACCGCCCGGTTCTCCTGGGCGGCCAGTTCGATGCCACGGGTAATTTCCTCACCCACCACGCTGCCCATCGAACCCCCGGCAAAGGCGTAGTCCATCACCAGCAGCACGCTTTCCACGCCCCCAATGGTGCAGCGCCCCCCCACGATGGCGTCGGGGCGTCCGGCTTCTTTTTGGTAGCGCTCGAGCCGCCGGGGGTAGGGTTCGGTATCGTGGAACCCCAGGGGATCGGCGGGTTTGAGGCCGGTAATTTGCTCAAAGCTACCTACATCGGCCAGCATCTCGATGCGCTTGTCGGCAGACAGCCGCAGGTGATGCTCACACTTGGGGCAGACGTGCAGGTTGGTCTCGAGATCCTTCTTGTATATTTGCGCGTCGCACTTGGGGCACTTGACCCACAGCTCGGGGATGTCCCTTGCCTCCCCCTGCGCCCGGCGACGGCGGAAAAGCCGCTCTAAGGCCATAACGCCCTATCTTATACCGCAGAATGAGAATCGGGCGAAACCCCCCTTGCTTGGACGGGGTTCAATCAGAGTGCAGCACGACAACGATGAGCCCTGAGCCCACCGCAAAAAAATGTAATAGAGCTGCCCTGATTGGGAGCTAGGCTCTGATCTTATGCATATTCCAGCCTTATCATTCACTTTGACAAGGCTAAACAATACTGCCGAAATGCACTCCTATGAACCCCCCACCTTTGATTACATCCAAAGGTGAAGGGTTCAAGTGCAACCAGTTTTGTTCAGTTTTCAAGCCGAGATGGATTGGTTACTAACCACGGGAAAAAGATGTTATACCGGATTCAAAAAGATAGTCATCAAACGAATTATGTGGTTATCTTTTTGAATCCTAGAGCACTCCCGTTCCAAGGGGCGATATCGCCCTCCGCTACGCGGATAACTTCGGTCGGGTTAGTTCGCCACCGTTCGGTGACGAACTAACCGAATCTAGTACTAGGCTCGGACTGCGCTGGCGATGCGCTCCTCGTCGAACTTAGGATTGTCGGCCAGGGTCTTCTCGCGGGCAATCGCGTACAGCAGGAAACCGAACACCGGTTTGGCCAGTAGGTCGGCCAGACTGTAGCCAACCTGTAATCCCACAATTCCTACGGCATCGCCCAGCCCCAGCGTAGGCAGCAGGTAGGCGATGGGGTAGAAACCCCAGGAGAATAGAAGCAACAAACGCATATTTCCCGTAAGCAACTTGACGCGCTCGGGCTGGCGGTCCATGGCATTGGTCAACTCTACCCAGAGAACATACAGGATGTACACGAACGGAATGGTGGAGAGGGTGCCCCATAGCCAGCGGGTCGCATTGTCGGTAGAGATCTCACCTGGATAGCCCAGCACAAGCATCAGGATGGCGGCAGTCACAAGCTTGAAAATTAGGTTATTGGTCACTGCACGGGCCAAAGCCAGCACCAGCACCAACTCTGCGAGCAGCAGCGGCACCGTGAGCAACCAGTCGGCATAGCGGTAAGCGTCGTTGAATAGTGTACCGCTGGGTAGGTATTTACCTGCATCTGCTCCGGTTCCGACCACATAGGCATCTTTCCAGCTCAGGAAGATACGGTAGTAGTGGTAGGCTGCGATCCAGCACACCAGGGTCGAGAAATACATGGCCAGATGGTACTTATTAGAAATAAAGCTGCGAGCGAACAGGAAGAACAGCCCTGCTGCCGACATGCCTGCTATCGTCAGGGAGAGCATGTTGTATACCAACAAGTACTGACCTGTGGTGATGGGTGTGTCTGCTCCAATCATAGTCATCGCCTCCCCAGATGACTCGAGCCTGGCCAGGGTTTTGTATGAGTCATTTGGTAATTGGTTTATAGAGCCGAATCGAAATACCTACCGTAGGCTGAATAACTTTTGTAAAGTTTATGTACCATTTTCGTACTACTTAGATAGCCTCGTATGGGCTGTTGTGTCGGGAATCGCGTAACTTCAGTAAATTCTGACCCGTGCTGCATGGGTCATGCAAGATATAGGTTGCTTCGATTGGTGGGTTGTAGCCGGTGGTTGCTTGCTGGGTGAAAGGATGTACAACATTGAGATTGATCTTGTACAACTATAGGTATTAGCGAATGGCTCCTAATCCTATGTAAGGCAAAGGGTCAACTGCTACCCCATAGCGGTATACGGTGTAGTGCAGGTGCGGGCCGGTCGAGCGCCCGGTTGAACCTACCGTGCCTATCAAACCGCTTTGTTCGACCTGCTGGCCTTTTTCGACATAGGTGGACGAGAGATGCCCGTACAGGGTGTGCAGGCCGTTGCCGTGGTCTATTAGGACCATTAGCCCAAAGATGAGGTTCCAGCCCATCTCGCTCACGGTTCCGGCAGCGGTGGCATAGACCGGCGTGCCCTCGGGTGCGGCAAAATCTACGCCGTTGTGGAATTCGTATGCCCCGCCTCCAAAAGGGTTGGAACGGTAGCCAAAGGTAGAGGTGAGGCGGGTTTCGGCCAGCAGGGGCAAGCCTGTGGGGATTAACTGCGCAGGGTCGGGAAGGGGGGTCTGGGGTACGCGGGTTGGGGGAGGGGGTGGGGGACGCCGCACAACGCGGCCAGGGCGGGGATCGGGCGGGAGGGGGTTATTGAGGGCAACGGCAGTGGCCTCGAGTTCCGCTGCAAAATTCCCCACTTGCGAGCGCAAACTGAGCAGCAGGTTGCCCAACTCGATGGGCTCGCCAGCGCCCCTCGGCGGATTCTCGGGTTTGGGAGGGGTGGCCGGCGAAGCCGGGCCTGGAACCGAGGTGGGCTGAACAGGTTCGGGCACCAGGCGAACCTTGGGCAGGCCAGCCTTGCTGCGCAGACGATTAATCTCAGACTCCAGCACTTTGAGACTCTGCTGTAACTGCACAGCCTCGATGCTGTAGGCCTCGTTGCGGCTTTTTTCGGCCTCGAGCTCCAGGCTAAGTTTGCGGGCCTGGGTCTCGAGCAGGGCTAGCTGGCTGCGGTCGCTCGAGCTTCGGTCCCACAAAAAAAGCACCGCTGCTATGAGCAATACCGGCAGGAAAGCCACCACCCACAGCGGCACCGTCAGGGTGACGCTAGAAGCCAGGGGATGGGGCTCTTTCGGCATGACCTTATAAGCCTACCCCCGATTGCTGTGGGGCCGGGTGATACCTGACCCGGAGGCTTCAATCATTAAGCCGCAGTAATGCGCAGGTGGGATGCCTTCAGATGCGTAGCGTACCTACAAAAAGCGCACTGACTGGCAACGAAGGGGCGGTTTTCGAAAACTCAGCCGGTGTGGCGAATTTGAAAACCGCACTAGCTTTTGGTGTTTTGGGGTAAAGCCCTGGGTTCCCCCGTCTGACTGCGGCCCACAAAAATGGCCCCCGCCTCCACATCCAACGACATCGCCCGCACATCGCCTTCTACGCGGGCACTCTTGGTAATATGCAGCTTGCCGCTGGCGATGACCTGGGCGTTGATCTGCCCGTGCACGATGATGTTCTGGGCCTTGACCTGTTCCCCTTCGATGTGGGCGTTGTTTCCTACCTCGAGGTCGCCCTCAATCATCACCGAACCTTTGACCTTCCCGTCAATGCGGGCGCTTCCACTGGCCTTCAGGTTACCTTCGATCTCGCTGCCTTCACTCACGTAGGTGAGCGCAGCCGGATTGGGTTTACGTCCTCCGCCTAGCACCGCCATAGTCTACACCCCTGGTTTCTGTTGTGAACGTTCCACATCTGATCTCAACACCGTCACTTTTGGCTGCGTCATAAAGTTATAGAAGCCAGTTACCACAAACCAACCCCTCGATCATACCCTGAGGATTCAATCCAACAGGTTGGTTGCCTAAGAGTTCTTAATCCAAATATCCGGCGGGGTTCACTTCGTCCCCGTTGCGGAAGACGGTGTAGTGCAGGTGCGGGCCTGTTGAGCGACCCGTCGAGCCTACCGAGCCCACCAAGTCGCCGCGCTCGAGACGCTGGCCTACCCGCACCGAAACAGAGGATAGGTGGCCGTAAAGGGTGCGGTAGCCATAGCCGTGATCTACCACCACCGCCAGACCAAAGGGCCCTTTCCAGCCCGCTTCAACCACCTCTCCCGCCCCGGTTACCCGTACGGCGGTGCCGTAGGAGGCTGGGAAATCAATGCCATTGTGAAACTCGAAACCCCAGCCAAAAGGGCTGCGGCGGTAGCCGAAGTATGAAGTGATGCGGGTTTGCCCCCGAATAGGGTAGCCATAGGGCATGGCGGCTTCCCGCTGGAGGGTCTCATTGAGTGCAGGGGAAACTTCGCTCAACTTGTTGGTAAAGGCCGCAGTTTGTTGACCGGCGTACTTGAGGACTTCCTCGAGCTCTGCGGGAACCGAGGCACCTCCGCGCCCACCACCTTCGTTGCGGGTGGGTACCAGCTTGATTTTGGGCATTCCAGCCCGCTCGCGCAGGGTGTTGATCTCGGTTTCCAACACCTGTAGCTGCTTGAGGATGCTCTGGGCATCCTGGCTCAGGGCATTGTTGCGGGTGCGCTCTACCGCCAGTTGGTTGTTGAGCTTACGGGCCTGATCGGACAAACTGACCAACTGAATTTGCAGGCTGCGCATCTCAGCCGTGCGCTGCCAGAGCCAGATGTTCAGGCCACTCCAGCTCAACAAAACCAGCAAGACCGCTACCGGAATCCAGACCGGCAGAGATAAGGTCCTGGGGGCCGCGCCAGTTCGGGCCAACCATAAGGTGTAGCGCACGGGGTGACGACGAAGCGGCATCAGCTGCTATAACTAACGCAAGCGTGTAACAAAAGTCAAGGGAATTTTAACCCGTTACATTAATGCTCTCATATAAATCAGCTTCCGGATTGATGTTCTGATGCGGAAATTTCATATCCGAGGTTGGGGCTAGAATGAGAGCTGGCTTGCAGTTTCCCAGCGTTACATGAAAAGGCGGTTTTGTAGTTTATATTTCAATTAAGTCCTGCTAGCGGGCTTTAGCAGCCAAGGTAGCCCTATCAGGCATACTGTTCTGCCACGGCGATGGCCACATCAATGGCTCTTTGTACCGCCAGATCTTTAGCGTCCAGTACTGGTTGTTCGGCCCGGGTGCGTTGTGCGATAACCCCGGAGATACAGGCTGCGGCAAAGCCGTAGACGTTGCCCATCTTGAACAGGGTTCCGGCCTCCATCTCGTAGTTGATGACCCGTAGGTTGCGGTACTCCTCGGTAATGCCTTGCAAGGCCCGCAGTAAATGTGGGTTGGCCGAACCCATGCGCTCCTGCCCTTCGTAGAAGGTATCTACCGAGGCGGTAATTCCCAGTGCATAGGGGACACCCATCCGCTTGGCGGCTTCCACCAACGCTACCGTGAGGAAAGGGTCGGCGCTGGCGGGGTATTCGGGTGGGGCGATGTCGTTGGCTGCGCCCTGGCGGCACAGCGCTGCCTTGGAAATGGCCACACTGCCCGGCAGCACTTCTTCCTGTATCGAACCGCTGGTGCCCACCCGGATGATGGTGCGGATGCCCACCTGCACTAGCTCGTTTACCACAATGCTCAAACTGGGCGCGCCCATTCCACTGGTAGCCGATAGCACAGGCCGTCCATTGGACAGAAACCCCAAATAACTATTCAGTCCACGGTTTTCCGAAAGGGTCTTGGTCTGGTTCAGTTTGGTTTGCGCGATCAGGGTTGCGCGATTGGGGTCTCCGCTCAGGAGGGCCAGGGTAGGGGGGATGTCGCCTAAGTCTTCAGGCCCAAAGCCGATGTGGTAAAAGTCTGCCATGCGTTCATTATGCGGCATAGACGGTACGATCTTTTCTATTCCTTGGAGGGCAAGGTAATTTTTCCCGCAATAGCGTTTTTGCAGGCACCTGTGGTCTGTTTGAGGATATTGGGCAGTTTCATATACCGTAGATACCCCAATACCGCAAAGCATAGCGCCTCACGGTGCTTGGAGTCGAAGCCCTTTTCCTCAAAGGTATACGCAGGAATCGGTAAAAGTCGCTTGAGATGCTGCATCAAGGTAGCATTGTAGGCCCCCCCGCCAGCTACCCAGATTTCGTCAAGCCCCAGGGGTAGCACAAAGTCCCGGTAGGCTTTGGCGATGGAACGCGCAGTGAACTCGGTTAGGGTGGCCAGCAGGTTTTGGGGGGGTAAGGCTGCATCCTCGTCCAGCGTCTCCAGGTTCCAGATCTCGCGCCCGGTGGATTTGGGCGGTTTGCGGTCGAAGTAGGGATGGGTCAGCCAGCGCTCTACCAAAAGCGTATCTACCTTGCCCGAAGCCGCAATTTTGCCTCCTGTATCCTGGTTCAGACCCAGTCGGCCAGCAGCTTCGTCGAGCAGGGCATTGCCGGGGCCGGTGTCAAAGGCCATTACTTTTTCGGGCTTCAGGTCGGCGGGCAGGTAGGTCAGGTTGGAGATGCCCCCGATGTTGTGGATGGCCCGGCGAACGCCTTTTTCTCCGTAGAGCAGCAGGTCGGCATAGGGCACAAAGGGCGCGCCTTCGCCGCCCAAGGCCATGTCCGAGGGACGGAAATCGGAAACCACCGGTACGCCCAGGGCTTCCGCCAGGTAAGCGGGCTCGCCTATTTGCAAGGTGGCATGGGGGGGTTCGTGCCAGACGGTTTGTCCGTGGGAGGCCACCAGGTCTACCTGGCCTTGGAAATCGGCAGCCGCTTCTGCATAGAAACGACCCATGGCATGGTGCAACAGGGCCACCTCGCGGGTCGTGGCCTGCGACTTCAGGGTGCGGATAATCTGGGCGCGCAACTCGGCTGGGAAAGGGGCTTCTTTGTGGCGAAGCACCCGCCAATCGAGCGTAGGAGGCCGACCCTCCAACTCGGCCAGCACCAAATCCACCGCGTCCACCGAAGTGCCGGACATCAGACCTAAAACGCGCATAGCCTAGACTCTACCGCTGTTCCCTGGGTGAGCGATATAGACTGGGGAGGCCATGCTAAAAAAGGCTTCGCAGATTGTTACGAGCGCGGTTGAATCGGGTCGAATACCGGGGGTTGCTTTGGGCTTGGTGGGCCTGGATGGGTCCATGGAGATGTTTTGCAGCGGGGTCAAGCACCTGCAAAAGCCAGAACCGATAGACCCCGATACCCTTTTTGACCTGGCCAGCCTGACCAAGGTGCTCTTCACCGTGCCGCAGGTGCTGCATCTGGTGGAGGAGGGGCTGGCCGACCTGGACGACCCGCTCTCGAGCTTCCTGCCCGAGCTGGCCTGGATGCAGGGCAGCGAGCTGCCCAGTCGCACCCTTAGGCAGTTGCTAACGCATGTGGCGGGTTTGCCTGCTTGGGAGGCCATTTATACCTGGGGTGGGGAGGCCCATACCCTCAAGCACCGGGTTTTACAGCACCGCTGGGAAGTGGGGCCGGTGGGAGCGCATGTGTACTCGGATATTGGCTACATCCTGCTGGGGTTGGTGCTGGAGCGTGTAAGGGGTAAGGGCTTGGATACTTTTACTCTTCCGGAGGGCCTGGTGTTCAACCCCCCCAACCCCGCGCAGTGTGCGGCTACCGAGCAAGACCCCTGGCGCGGGCGGGTTTTGGAAGGTGAAGTTCACGACGAAAACTGCTTTGCCCTGGGCGGAGCCACCGGACACGCTGGGCTGTTTGGCAGCTTGAAGGGCGTTCTGGCCTACACCCACCGTCTGATGAAGGGCGAGGTACTCTCCCCGGCGGCGCTGGCGGAGATGCGGCGTCCGCAGCATGCCGAGCGGACCCTGGGCTGGCTTATACCAAACCCCCCCTACAGCGGCGGCAGTCTGTGCAGCCGCCAGACCTTGGGACACACCGGGTTTACCGGAACCGGGGTCTGGATGGATTTTGAGCGGGGCTATGCCTGGGTTTTGCTTACCAACCGGGTGCACCCCAGCCGACACAAAGAGACCGGAATCATAGAACTGCGCCGCGCTGTAGGGAACGCAATTGCAGCAGCCTGGAAGGGCCTTTAAGGGGGGTGCTCGAGGCAACGGGGGCGGTGTCGCCCTAATTTGCTCAGGGGTGGCACAGTCATCCACCCGTTCAGTCCAGAACCTCGTCAGCAGGGCAGTTCGCAAGTACACTCTGCCACAGCAGCGCAATCACGGGCAAGGCAACCACCAAAAGCAGCATTAGCGATAATAAACCTTCCACGTTACAAACCTTATGTCGGCTTGGTCAGGTGGGGGTCATTGTTACTTTGAAGAGGCGTCAGGAAGATTCGTCTTTGCTGGGGTTCTTGGGTAGAACGCGCTGATTGGCCTGGATACCTGCATCGAAATCAATTTCCATGGGCGGTTTGTCGTCCATGTCCACAAATATGGAGGGGTTGTAGGGTTGAGTACTGCGCTCACCCGAGGTTCGATGGGAACTGGATTGGCCCGGTCTGCCCCGGAGGTAGATCCCAATGCCAACCAACGCCAAAAGCCCCAAGAGCGCCACCACCCACACCCAGAACATATGGCCCTATGCTACCGCAGGTGGGTAAGGCGATGGGTTTAGATGTGCAAAGCGCCATACTTGAAGTCAGATCACTTCACGGAAACCGATGGCCTCGGCCCGGGCCTGTAGTTCGCGCTTCAGGAGGGCGTGCTCGGGCCGCTCGAGGTAGGGGTCGGCCTCCAGAATGGCCTGGGCTAACGCCCGGCTTTGCTCGATGATGGCCTGGTCGGAGGCCAGGTCGCCCAGCCGCAGGTCGGGCATGCCCGACTGGCGGGTTCCCCGCAACTCGCCGGGGCCGCGCAGCCGGAGGTCTTGCTCGGCGATGTAGAAGCCGTCGGTGGATTCCTCGATGACCCGCAGGCGCTCCATGGTGCGCTTGGAGGTCTCGCCGGCAATCAGGATGCAGTAGGATTCCAGCCCCCCCCGCCCCACCCGCCCGCGCAACTGGTGCAACTGGGCCAGCCCGAAGCGCTCGGCGTTTTCGATGATCATCACGGTGGCCTGGGGAATATCCACCCCCACTTCAATCACGGTGGTTGAGACCAAAAGGTCGAAAGCCCCTTGTTTGAAGCGCTCCATGACCGCGTCCTTTTCCTCGGCCTTCATCTTGCCGTGTAGCAGGTCAATGCGCACGTCCGGAAGAAGAATTTCCAGCTCCTCGCGCAGCCGGGTGGCAGCGGCCAGCTCGGCGGTGGCCTCCGACTCGCCCTCTTCAATCATGGGGGTGACCACGAAGACCTGGTGGCCTTTCTGAATCTCCTGCCGGGCAAAGGCGTAGGCCTGGGTGCGGGTTTTTTGGGTGAGGATTTTGGTGCGGACGGGGGTGCGGCCGGGGGGGAGTTCGTCAATCTGGGAGACCTCGAGGTCGCCGTACAGGGTCAGGGCCAGCGAGCGCGGGATGGGGGTGGCCGACATCACCAGCACGTCGGGGCGCTGGCCCAGCAGCCGGCGGCGTTGCAGCACGCCAAAGCGGTGTTCCTCATCAATCACCGCCAGGCCCAGGTCGTGGAAGGCCACCCCGTCCTGGATGAGGGCATGGGTGCCCACCACCACCTGGGTCTGGCCGCTTGTGAGCCGCTCCTGCACGCCCTTTTTTTCGCCATTCGACATGGAGCCCACCAGCAAATCCACTGAAACCCCCAGCGGGTAGAGGTAGCGGGTGAGGTTCTCGAAGTGCTGCTTAGCCAGAATTTCGGTGGGGGCCATCAGGGCCCCCTGGGCCCCGTTCTGGGCCGCCACAAAGAGCGCGGCGGCGGCCACCGCGGTCTTGCCCGAGCCCACGTCGCCCTGCACCAGCCGGGCCATCTGCCGCTCGGACTGCATATCGGCCAGGATTTCCGAGAGTACCCGTTCCTGCGCGCCGGTCAGGGTAAACGGCAGGGCGGCGCGGAAGCGCTGGAGCATCTCCGGGGTAACCCGGAAGACCCGGCCCAAAAGCGCCGAGCCCCCGGACGCGATCATCACCTTGAGCTCCAGGAGCAGGAACTCATCGAACTTGAGGCGCTGGAGGGCCTGCTCGAGCTGTTCTTCCGAGCTGGGGAAGTGGGCCTGCCGCAGGGCCCTGTCCAGCGGCATCAGCGATGCTTGCTGCAGGTAGGGCTCGAGGGGGTCGGGTATGGTTTCGAAAGCCTCGAGGGCCCGCCAGGCCGCCCGCCGTAAAAAAGCCTGTCCAATGCCTTCCTTGGCGGGATAGACCGGCACGATGCGCCCGGTGGAGAGCGACTCCCCGCCCTCGTCCTCGAAGTACTCCACCATCAGCGAGATAACGCCTCCGCGCTTCTGCACCCGCCCTGACAGGACGATGCTGGCCCCCTCGGGCATCTGCTTGAGCACCCAGGGCTGGTTGAACCAGATGCCGGTAAACTTCCAGCCCCAGGCGTCCATAAAGCGCACCTGCACCAGTTGCAGGCCCTTTTTGGGGGTCTTGACCAGCTCCCGGCTCAGCACCTTGCCCACCACTGTGGCCTTGTTGCCATCCTCCACCTCGCGGATGCTTTGGAGGGTGCGCCGGTCTTCGTAGCGGCGGGGGTAGTGATGCAGCAGGTCGCGCAGGGCCCGGATGCCCAGCTCGGCCAGCTTTTTTCTGCCGCCGGGCCCCAGGTTCAGGGCTTCCACGGGGGTATCGAAGGACACGGTCTCCAGCGCCGGGCTTCGGGTACTGGGCACCACCGGCGGGGGGCGGCTCTCGGCAACCTGTTCCCCCAGCAGCTCGAGGGCCTTTTTCAGTTGCTCTATGCGGGTTTCGACCTCCATCTGGCGGTACCCGGCCAGCACCCGCCCCACCTCGGGGAAGGGCTGACCCAGGTTCTGAATCAGCTTTTCCAGGCCCCCGGCCACCACCCGGTCTTGGGCGCCGTCGGCCAGTTCGCGCGCGATGGGGCGGATGAGGCGGGCTTTGAGCTCTTCGCGGGTCACGTGCTCCTCAACTTATTGTATCCAATCGCTTTTCTACAACTACAACTACACTGGCCGTGCGGCGTCGCTTGTCCAGTACAACCGAAACCGTTGTACCGGGTATTTGTCGGAGCCGCTCAAGGGGCTTGAAGTTGGAACTGATACGCGATCCGGTAGTATCGTTCACTTTGACAAGCCTAAACGATACTACCGAAATGCTTTTTTGCTCCCTTCGGTCGGCTTGAATCCTTCACCTCTAACTGCGTCCAACAGTGAAGGATTCAAGCGGAAACGGTATGAAACATGCCCAGTCTCGAACCGAGTTCCTTATTTTGGCAAGCGATTTACTGGCCAGAATTCGAATAGAACCCGTAACGCTTTAGTGTTATAAATGTCATGGTCTGGGAGAATCTAGCTCGTATACTTAGTGGGTATGGCTTTATCCCAAGTTGAAGTGTTGCCCAACGGCCTGACGCTGGCCGTGGAAGAACGCCCCTGGACACCCGGTGTGGCCATGCAGCTCCTGGTGCCGGTGGGCGCGGTGAACGACCCCGAGGGGATGGAGGGCGCGGCCAGTCTGCTGGAGGGCTGGCTATGGAAGGGGGTCGGCAGCCGCGATGCGCGGGCCCTGGCCGAAGCCTTCGACGACCTGGGGGTGCGCCGGGGGAGCAGTAGCGCCCTCGAGCACACCACCTTTGCCGCGCAGTTCCTGGCCGATAAGCTGGAGGCGGTGCTGGGGCTGTACGCCGACGTGCTGATGCGCCCCCACCTGCCCAGCGAGGGCCTCGAGGCGGTGCGGCAGATCGCCCTGCAGGAGCTGGCCGCACTGGAAGACCAGCCCCCCAAAAAAATGTTTACAGCCTTGCGTCGAGCGGTGTTTACCAGTCCTCACGGACGCAACCCCAGCGGCCAGGAAGCCCATCTCAGGGCCATCTCCGCCGAGGCCCTGCGGGCCGACTTTGCCCGGCGCTATGCCCCCCAGGGGGCCATCCTGGCCCTGGTGGGTGGCATCGGCTTTGAAGAGGCCAGACAGGCTGTCCTGAACGCTTTTGGGGCCTGGAGCGGGGCGGGGGCGGGCCAGCCGCCGGTTGAGCTGGCGCCGGTGCGCACCCTGCACCTCGAGCAGGAGACCGCCCAGGTGCAGATCGGCCTGATCTACCCCGACGTCTCCTTTGAGCACCCCGAGTTCTACAGCGCCCGCCTGGCCGCACAGGTGCTCTCGGGGGGCAGCAGCAGCCGCCTGTTTACCGAGGTGCGGGAGAAGCGGGGCCTGGTCTACTCGGTGTACGCCGCGCCCAACGGCGTCAAAGGCTACAGCTATCTGACCGCCTACGCCGGCACCACCCCCGAGCGGGCCGACGAGACCCTGCGGGTGATGCAGGCCGAAATTGCCCGGCTGGCCGAAGGGGTGGGCGAGGAGGAGCTCGAGCGCACCAAGGTGGGCCTGCGGGCGGCTTTGGTGATGCAGGACGAGTCCTCGCGCTCGAGGGCCGCCAGCATCGCCCGCGACCTTTACCTGCTGGGCCGGGTGCGCACCCTGGACGAGATCGAGTCCCAGATTGCAGCCGTAGACGTAACGCGCATCAACCACTACCTGGCCTCTGCCCCCTACCAGAATCCCTGGATTGCCACCCTGGGGCCGCGCAAGCTGGTAGCTGCCGAATAGATTCGTTTCCCGGAGTAGCCATGACCCTAACCCGATCGACCCTGACCTTCCGACAAACCACCCTCGAGAACGGACTTACCGTCATCGCCGAGATCAACCCCGAGGCCAAGAGCGTGGCCCTGGGCTACTTCTGCAAGACCGGCAGCCGCGACGAGACCCCGGAGATCTCGGGCGTTTCGCACTTTCTGGAGCACATGCTGTTCAAAGGTACTGAGCGGCGCGACGCCCTGCAGGTCAACCTCGAGTTCGACCAGATGGGGGCCCAGTACAACGCCTACACCTCGGAAGAGAACACCGTCTACTACGGGGCGGTGCTGCCCGAGTTCGCCCCCCGGCTTTTGGAGCTGTGGAGCGACCTGATGCGCCCGGCCCTGCGCCAGGAGGACTTCGATACCGAGAAGCAGGTCATCCTCGAGGAGATCGCCCTCTACCAAGACCGCCCCAACGTGATGCTCTTCGACTGGGGGCGGGCCCGCTATTTTGCCGGGCATCCGCTGGGGAATAGCGTGCTGGGCAGCACCCAATCCATCACCGCCCTGACCCGCGAACAGATGGCCCAGTACCAGGCCCGGCGCTACGCCCCCTCCAACCTGGTGCTGGCCCTGGCAGGCCGGGTGGACTGGGAGCGCACCCTCGAGCAGGTGGTCGCGCTCACCGCCTCCTGGCCAAAGGGCCATGCCGAAAGGGCCTATCCGGCGCTGAACCCGGCGGTGGGCGAGCTGCGCGAACCCTACCCCAAGGCCACCCAGACCTACCTGGCCGTCTTTGCACCGGGGGTCGCGGCCCAGGATCCGCGCCGCTACGCGGCCAGCATTCTGGCCAACATCCTGGGGGAGGAGGGCAACAGCCGCCTGCACTGGGCCCTCACCGATAAAGGGCTGGTGGAGTCGGTGGGGGCCGGTATAGATGAGGCCGACCGGGCCGGTTTGTTTTACATCTTTGCCCAGACCGACCCGGCCAACGAGGAGCGGGTCAAGGCGGTGCTGCGCGAGGAACTCGAGCGCCTCGAGCATCATGGGGTACGCCCGGAGGAGCTCGAGCGGGCCAAAAACAAACTGGCCACCGCCCTGGTGTTTGCTGGCGAGACCCCCATGCAGCGCCTGATGAGCGTGGGCCTCCAGTACCTCTACAACCAGAGCTACGAGCCCCTGAGCGAGGTGGCCCGCAAGGTGGAGGCCGTCACGCTGGACGATGTGAACGGCCTGCTCGAGGCCAGGCCTTTCAGCCAGAGCTTCTTCTACAGCCTGGTGCCAGCCTAGGGGATATTAGATGCGCTGGGCCTTGCTGCTTCTGGGCTGGCTTTGGGCCGCTGCCTTTGCCCAGACTGCCCTTGAGCTGGAGGTGCTCCAGCGAACCAACCAGGCGCGCCAGGAACGCGGCCTGCGGCCCTTGCAGTGGGACGCGCTGGCCTACAAGGCAGCCCTGGGGCATGCTCAAGATATGCTCCAGCGCAACTTTTTTGCCCACCAGAACCCCGAGGGCTTGGGGGCCGCCGAGCGGATGCAGGCCGCGGGGGTGCTCGAGGTAACGGTAGGGGAGAACCTGGCCAGCTTCGAGGGCTACCCCGACCCCGAAATTCCCCAGCGGGCGCTTGCGGGCTGGATGAACAGCCCCGGCCACCGGGCCAACCTGCTCAAGCCCGAGTTCACCCACCTAGGGGTGGCCCTGGTGCGCCAGGGGCGTCGGGTGATGGTGGTGCAGAACTTCATCGGGCGGCCCTTCAACCCCCAGGTGCGCCTGACCCCAGCCCAGGCCGAGCGCACGGTGCTGGCGCTCTCGGGCAGCGCCCCCGGCACGGTGGGGGTGTTTGTGGGCAACAACCTCTACGCCCGGCTCAATCCCCCCATCCAGGCCCGGCTCGAGCTGCCCCCCCAGGCCCAGGTGAGTTTTGCGCTGTTCGACGGGCAGACCTGGTGGACCACCCAGAACGGCCAGCGCGGCCTGCGCCTCGAGCAGACCCTCGAGCGAAGCCAGGGGCCGGGCCAGCGCATCGCGCTCAACCTGCCGGCGGGCAGCTTCACCCTGGCGGTGGGCGCACAACCGCGCTTCTGGCAGAACCTTGCAGGGCCGGTGCGCCTCGAGCTTACCCTTCCCAGCACGCTGGAAGCGCTATGGCTGGGCCTGCGCCAGGGCAACCGCATCAGCTACAGCCACCGGATTCCTCTGAAGCCCTAGGCGCTGGCCTGGTTAGGGGTCTTTTGCGGGCCACCGGCTGGATTTTCTCGAGGTTCTGCTGGCCATGCAAACGGGCCCAGAAGAAGGCCATCTCCACCACGGCCTGCAAGCGCACCTCCAGGGGCAGCGCCTGCCAGCGTTCCTTTTCGGAAGGCACCTCCTCGAAGCGGTATTTACGGGCGAGGGGTTTCATAGTTCCTCGATATCGCGCAGGTCAATGCTGCGCCCAAAAGCCTTTTTCAGGGCAATAAAATCCTCGCGCGAGACCACCCGCACCGGGAGGCCCTCTACTCGATAAATCTGGCTTCGCTGGTAGGCCTGATCGAAATCTGGCCCAGACAGCAGCACCAGATCAATCTGGTTGGGCTCGTAGCCTAGTTGAACCACCCCAGGGGTGCTGAGATCCTCCAGGGTGAGCCCCAGATCGTCCCCACCAAAAAAAGTCTGAATGGCCCGAAGAACCAGGGGCGCCTCGCTCAGGCCAACCCACAGGTCGAGGTCTTTGGTAAAGCGGGGCACGCCCAAAAAGGCCAGCGCATAGCCACCGATCACCATTGAGCGAGCGCCCTGGTTATCGAGGCAGCGGATAAAATTGAGCATCTCCCGGGTCATATCTCAGTGCGGGGTGCGTCGCTCTTATAGCTTAGCCCATGTTAGTATCCTCCAGCGGCGAAGCCGTCTGTTCCCGAGAGGAGCCGGTTGCTGTGGAAGCTCGAGTTCTCCTTGCCATCGCCCTCACCATCCTGCCCTGGGCCTCGGCCTTTGCCGGGATACGGGCGGGCCTGCACGACTACAGCCCCGCGCACCTCACCTTGTTGCGCTTTCTGGTGGCCTCGGCGGTGATGCTGGTTTATGCCCTGTGGGTGCGGATGCCCCTGCCCGAGCGGCGCGACTGGTCGGCCATTTTCGGGCTGGGGTTTTTGGGCATTACCATCTACCACACCGCGCTCAATTTTGGGCAGGTTACGGTCAAAGCCGGGCCGGCGGCGCTGCTAATTGCGGTGGGGCCGGTGTTTGTGGCCCTGATGTCCTATTTTTTCCTGCGCGAGCGGCTCTCGGCCTGGGGCTGGCTGGGCATCGCGGTGGCTTTTACCGGGGTGGCCCTGATCGCGGTAGGCAACCATCCGGGTAGTTTTCAGCTCGAGCCCGGTGCTTTGCTGATTGTGCTCTCGGCCTTCGTGACCTCGGTGTATTTTGTCTTCCAGTGGCCCCTGGCCCGTAAGTACAACCCCCTCAACTTCACGGCCTACACCATCTGGGCCGGTACGCTGCCCCTGTTGGTCTTCTGGCCGGGGCTCTTCTCCGAGCTGCGGACGGCCTCGCCGCAGGCCACCTGGAGCGTGATCTACCTGGGGGTGCTGCCCGGCGGTCTTTCGTACCTGACCTGGAACTACGCCCTGAGCCGGGCCCCAGCCTCGCAGGTAACCAGCTTCCTCTACGTCTCGCCGGTGCTCGCCACCCTGATTGCCTACCTCTGGCTGGGGGAGGTGCCCGGCCTGCTGGCCTTGGTGGGCGGGGGTATCGCCCTGGTGGGGGTGGTGATCGTCAATACCTTAGGCCGGGTGGTGAGGGGTTGAAAACCAGCAGCGGAGCGCACGGTGCTTTGGGCCGGTACAATCAACAAAGATATGGCCGAGATTCTTCCCATCCGCCTGTACGGCGACCCTGTTTTGAAGAAAAAAGCCCTGCCGGTGCAGGACTTTAGCGGCATACCCCAACTGGCCGAGAACATGCTCGAGACCATGTTTGAGGCCCGGGGGGTGGGGCTGGCCGCCCCGCAGGTGGGTGTGAGCCAGCGGCTGTTTGTGGCCGCCGAGTATTTGGACGACGAGGAGGAAGAAGGCCCCGAGGCCGACCTCAAGACCCGCGTCAAGCAGCTATACGTGATGGTGAACCCCGTCATCACCTACCGCGCGGGCCGGCAGTCCATCCTCGAGGGCTGCCTTTCGCTGCCGGGCCTGTACGCCGAGGGGGCCCAGCGCGACCTGCAGGTGCGGGTCGAGTACCAGGACGAGCACGGCCAGAAGAAGGTGCTCGAGGCCGAGGGCTACCTGGCGGTGGTCATGCAGCACGAGATTGATCACCTCGACGGCATTCTCTTTTTCCAGCGGATGCCCCTGCCCGAGCGGCAGAAATTCCTCGAGGAGCACCGCGAAGACCTGGCCGGGTTCCAGCGCCAGGCCAAAGCCTTTTTGCGCGAAGCCAAACTATGACGAACGAGACCATTTCAACTCACGCCAACCGACCTCGCAGGGTGGCCTTTTTCGGCTCCCCGGCCTGGGCGGTGCCGGTGCTCGAGGCCCTCTACCGGCAGCACCAGGTGGTGTTGGTGGTGACCCAGCCCGACAAACCGGCAGGCCGGGGCCTCAAGCTCACGCCCTGCCCGGTGGCTGCCTGGGCCGAGGCCCAGGGGCTGCGGGTCGAGAAGCCCGCCAAACTGCGTAAGAACCTCGAGTTTATGGAGCTTTTCCGGGAGATGGGCCCGGAGGTGGCGGTCACGGCGGCCTACGGCAAAATTCTGCCCGCCGAGCTGCTGGCCATCCCCCGGTTCGGCTTCCTCAACCTACACCCCTCCGACCTGCCCAAGTACCGCGGCCCGGCCCCGGTGCAGTGGACGCTCATCCACGGCGAGACCGAGGCCGCCGTCTGCATCATGCAGACCGACGTGGGCATGGACACCGGCCCGGTGGTGGCCCGCTGGCGCACCCCGGTGGGCCCCGACGAAACAGCCGTGGAGCTTTCCAACCGCCTGCGCGACAAAGGGATCGAGCTGTTATTGGAGGCCCTGGCCGACCTCGAGCACCTGCAACCCCAGCCCCAACCCCCTGAGGGCACCCACGCCCCCATGCTGCAAAAAGACCACGGAAAAATCGCCTGGGAGCGCAGTGCCGACGAAATCTACAACCGCCACCGGGGGGTGCAGCCCTGGCCGGGGAGCTGGTTTGAGCACCAGGGCAGGCGGGTAAAGGTTCTTCGGATGTCGAAAGCTACGCTGGAGCAGACCCTTGAATACCGGCACGGCCAGGGGCCAGGCGGCCCCTCACTCGAGCCAGGCACGGTTCTGCGGATTGCCGATGAGCTCATGGTCGCCGCTGGGCAGGGCAGCCTCTTGCTGCAAGAGGTGCAGCCCGAAGGAAAAAAACCCATGCCCGCCGCCGACTGGGCGCGGGGGGCCCGCCTGCGGATGGGTGATCGGCTGGGCTAACCCAGCTTTGGCGGCAAGCTATCGGAAAAACGCTGTCTGATACCGTTTCCGCTTGAATCCTTCACCGCCATGCGTAGTCAAAGGTGAAGGATTCAAGCCGACCGAAGGGAGTACAAAAGCATTTCGGCAGAATCGTTTAGACTTTCAAAAGTGAACGATACTGCCGGGAAAGCGTATGATTCATAATGGGGGCGTAGCCCATGAGTACCACGGATAAGGTGAAGCTGGCCGGGCGCTTCAGGCTGCTGGCCCCCCTGGGCGAAGGGGGGATGGCCGAGGTCTGGCGGGCCGCCGACGAGCGCATGGATCGCCTGGTGGCGGTCAAGATTCTGCATGCCTACCTGCCCCCCAGCGAGCGTAACCGCTTCTTCCGCGAGGTGAAGGCCCTCTCCAAGCTCTCCCACCCCGGGGTGGTGCAGGTCTTCGATATCGGCGAAGAGGAGGGCCGCACCTATTTTGTGATGGAGCTGGTGGAGGGTGGCAGCTACGACCGGCTGGGCCCTTTTGAGGACGGGGTGGAGGGCCTGCGTCTCCTGACCGCCTCGGCGCGGGTGCTCGAGGCCCTGGAGCACCTGCACCAGCGGGGCGTAATCCACCGCGACCTGACCCCCCGCAACATCCTGGTCACGCCCGAGGGCCAGCCCAAGGTGATGGACTTTGGCCTGGCCTATCTGATGCAGGAAAGCCGCCACTTCACCCGCACCGGCATCACCGTGGGCACCCCGGAGTACATGGCCCCCGAGCAGGCCAAGGGCCTGGCCCTCACCCCCCAGGCCGACCTTTACAGCTTTGGCGCGGTGCTTTACCGCACCTTCACCGGCAACCCCTTGTTCGAGGGGGAAAACGACCAGTCGGTGCTTTACCAGCACGTCTACGAGCCGCCCAGGCCCCCCCACAGCCTGAACCCGGCCATCCCGGCGGAGGTCTCCGAGCTGATTCAGTCGCTGCTGCAAAAAACCCCCGGCGAGCGCCCGGCCAGCGCGGCCACGGCCCACGCGGTGCTGGAGGAAACCCTGCGGCGCTACCGCGAGAGCCTCTCGGCCACCCCGCGGGCGGGGGCCAGCCGCAGCGGGCACTACCCCACCGGCCCTGCGCGGCCCGAGAAGCTCGAGCTGCGCGGCATCCACGACCTCTCGGGCGAGGTGGCCTGGCCCGGTGAGCTGGTGGCCCGCGAGGGCAACCTGTGGGTGGGGGCTGGACAGGGCATCGCCCGGCTCGACCTAACCGACGGCTCGGTCTACCGCCAGCGCCTGGGCGACGAGGTCTCGGCCCCGCCGGTGGTGACCGACGAGCGGGTCTATGTGGCGGCCTGGGATGGCCGCCTGACCGGGATGTCGCTCTCCGGGAGGCCCATCCTGAGCTTCCCCACCCGCGCCGAGATAACGGCGGCCCCGCTGGTGGGCGACCTCATCTACCTGGCCGGGCGCGACGGCTTTTTATACGCCCTGGACGCCAGCGGCACCCTGCGCTGGGGCTTCCAGGCCGGGAGCGAGCTTTCGGCCTCGCCCACGCTTTACCGGGGGCTTTTGTTCGTGGCCAGCGAGGGCGGCTGGCTTTTTGCCCTTGACCCCCAGAGCGGGCACCTGCGCTACAAGGTGGAGGCCGGGGCCGTGCACACCGCCATGCCGGCTCGAGGCGGCCTGCTTTTTATCCCCACCTGGGCGGGCGAGATCCACGCCTTCGACCCCCTGACCCGCGAGGTGCAGTGGAGCTTCGACCTCGAAGGCGAACTCTGGGGTACGCCCGCTCTGGACGATCAGCACGTCTACACCGCTAGTTGGGCGGGCAAACTCTATGCCCTCGACCAGAAAACCGGCGACGAGGTGTGGGCGCTCGAGGTCGGCAAGGTCACCGCGGCGCCCTCCCTTGCCCACGGGGTGCTGTACCTGGGTACCGAGGAAGGCCGGGTGCTGGGGGTGGACACCAAGGCCGGGCGCTTGGTCTTCGAGGCCACCGGCCTGGGCCCCATCCAGGTGCCCCCGCTGCCCTACCGGGGGGCGCTTTACGTGGCGACGCTAGCGGGGAAGCTGTACCGGTTTGCTTGAAAGCAGTTAGGATGGGCGCATGTTGGCCCGGCTTTTGGTGCGTAACTACAAGAGCTTGGGGAAGGTTGACCTCGAGCTTGATAAACTGGCCGTTTTTGTGGGCCCCAACGGCTCGGGTAAAAGCAACCTGCTGGATGCCTTGCGCTTCGTTTCGGATGCCCTGAGCCTCAACCTGGACTATGCGCTGCGAGAACGAGGGGGCATCAACGAGGTACGCCGGCGCTCGAGCGGTCGCCCCAACAATTTTCGGATTGAATTGCATCTAACCCTCGAGCGCTGGTCTGCTAAATATGCTTTTGACATCGAAGCTGTACGCGGCAACGATTACCAGGTTGCTCGGGAAGAGTGCCGGGTGTCTTCACTACAGACCGCCCTCTCGCCTGAGCGATATTTTCTGCTGGAGCGCGGCGAGTTGAAAGAGTCCAACCCTCGCTTGAGCGCGGCCAGCAACCGCCAAGACCTGTACTTGAGGGCTGTTTCGGCAGAAAAGGGTTTCGACGAAGTATTCGGTTATCTCACCCGAATCGCCGTCTACAACCCTAACCCTGCGGCTATTCGCAACCTGCAAGACCCCGATGCCTACCCCATCCTGCGCCGGGATGGTAGCAACCTTCCCAGCGTCCTGCGCCAGATGCGGGACACATCCCGACGTCTAGAGCGAGTGCAGGAGTTTCTCTCAAAGATTGTTCCGGGTGTCACAAAGGTTGAGCCGGTGATCTTGGGTCACAAGGAAACCCTCTTTTTTTTTCAGCGGATGGATAACAAGAACGACTGGCGCTTTTACGCCAGCTCGATGTCGGATGGAACTTTGCGGGCGCTGGCCGTCTTGGTAGCAGCCTTTCAGACCGCCGTCACGGTAGCGGGGGTTGAAGAGCCCGAGGTGGCCCTGCATCCCGGCAGTGCTTTTGTGCTTGCGGATGCCCTCATCGAAGCCAGTGAGAGCCGCCAGATTTTGTTGACGACCCATAGTCCCGACTTGCTTGACCACGAGGGCTTATCTCCCGATGCCCTCTTTATGGTGGGTATGCAGCGGGGAACGAGTCAGGTTCGGCCCATACCAGAGGAACAAAAACAGGTTATCCGGGATAACCTGTTTACCGCAGGGGAGCTTTTGCGCCAGCGGCAACTGGAGCTGCCCGCAGTCCAAGACGCACTGCTATGAAACTTGCGCCCATTGTAGAGGGACATGGAGAGGTGGAGGCCTTACCTACCCTAATCAGAGGCCTTTTCCCTTCGCTTCAAGTTCTGCGACCGCTCAGGGTTCAACGAAACCGTTTCTTGAATAACTCGGAAGAACGGATGCGTTTTCTTACACTTGCCCAAAACAATTTAGGCCAGCAGGGGGCCATCCTGGTGCTGCTGGACGCTGACGAAGACTGTCCTGCAGAACTTGCACCTCGCCTTATGTCCCAGCTTGGGCTGGTTACACGCCTCAACTGTCATCTGGTGCTGGCCAAATGCGAGTTTGAGACCTGGTTTCTGGCCGGCGCGGATGCTTTGCGGTTGGGACAGGTTCCAAAGGATGTTGAAGCGATTCAAGGGGCCAAAGAAGAGATAAGGCGGCGTATGGGGGGGTACTATTCGCAGACCGTAGACCAACCCAAGTTGGCAGCCAGAATGGCTGCGGAATGTGACCCGCATCTTTTGCGTGAAAGGTCACCTTCATTCGACAAGCTTTGGCGGGAGCTAGAGAAGATTGCCAATGCCTGATGTGCGCCTAACCGACGAACAACAGGCCATCGTGGCCCACAACGAAGGGCCGGCGCTGGTGTTTGCGGTGGCCGGGGCCGGCAAGACCACCGCACTGGTGCACCGCCTCGAGCGCCTGGTGCGCGAGCGGGTCTTCGAGCCGCGTAAGATTTTGGCCACCTCCTTTAGCCGCCTGGCGGTGGACGATCTCAAGCGGGCGCTTGCGCGCTGGCCTCACACCCAGGGCATCCAGGTCTCCACCCTGCACGCCCTGGGCTACCGCATCGTGCGCAAGGCGGCCTCGGAGGGGCTTTTAAAGCTGGCCGAGGCCCGTGACGAGGCCTCCGAACAGGCCCTGTTGCAGCGCACCCTGCGACGGGCCCGCGAGTTGAAGCTCGAGTGGGTGTCCGAGCTGGAGAACCTCGAGGCCGAAGACTTTCTGAGCTACGTGGGGGCCTGCAAGGGCAACCTGCAGTACGCCGACCTGGAAGGGGCCGGGCTGCCCCCAACGGCCCTGCAAGTGGCTTCGCAGGCCCAGGCGCCCAAGGAACTCGAGTGGTACCTGGAGCTGTACAAACTGATGGAGCAGGTGCGCCGGGAGGAGGGCCTGCTCACCTTCGACGACATGCTCATGACCGGCTGGGAGGTGCTGGTGCGCCATCCGGGCATTCTGCAGACCGTGCAAAAGGCCTTTCAGGCGGTGCTGGTGGACGAGTTCCAGGACGTCAACCTGGCCCAGTCGGAGATGCTCGACCTGATCACCCAGCCCCACCGGAACTACATGGGAGTGGGCGACGACGACCAGACCATCTACGAGTGGCGGGGAGCCAGCCCGCGCTTCATCCTCGAGTTCGCCCAGCGCTATGGGGCCAAAAAATACCTCATCCGCGACACCTTCCGCTGCCCCGCGCCGCAGGTGGCGCTGGCCGGGCGGGTGATCGCCCACAACCGGCAGCGCGAACCCAAGCGCCTGAGCCTGACCAGGGGCTTTGAGGGCCGGGTGCACCTCCGCCTAGAACCCCACACGCCCGCCCAGGCCCAGAGCCTGGTGAGCGATATCGCGGGCCTGCTGGCCCAGGGCCGCAAGCTTGGCGAGATGGTGGTGCTGGTGCGGCTTTATGCCCAGACCCCCTACATCGAGCAGTACCTGATCGAGCGGCAGATTCCCTACCGGGTGGTGGGCAGCACGCCCTTCTACCAGCGGCCAGAGATTCAGGTGCTGCTGGCCTACCTGCAACTGGCCCTGAACCCCACAAAACGCCTCTGGTTGCAGATTTACAACACCCCCAAGCGCTACCTGAGCCGGGCCCTGGCCGATGCCGTCTGGCGGCGGGTGGAGCGGGGGGCTTCGCTGGTGGCGGCGCTGCGGGCCGAGCTGGCCGGGGCCGAGGAGTGGGTGGCCAAGCGCTTGCGCGAGCTGGCCGAGCTTTTTGAGTGGCTGGGCGGGGCTATGGCGCAGGGCTCGGCCCATGCGGTGCTGGAGGCGCTTGAGGCCCGTCTGGACTACCGCCGCCACCTAATGCGCTCCACGGGTTTCTACGAGGTGGGAGCAGGCAAGGCCGAGGGGGTGCGGGCCTTCCTCGAGTACACCCGCGATAAAGGCAGCGTGCTCGAGCTCTTGCAGCACCTCGAGCGGCTGGCCCAGGAGCACCTGGGCGACGAGCCCGCGCCGGACACCCGCGAACGCCTGAGCCTGATGACCATCTTCCGGGCCAAGGGGCTGGAATGGCCCCTGGTCTTCATCCCCGACTGCAACGAGGGCACCCTGCCCTACAGCGGTTCGGAAAACCTCGAGGAGGAGCGCCGCCTGTTCTACGTGGCCTTGACCCGCAGCTCGCAGCATACCTTTCTTTATGCCCTGTCCAGCCTTCCACTCTCGCCCTTCTTGCAGGAGGCCGAACACCAGCAGGTGCTGGAGGCCGTGGGGCGGGTGGGGGAGGCCCTCGCGATGAAGGCCGAGGAGCTCTCCACTGCCCAGACCCTGGCCCTGGCCCAGGGCGCCCATAAGCTGGGCCTCGAGCGCTTCTTGCATCGCTGGTGGAATGCCGAGCAGGCCCAGTCCATCGCCGCCAAGGTGCTGCGCCTGTTTGCCTACGCCGAGCGTAAAAACTGGACGGAAGCACTCGATCTCTCAGCCGAAGCCAGAGGGGTGTGGGAAGCCTTCGACGCGGAGATGGGAAAGGGGGTAGAAGGAGAGTTTGCCGACCTCGAGCGGTTCATCTTCAAGCCTATCCCTGCCGGTAAGCCTGTGCTCAAAGCGGGACAAAAAGTCCGACATACCCAGTTTGGCATGGGGTTGGTGGTCGGCCTGGACGATGGCGTGGCCACGGTAGCCTTCGCCGATGGGGTGCGTAAACTGGCCCTCCGCTATGCCCGGCTGGAGGTGGTGGGATGAGGCCGGGGTGGGCTTCAGCTTGATTTCAGCCTGCGGGGATAGCTTACAAAATAAGAGCGCAGAACCCTAATCGTTTCATAAGGGTGCAAGCGACTGGTTTTCTTTCCAGGCAGTTCCAGCCATGATAGTAGAAATGAAACCTCTTCTACAAAAGCTTTTTCTTTTCTTGTGCGTGGGCTGGGCCTGGGCCCACGGCGGACACTACCTGCCGGCTACCGGGCCGGGGGCGACCGATTTTAAGCCTGCCCGGGCGTTTCCGTCGGTTGAGCTTCGCACACACGAGAACAAGGCCTTGGTCTTTCCGCCCAAAGGCCCGGCGGTGGTGCTCTTTGGCTACACCCAGTGCCCGGATGCCTGCCCCCTGACGCTGGGTCGTCTGCTCCCCGCCTACGAGGCCCTGGGCTCCCCTGCAAACCTGCACTTGATGCTGCTCAGTGTGGATGAGCGCGATACCCCCCAGACGCTGCAAAAATACCTGCGGGGTTTTTCGCCCGTTCAGGGGCTTACCGGCAAGCCCGAAGCCATTCGCCAGATTGCCGAAGCGGCCAAGGTCGAGTACAACCTAGCGCCTGGCGGACGACTGGTTTTTCACACCGATGCCATGGCCCTCCTAGACGCCGAGGGTCGTTTGGTGCGGATGTTGTACGGGGTGAGCCGCCTTTCTACCGCTAAACTGAAGGATGAAGTATCCAGACTGCTGAGGTAGCCATGTCGAGATTTTCCCTTTTGATGCTGATTTTTTTGGCTTTGGGTTCGCTGGGGGCCGGGCCCACACAGCCCCCCACCTACCACGGCGAGGTGGCCGAGATTCTGCAAGCCAATTGCGTGGGCTGTCACACCGAAGGTGGCATTGCCCCTTTTCCCCTGGACGACGCCCGCTGGGCTCGGAACATGGCGGCGGCCATTGCCGATTCGGTCAAGCAGGGCCGGATGCCCCCGTGGCCCCCCGGTGAGGGCACACCGCCCCTAAAAGATGAGCGTAAGCTCTCTGCAAGCGCTAAAGCAGCCCTCGTTGCCTGGGCCGAGGCGGGCGCACCGCTGGGTGACCCCCGACCGATGGTAGCCAAAGCCGTGACGCCCGCGCCCCAGCCCGATCTAGTAGCCAGTCTTAACCCACCTTACACACCCGACGACGCGATGCTGGACGATTACCGCTGCTTTTTGATGCCAGCTACCTTCAATAGCGACACCTACATGACCGGCTACAAAATCATTCCTGGCGACAAACGCAGCGTACACCACGTGATCTTGTTTCTGGTTGGCCCCGACATGGTTGAGGCTGCCGAGGCCAAAGACCGGGCCGAGGCAGGCCCGGGTTGGAAATGCTTTGGTGGACCGGGGCTCAGCAGCAACCCCCGCAGCATAGGCGGCATTTTGGGGTTCTGGGTGCCAGGTGGGGGTGCGACCCTGCTGCCCGAGGGCACGGGGCGGCTTCTGCGGGCAGGTAGCCGGGTGGTGATGCAGGTGCACTACAACACCGCCTCCGGTGCCAACCCCGACGCCACCCAGATGGCTTTGTACCTGGCCCCCAAAGGCGTTCAGCTCAAGCGTCTGGTGGGCATGACCCTGGCCGCTCCGGTGGAGCTCCAGTGCCCCCCCGGTATGACCGGTGAGCCGTGTACCCGCGAATACGCTCGAGCCAGAACCGAGCTGGGCTTTATCGCCGACTGGATTCACCTGCTGTGCAACACCTCCATCGAGGGCTACGCCCAGCGCAATGTGGGGGATGGTAGCCGGCAAACCACCTCCTGCGACTGGACCGCTTCCAGTGCGATGGAGGTGTACGGCGTAACGGCCCACATGCACCTGCGGGGGGTGGAGTTCAAGGTCGAGGTGAACGCAGGGACTGCGGGCGCGAAAACACTTTTCTACATCCCACAGTGGAATTTCCAGTGGCAAGGGGAGTACTGGTATCAGACCCCCATCCGCTTGCGGCAGGGCGACCGGGTGCGGGTAACCTGCGTTTATGACAACAAATCGGCCATTCCCGGCCCTGGCGGCGAGCCGCTCCAGCCCCGCTACATGACCTGGGGGGAGGGTACCACCGACGAGATGTGCCTGGGCTCGCTCTTTGGGGTGCGGGAGTAGGGGAGCAGCTTTGGGCCGCTGGGCGTTCTTGCTGTTGGTACTGGCTGGGGCTTCTGGCTTGGCCCAGTCCAATGATCCGGCCGCACTGGATCGCTGCCAGGCCGTTTTCCAGTCGCTGCGCCCCCAGTTTGCCTACGCCGAGCGGGCCGCACCCCAGCGCTTCTTTTTGCGGGTGGTATTGGGGTTGGATGGTCTGCCAGTAACCCGCATTACGGTGAACATTGATCTGACTCCGGTTCCGCTGGGCCTGGAAGATATTGCGGTGGTAGCGCTCGAGCGTCCGCTTCAGGATGCCTTGCGCCTGCGCAACCAACTGGCCCGCCGCTTTGAGGGTGTGTTGCAAAACATCAACCTGGGCAACTGGTACGTGGTGGAGCCCAGAGGTTATCGCTGTTTTCTAACCTTCCAGGGCCGGGTGGTGGGGGTGTTGGTGCTGGGGAGGGATCTCGAGCCCCTCTCTGACCCCCGCTGGTTGGCGGCCTACCAGCGTTCGCCGGTACGTTTTCCGGCAATAGAACCGGTGATTCGCTCGCCCTAACTTGCCAGTTCACCAGGCGAGATGGTCATGGCCTGTCTAGTCAGAAATACCCGCGCGCCCTCATCCTGCTGCCCTTGGCCGAAGCTTGTTCGCAGCCGGGTTGCCGGAGAAGGGTTGGTCGGTGAAAGCGTCTCCCGTTGGTTGGGGTAGTTCTTCACCATTTGGTAACGAAATACCCGAATCTGGTATTAGACTGGCTTTGTGAAGCTGGTGGTAGGGCCGCCCGCCTCGAGTAAGACCACCCGCTTGCTCGAGCTGGCCCAAACCTACTTTGCAGAGCGCAAGCGGGTCTGGTGGGTTTGCCTGCCCGCGCAAAAAGCCTACGTCTACCGCCGGGCTACCCAAAAAGGTGCAGTGCTGGGGCTCGATGTGCTCTCCTCGCAGCAGCTCTACTACCGCTTGCTGGCGGCCAGCTATGGCCTGAAGCCCATCCTGACCGGGCCGGGCCGGGTGGCGCTGGTGGGGGAGGCCCTCCAGGAGCCTAATGGCCCGCTGCCCAAGCCCGGCGAGGCCCGTCTGTTCGCTCGAGCCATTGCCGAGGCCAAGCGCAACGGGGTCAGGCCCGAGGAGATTCCCGCCTTGGGCTCCGAAACCCGGCGCTTACAGCAGGTCTATACCCGCTACGAAGAACTCAAACAAATCTGGGGTCGCTGGGACTACGACGACTTTCGCTCGTGGGCGCTGGAACTGCTGGAGACCGGCCAGGCCCAGATTGAGGCCGACTTGGTGATAGTGGATGGCTTCCGCGAATTGAGCGCATTGGAGTTGCGGCTGTTGCAGGCTTTGTTCCGCTATATTCCGGTCTGGATCAGCTTACCCGAAGCCCCGCCCGGCTTCATGCCCGACGAGGTTCTACCGCACCGCCCCATCCACACCCAGACCTACCGCGCCCAGAACCCGGTCAGCGAAGCCCGCTGGGTGCTGCGCTCGATCAAGCGCGACCTGGCCTTGGGCATGAAGACCCTGGATATTGCGGTGGTTGCGCCGGAGTCGCGGATTCCCGCGCTGCTCACCCTGGCCGATGAATACAACCTGCCCCTGATAGACTACCTACCCCGCACCGCCGCCGACACCCCCGAGGGGCGGCTTTTGCTCGAGCTCCTCGAGCTGCCCGACTACCCCACCCCCAGCCGCCTGCTGGCTGTTCCGGATCTGGCCCCGCTGGGCCGGGCCGCTTTAGAACGAAGCCTGGTCGGGTTAGAAGCCACCACAAGGCTGGCCCAGGAGTTGGGCCTGCATGAGGTTTGGGCCTCGTGGCTGTCGCGCTTGAAGCCTCCCGGCGAAGAAGGCTCCTCGTTCGCGCACCACCCAGAATCTGGAGCCTTGCACCCTTCGCTAGCTTGGGCCAGTGAGCTGCTGGACTCCTTGCCCGAAGTGCGCCACAGCCCGCGCCGAGCCACCCTGATGGAGCGGGCCCGCGAAGCCCACCGCATTGCCTCTGGGCCGGATTTTCGCCACTGGTGGGCCGCTCTGTTGGCCGAGACCTACGAGCCGCAACGTCCACCTGGCGGCGTAGCCCTGCTTACGCCTACGCTAGCCTCGGGGCAGCGCTGGAAAAAGCTCTATCTGATCTATGCAGTGGAAGGGGCCTATAGTACCGGTGAGCGAGAGGATTATTTCGTTCCCGAGGAATTGCGGGTGGCATTAGAAGAAGCGATGCGGCTGGTTCAAACTGGGGCGGGGGGCCTGCTCCCCAGGCGTTTTTTGGGACGGGATCGCCTGCTCCTGGAAGAACTCAAAACCCGTGCCGATGAAGTGATAATCACCTACCCCGAGGCCAGCCAAGAGGGGCCCTTGGAGCCCGAACCGGCCCTGGTTTCGCAGCACAAACCACCTTACCTGCCCCAACTGCCCCCGGCCAGCGTGCGGGAGATGGCCCGCTCCGAAGGCTACAAAGCCTCCCTTAGTCGGGTTAATTTGGGCAAGGCCCGCGTGGAAGACCTGCGGCGCTATAGCGAGTGCGGTCTGCAGTACTGGGCCTTGCAGTTTGACCACAAACACACCGAGCGAGAATGGTGGTGGCAGTGGGTGCGCGAATTACGCAAGGCCGAGAAATTGGTTCCGGCTCGGCTTCAGACCCTCTCCCTTCAATTCCCCCAGGCCGAGGGCTGGATGTTCCACCACCAGACCACCCTGGGTGAACTAAATCTGGGCTTCAAGCTGGAAGGTCAGAGCCTGGAAGTGCAGCTCGACGCAGTGCTGCGCAAAGGAGCCGAGGCTCACATCTACCGCTTTGTGGCGCCCGATACCCACCCCGAAGACGCCAATCAGCAGGTGCGCAACCGCTGGAGCGAGCGCTGGGCCGCGGCCTATCTGCTTTCGGCTTTTGCCGGACGCATCCAAAAAGTCTATCTTTGGGCTTGGCCGGTGCTGGGCGACCCGCTGCTAGTGTACGGCAAGCCCATCGAACGGCTCTGGGGGGCGCTGGAAAACCTTCTAACCAAAGCGCAGGAGACCTACGCCCAGTACAAAACCGGGGTGGTGGAACCCAACCCCGGTTTCCGTTGCCGTAGCTGTAGTGTGCGGGATGCCTGCCGCGAGGCGCAGTACGGCTAATTCAGAAGCGGAAGGACAGCGAAAAACTGAGCGGCGTAGCCAGGCGGGGGGTGGCATAGGCCTCGTCTGGGGGCAGTAAAAACAGCGAGATTTCCGGCGCGGCCACAAAGCGCCCCAGGCTGAGGCTGACCCCGATGCCAAAGCCGGGGTTCAGGCGCAGCCCACTGCACTGCAAGGGGGCGTTGTTGGTGCTCTGGCACTGCACGTAGCTGTATAGGCGGGGCCCGATGTACCCCTGGCCGGTCTCGAGGGCAATCGGCCAGTAATACCCTGCATCCAACCCTACGCCACCGCCATTTAGTGTCGAGGCCACGGAGCCCATGCCATCGTAGCGGTAGGCGATATAGGTTTCCCAGGTTACGCTCAAAGCAACAGCTAGACCGTCTTCTATGTACGAACCCCGGGCAAAGGCCGAGGTCCCAGTACGCGGGGGCAGCAACAGGTCGGCCCCCAAGGGCCCAACCGTGTACTGGAACCCGAAGCCCTCCGGCCCGCTGCGCAAGCCCAGCGCGGCTGTTCCATCGGTGGACTGAACCCGAGCAGCCAGCGGGGCCGACAAAAAGGGTGCAAAACTGTTGCTGTAGCCGATGGCTCCCGGCGGTGCCACGTTGGAGGGCGCACAGGCCGAGAATAGAGGCGCCAATGCCGCGAACAGAATGGGATGGGTTTTCGTACCCCCAGATTCTAAGTGAGGTTTTTTTACCCACAGGTTCTGATGCCCGTGGTGGACTGCCTTGCTGTGCGGCCTCGAGCTCAGCGCAGCACCGCGCGTTGGTTCAAGTAGGCCTCGAGGTGCTCCTGGAAGGCCTTCATCAACTGCTGGCTGTAAGGCCCTACCACGCCGCTGGCCACCTTTTTATCCTCGATCTGGGTGATGGGCATGACCTGCCGGGTGGCCCCAGTCAGCAGCACCTCGTCGGCGGAGTAGAGTTCGGCCAGGGTGATGGGCCGCTCCTGGACGGGCAGGATCGAGCGGGCCACCGCCAGCAGGTGCTTGCGGGTAATGCCCGGCAGCACGCCCGCCTGGGCGGTGATCAGGGTGCCCTGCTGGATGATCAGCAGGCTGCTGCGCCCGCCCTCGTACACGGTTTCGCCATCGTGGTAGATCACCTCGGTGGCCCCCTCCGCCCGCACCCGTTTGGCGAGTTTCACCGCGACCAGGTAGTCGGTGGTTTTGGCCTCGGGTAGCTCGCGCAGGTTCTGATGCAGGATGACCTTGCCCCCCTGCTGGTAGAGGTGGGCTGGGGGTGGGGTGACCGTCATGGGCGTGATAATCAGGTTGGGCTGGCCGGGGGAAAAGGCATCGGGGGAGTAACCCCCGGTGAGCAGCATCTGGATACCGGCCTCCCGCAGGTTGTTGAGCTCAATAAGCTCCCGAATCAGGCCCTCGAGCTTTTCCCGTCCAAAGGGCGGGGTAAGCTCCAGCAGCCGGGCCGAGCACTCGAAGCGCTCGAGGTGATCCTCCAGAAACACCGGAACACCCCGCAAAATGCGGAAAAACTCGAATACCGCATACCCCCGCCGCAGGCCCAGGTCGGAGATGTGCAGGCTGGCCTTGTCGTGTTCGACGATGGTTCCGTTGATGCTGGCGTATTTCACAAAAACCCTCTATCGCTCGATATTCTAGCAAAGTCTGATATACTATCTGTCGGTAGGAGTGCACTGGCCACTAAGCAGATTAAAGCCGGAAAGAGCCCCAAGTCTGCCCGTGTAACCAGGGGTGGTCGTGCAGGCACAGAACAGATTCTTGATATGACATTGGCTGAGGCCCAGAATTCCGCGCGTGCAATCGTCAAGAAGCATTCGAAGATTATTCATGCCCTCTCCAAACTCTAAAGAAAAGTACTGGTATCGCTACCGTGGTCACCAATACCCGACGATTGCCTACGTCGAGATCCTCCAAGACGCTGTGATCAAAGAGGCTGGGGGATTGCCCGGTATCAAGGATCAGGGGCTGCTCGATCGTGCGATGCATGCGCCTGTGCGCGCTGTAGGTGGCGAAGATCTCTACCCGACTATCTTCGCAAAAGTAGCAGCCCTGGGGTATTTCATTGCCAGAAACCATCCTTTCGCTGACGGGAACAAGCGAACCTCCTTCGCGGTGATGGCCGATGTACTGGAAAAGAACGGTTACTATCTTCAGTGGGAAGTATCCACGGCGACGCTCATAATGCCCTTGCTGGCCGCTGATCATCTTGAGGTTTCCGGTTTACGCTTCGCTCTGCTCCACGGTTGCGACCTGGATACCGCTGACGATAGCCTTTAGATGTGAAAGTCCGCGTTGCCTCCGCCGGAACCGGCAAGACCGCCAGCTTGGTCTTGCGCTACCTCGAGCTCATCGCTTCCGGTACGCCGCTGCGCCGCATCGCGGGCGTCACCTTCACCCGCAAGGCTGCTGACGAGCTACGGGTACGGGTGGGCTGGGCCATCGAGGAAGTCCTGACCTCCGGGAAACATCTAGACTTCGTGGCTTCGCCGGACTCAACCGAAGCCTTCGCCGAGGCCATGCGCGAACTCCCGGGCGCTACCATCAGCACCATCCACGGTTTTATGGGTCAGTGTTTGCGGCTGGCCGCCCCGATGCTCTCTCTCGACCCCGACTTTTCCATATTGGGTGATTGGGAGGCACAGGTTTTGTTTGAGGAGGAGTGGAACACCCTGCGCTACTTGGCCACCGACCCAGCCCATTTGCTGTACGGCCTTGCCTCCGACGAACTGACCGAACCCCTCCTGCAGTTGTTTTCCAAGCGCTCTTTGGCTGAGGTGTTCGAGCCTGCCGAAGGGGAAACCAACCGACATCTTTTGCAGATCTACCAGGCGGTGTACGCCGCCTACGAGGCCCGTTTGGGGGCCAACCTGCTCTCGCCCTCGGAGCTGGAACGCAAGGCCTTGGAGCTCACCCGGCATCCTCGCGCTCTGGAACGTGTCCTCGAGCGGGTGCAGGTCTTGCTGGTGGACGAGTACCAGGATGTGAACCCCCTGCAAGGAGCCTTTTTTGCCGCCCTCGAGCGGGTTGGTTTGCCCATCGAGATCGTGGGTGACCCCAAGCAGTCCATCTACGCCTTTCGCAACGCCGATGTGGCAGTCTTTCGCAAGGCTATGCGAGAAGGCCAGCTTCAACCCCCCTTGGCCCGCACCTACCGGCACAGCCAGACCCTGGTGCGTTTTCTGGGCCGCCTGACCGACACCCTGGCCCAAAATGGGCTGGGGTTTGGCCCCGATGAAGCCCCCCAAGTGCAAGGGGTGCGGCCCGAGCGCGGGCGGCTGGAAATTCACTGGATAGATGGCGAAGCCACACTCGACGATCTGCGAACCCAGGAGGCCTGGGTGCTGGCCCAGCGGCTCCAGGCCTTGTCGGACAAAACTAGTTACTCCGAAATGGCGGTGCTGGTGCGCTCCTACGGCAGCGTACGCTTTTTGGAGGAAGCCTTTACCCAGGCCCAGATTCCCTATGTGTTGTTGCAAGGGCGCGGCTACTACGAGCGGCAGGAGGTGCGCGATCTATATCATGCCCTAAGAGCGGCCCTCGACCCTCGAGGGCTATCGCTAGCAGCCTGGCTCCGCAGCCCTTTTGGGCAGCTCGTTGCCGATGGGGCTTCGCTGCGACCGATGGAGTTGGACCAGATCGAAAGCATCCTGCGCTCGGAAAACCCGGCCCAGACCCTGGCCCTGCACTTTCCGGTGGTCTACCGGCGGCTGCAAAAAATTCAGGCCCAACTGCGGGTCGCGGCTCCGTTGGAGACCCTGAAGTTCCTGATCCGCGAGCCGATGATTGAAGGCCGGGCCTACCACGATTTTCTGGAAACCCGCCCACGGGAAAACGTGGATGCCCTGCTGTTTTACTTTGCCCCGCGCCCACCGCAGAGCCTCGAGAGCTTGCTCGAGCGGCTCGAGTTGCTCTCACGCCAGGCTGATGCGGGCGATGTTCCGCAATCGGGCGAGGGGGTGCAAATCCTGACCATCCACCGCGCCAAAGGGCTGGAATGGCCCCTGGTAGCGGTATTCGACCTGGGGCGGAAGAACGTGCATCAAGCCCAGCCGCTGTATCTGGGGCAAGGGATGGGAGAGGAGGGAAAAGGGGAAGGGGCTGACGAGGGTCGCCTGAGGCAGTGGGTGGCACTTCCGGACACGCCGCAGTTCGAAAACTTCAAACAGCGCCAGGCGATGCTGGAAGAAGAGGAGAGTTATCGCCTGCTATATGTCGCAGCTTCGCGGGCTAGAGACACCCTGATCTTGAGTGGGAGTGTGCGCCAGGGCAGGCCCGAAGGCTGGGCAGCGGTGCTGGCCCGTATGGGACTGGGGCCAGAAAGCCCGCCATTTGACCGAAGCGATTTCCTGCACAAAACCTGGCGCTACCAGCCAGTACAGCCGGTGCATATCCGGGGTGGTGTGGAACCCCCCCTGGCCTCACCCTGGATCGAAACCCGATTCGACCCCGAGCCGTTCCCACCGCTCTTTTCGCCCTCGGCCTTAAAGCGCCAAGAGGCCGAACCCCTGCCCCTACCCGACCCCGAAGAAGGGGAAGAAATTCCGGGCCGGGCCCGGGCCATCGGGACGCTGGTGCACTATGCCATCGGGCAGAACTGGCAGGCGGGCAACCCAGAGCACCTTACCAACCTCGAGGCCCAGGAGGTCATGTTTCCCTTCGACCCAGACGAGCGTGCAGGCATCATGGCCGAGGTGAAAGAGCTGCTGCAAAGCTACCAGGAACTCCTGGGCCATCTCCTCCCCTGGCCCCGCGACGAGGACTATCCCGAGTTTGCCATGGCCATTCCCATTGGCTCTACGGTCTGGCAGGGGGTGATTGACCGCTTGTACCGGGTGGGAGAGCAGTGGTATTTAGAAGACTACAAGACCGACCTCGAGGTCAGGCCCGAACGCTACCACTTTCAACTGGGGGTTTACCTCGCCGCTATTCGCCAGGCCTGGAAGATCGAGCCGGAGGTTCGGCTGGTGTATTTGCGTTTCCGCAAGGTGATGAGGCTGGACAAGGCTGTCCTGGAAGCAGCCCTGGCCGAAATCTCCTCCAAAGAGGAAAGCTCTGCATAAAGCGGCGGTTTTTACCCGTTGCAAATGGGCCTGGGGGGCAGTTTTTTGCTGTAGCTGACCGTGAGCCGGCAGGCCAGGTCGGCGTAGATGGCCCGGATGGCCTCGCCCTCGAGGTCCAGCAGCCAGCGCCGGATGGCCTGTGGCGTGTTGGCCAAGAGCCACTTTTTAGCCTCATCAGCTTGGCCCGTAATCAGTCCACGGCCATAATAGCCCAGCGCAGCGCTGCGGGCGTTGATCTCGTCTTTTTGAAGCAAGGCATCCTGCAGGGCCTCGCGGTAGTACGACAGCGTGCGAAAACCCAGGGTGGGGAAGCGGGCGGTGGCGTCCACGTAGCGCACCCCGTCCCAGGCCAAAATATAGGTCAGGCGCGGATAAACCTCCCTGGGCAGGCCGCCAAAATCGGCAAATACATCGGTACCCACAATAATCTCGGGCCGCTGGTCGTTGTCTACGTCGCGCACCTCCAGCACCCCCGCCGTGCGTCCGCGGTAGATGAGCAGGTTGCGAAAGCCTTGCTCCTGGGTAAAGAAATAGGCTGTGGTGTGGGATCCCGAAACCTCGTTGATCCAGAGTTCGGTGGGTGCCTGACCGGTGAGTTCAATCTGCTTGACCTCGAAGCGTCCACCTTTAATCTCTACTTGGGTGCGATCTGAACGAATAATTCGCAGTAAACCGGGCTCTTGCCGTATGGTGTACTGACCCCAGGCGATGGGAGTATTAGAAGTGGATTGGGCCAGGGCAAAGCTGGATAAAACCAGTGCTGTAGCCAAAATTTGCACTCTCATATTGCAACGCTACCAGAGCCTTGCATGAGAGTGCGTGGGGGTTTGCTCTAGGAAAATTTACTGTTGCTGCTGAAGCTGCTTCTCGCCTTGCCAGGGCTCAATCACCACCCGGGTCTCGACAGGGGCATTGAGGGTGGCCGAGACCGAGCAGTACTTGGTGTGGGACAGTTCCACCGCGCGCTCGAGGGCTTCCTGGGTGACATTCGGTCCTGTGCCGTAGTGCGTTACCACGATGTGGGTATAGCGCTTGGGGTGTTCTTCGGCCCGCTCGCCCACGGCCTCTACCCGGTAGCTGGTCAGGGGCTGGCGCTTTTTCTCCATAATGTCCACCACGTCGTAAGCCGTACAACCGGCCAGCGCGGCCAGCAAGAGCTCCATGGGGCGCATACCGGTCGCGGGCTGGTCGCCGTCTACCATCACCTTGTCGCCCTGCTCGTTGATGCCTACGAACCGGTGTCCTCCCAAGCGATGCAGTACCACTTTTTTCGTCGCCATAAACCTCCTAGGGGCGGTTTCTTTTTGCTGCGAGCGCAGACCGCCGCTTCGACATCTGCCCACTTGACCGGGCGTGGGCGCTCGAGAGAGCCACCCTATTTCGGATAATATGCCAATCCTACGGGCAAAATGACCCGACTGCTTCACATTTTGTCGTAGCATCGAAAGCAAAGTGAACCGCAGTTTTCGCCTGTTCTCCATTGGCCCGCGCATTCGCAAGCAAGGGGCGCGCCTGGTGGCCACCTCTGCGCTCAGGTTGCAAATACTAAGCCTGGGCGCCTTTAGGCGCGAGGTGGTGGTGGAGCCGCGTAAAGGCTGGCTGATGGTCCACGACCGGCAGTTCTGGTTTTTAGAGCGTACCCGCCTGGTTCCTTTTGAGCAGGTGGAGGCCGTAACGTATGGCTTCGAGGACTGGACACTTGGGGGTTGGTTTTTCTGGGCTCGAGATACCCGCGAGCTTTTTCGGGTTGGGCTGCGTTTGCGAACCGGCAAAGAATTCGATTTGTTCAGATTTTATGGTGAAGGCCGCTTCGTCAACGAGAGCTATTTCCCCGACTGGTGGTTTTGGGAAGATTTTCTCACCGATTTGAGCGGCACGCAAGAGCAAGAGTCGCGGGTGTTGGTGGAACTTTTGAGCAAAATGATAGGGGTCGGAGTGGATCGTCCGAGGTTTTGATGCAGCAATGAGGGAGATTTTTTGGCTGAATGTAAGCCTAAAGACAGGCGTTTTGGGGCTGGCGCAGATAATTGAGCCATGCAGACGCTGGAGGGAAAAGTTTTTATTTTGACCGGCGGGGGTGGCGCTATTGCTGGAGCGATTGCCAAGTCCTTTACCCAGGCCGGAGCCAAATTAGCCTTGGTAGACGCGCACGAGGGAACCATCCATCAGCGGGCGCAGGAACTAGGTGGGCGGGCTTTTGTGGCCAATCTGACCCACTATCCCGATGCCGAGATGCTGATTCGGCAGGTGAAGGCGCAGATGGGGCGGGTGGATGGCCTGGTTCACACGGTGGGTGGTTTTGCCTATGCGCCCATCAAGGATGCCGACCCCAGCCTCTACGACCGGATGTTCGACCTTAACATGCGCACCCTGTTTTACATTTCCCGGGCCATCATTCCCGAGCTACTCGGCCAAAAAGATGGCTTTATTGCGGGAATTTCAGCGGCAGCGGCCTGGCATGGGGCGGGGCCGGGGGTGGCCCTGTATGCCGCTGCCAAGGCCGCCGTGGCCACCTACCTGCGCTCGCTGGATGCCGAGCTGGCCGGTACCGCCATACGGGTAGCCATCGTGTATCCGATGGGGGCTGTGGATACCCCGGCCAACCGCAAAGAGATGCCCGAGGCCGACCCCATGGCCTGGGTAGACCCCGCCGAGATCGGCGAGAGCTTGGTGTATGCGGCCAGCCGCAGCCCCAGGGGCCGGGTGATGGAGTTGCAGATTTTCCCGCCCCGTTGAGCACAACTTGCGACAGTGTAGATAATTTGTATTGCCGTTAGCCCAGGTGTAACCCCCAGTTACTGTGCGAATTGGCTTGTCGCTTCTCACCCTTTTGCCTTAGGGTGGAGCCTATGGACGTTACCGCGTATGTGCAGGCCGTAGGGTATCTGGGTATTTTTGCCACAGTATTTGTGGAAACTGGCCTGCTGGTGGGGTTTTTCCTGCCCGGCGACTCCTTGCTGATAGCGGTGGGGCTGTTGGCAGCCGCTAAAAAACTCCAGTTGCCCATTGCTCTGCTGGCGCTGTTTTTGGGCTCGGTGCTGGGTAACAACCTGGGCTATTTGCTAGGCCGCAAGATTGGGCCTGCTTTGCTGACCAGGGCCAGGGTAAAGAACGAAGATTTAGAGCGCACCCGGCGCTTTATGGCCCGCTTTGGCCCTCTATCGCTGCTGATTGGCCCCTATGTGCCGGTGTTCAGGGCGGTGGTGCCGTTTATGTGCGGTACGGTCAAGATGCCCTGGCCGCGTTTTTTCGTGCTGAGCCTGCTGGGCAGCCTGCTCTGGACGCAGGGCCTGACCCTGCTGGCCTACTACGTGGGCTCGAAAATCCCGCACCTCGAGCGCTACGTCTACCTGATTCTGCTGGCCGGGGTGGGTTTTGGCGTGGCCCTGGCGGCCTGGCGGGCCTACCGTGCGGGCCATCTGCGCTGGCCTGGCCGTAGAACGGGGTAGCTTAGGTGTGGGCCTCCACCAGCTCGACCAGTACCCCACCCGACCATTTGGGATGAATAAAAGCCACCAAGTGGCCCCCAAAACCGGGGCGGGGGGAGGTGTCAATTAGCGGCGTGCCTTCCGCGGCCAGGCGCTCTAGCTCAGCCCGAATGTTTGGGGTGGCGAGGGCGATGTGGTGCAGGCCCGGCCCGCGCTTCTCGATGAACCGGGCGATGGCCGAGTCGGGGCGGGTGGCCTGGAGGAGCTCGAGCCGGCTTCCCCCGCTCCTGAGCATCCAGACCTCGACCCCCTGGCTTTCCACGCTGCCCTGGGCCTCGAGCGCATACCCCAGGCCCAGGTAGGGCTGGGCGGCCTCCTGTAAATCCTGTACCGCGATGCCGATATGGTGAATCTCCATACCGCCAAACTACCCTAAGCACTGCCGATTAGCACAGGGGCTACTCCACCGGGATAAAAGCCAGGCTGGTGATGCGCTCCTGGAAGCTGCCCAGCGAGGAGGAGCGAACCCCCGCGCTGGTGAGGGCGCTGGCGATGTTCACGGTCAGGTCTATGACCAAAAGCGTGGGGGTGTCCAGGTCGGCCAGGTAGAGAAACTGGTCAATTCCCACGGTGGCGGTGCTGTAGCGGCGTGTGCGCAAAAGCCCGGTCTCGGTCTCGCGGGGCAGTTGGAAACTGCCCTCGAAGCGGGCCAGGCCGGTGCCCAGCACGAAGACCGGCGGAGCCCCTCGAGCAAACGAGCGGGCGGCGATGTTGCTGTTCTGGCTGAGCCCCACCTCCCCGCTGGCGCTCAGGTTCCAGGCGGCCAGGGTGGTGTCGGTGCTGGTGGGGTCGTTGTCGTCGAAGAGCCCCAGGGCCTGACCGTTCACAAAAATCAGATCGGTGGGGGTGGAGCTGCTCAGGCTCAAAGGCAAAGGCCGTTCGATGAAAGGGTTGACGAAATCGTACTGCCCGAACTGGTTGGGGGTCAGGTAGAGCAGTTGGTCGTTGGAGCCCAGGGCCAGCCGGGCGGGGGTGCTCAGGCGCACCAGGTTAGGATTCAAAAAGTCAATGGGGGTGGGGAGGGCCGTGGCTGTAAAGGGAATGATCCAGGCCCGGTACTCCTCGATGGGGCGCGGGGGGGTGGTGGGGGCGGGTGGACAGACCAGCAGGAGGTTGTTCTGCCCCTGGCGCAGATAGCCCTGGCTACAGTCCACGTTCAGGGCCTGGTCAAAGCCGTCGAGCTGGGGGGTGCCCACATCGTCCACCGTGAGGTTGTTGGCAACGTAGCGGCGCAGGCGGTCGGGGGTGAGCACCCAGAGCTGGTCGTTGCCCACCCCCAGGCTGCGGCGGTAGAGCAGGGTGACGATGGGCGCGTCCAGGCTCCAGCTCCCGACCAAGCGGGGGGTATCGGTGCTACCGGGTTGCAGTGTGGTGCTCTGAAAAAAGCGAATCTGGTAGGTATTGCTGCTGGGGTTGTTGATGGCCGCGGCCAGCAAGGCGCGGGTGGGTTCCTCGCTGCTACCGGTGCAGGCCGGGAGGCTGAGCAGCAGGCTTAGACTGAGGGTTTGGATTACTCGCTTCATCTAAGGCCCTCCAGGGCTGGGGAGTTTGAGGCCGCCGGGCAGGACGATGCTGTTCTGGTTGAACAGGAACTCGGCGGCCTCGCCCCCCAGGGCAAAGGAAAACTTGAACTCCTGCTTGAGCATATCGAGGCTGGCCCGGAAGGCCCAGCAGCAGCGGTCAATAATCAGGTCGAAGCGGGGGCGCAGGATGGTGCCCTCGAGGTTGGGCAAAAAAAACTCCCTGGGGTTCGTCCCGCCGCTCTCGGGGGCGTTCCAGACGATGCGGTAGAACAGGCGGGTTTTTTCCTGGCCTATAAAGCTTATGGTGGGGCCAAACTCGCGTAGGGTCACGCGGAAGCGCCCGCTGTTGTCCGAGAGGCGCTCGAGGCCCACAAACCCCTGCAGCGACAGGCCGGGCGGGTCTTCCGGGCGCAGCGGTGCGGGGAGGAGCTCCAGCTCGCCGGTAAAGCGCAAAAAGCGCAGGAAGGCCTGGGTGTCGTCCTCGAGGGTGAGGGGGTTTTCGCTTTCGGGGAAGTGAAATTCCGCCGAGACCTCGTTGATGAAGATATCGGGTTCGCGCACGGCCGCCCGCACCGCCAGGCGGGGGTTGCGCAGCAGCCCCTCGCGGTAGTTCCACAGCAGGTCGGCCTGCAAAAGGTCGGCGCTGTACTGGTAGCCCAGCCGGAAGCGGGTCTCGCTGCCAGGGCTGAAGCCGATGGTCTGGGCGAACACAAAGGTATGCAGGCTCAGGGTAAGCTGGGCCAGCCCGTCCAGCAGGGCCGGGGTGGGGACGGGGTTGGGGTTGGTGAGGGAGGGCAAGGGTGTGTAGAGGTGGGTCAGGCTCTGGCGCAAGCGGAAGGTGTTGGGGGCTTCCTGCACAACCAGATTCAGCTCGGTGCGGATGGCCTGCCCGTTGTTCAGGTCGCGGCTGTGGGTGAGCGCGGTGGTGTTGCCGGGGGGGTTGTAGCTGGCGGAAAGCTCGAGGGGGTCGTAGCGGGCGATCAGGGGAATTTGATCCAGGGGCCGGGTTTCCTTTTCCTGCACATCCCAGTAGCGGTAGGCGGTGCGCAGCGAAAAGTTGAAGGGCAGGGGGTTGTAGGCTGCGCTCAGGGTGAGCAGGCGGTCGAGGCCCAGCTCGATGTTGCGCTCGTGGTTCAAATTGAGACTAAAGGGGGTGGGTGCCACGCTGAGGGCGGTGCGTAGAATGCTCCAGCGGCCCAGCTCGAGGTCGCGGCTCACGCTGGTGGTAAGGTTTAGCCAGGGGAAGGGGCGCGAGGTGATAGCAAACTCGGCGGGCGGGTCGAAGATGCGACGCTCGAGGTCGCGGCTGGCCCGAGCGGTGAAGGAAAAAAGGGGGTCGGGGTTGAAGCTGAAGGAGCCCTCGAGGCGGCTGTTGCGCTGGGGCCGCTCGAAGTCGAACTGGAAAGGGGTCTCGCCCTCCACCACGTTGCGGCTCACGCTCAGGTTCACGCTAAAAGCCCCCAGGGTCTGGCCCACACTGGCACGGGTATCCCAGCGGATGAGCCGCTCGAACTCGGTGGGGTTGCCCTGGGGGTCAAAGTTCTGGGTACTGTAGTAGCGCCCGATAAAGGTGTTCTCGATGCTAAAGCTCAAGCCCGGCCAGGGGGGGGTGGCAGGCCGGTAGCTGCTGCGGTGCTCCACCCAGAGCCGGCCCGCCCCAATGTAGGGCCCCAGCCGCCGGGCGCTGCGGTTGAGGGGGTTGGAGGGGGCTTCGTAGTAGCCCAGCAAAACCCGCCCGTTCAGGCGAAACTCGCCCTCGAGGCCGCGCGGAAAAGTAATCTCGGCCTCGGGTAGGCGTTTGGGGGTGGTGCGCTCGTTGGGCAGGGCCAGGGGGTTGTGATCTATGTAGCCGTCCAGGGTCAGGCGGTAGAGGGGCTCGGGGTTGCTGGGGGTGGCCCGGGTGGCCCCCTCGAGCAGAAAGGTGGTGTAGTCGGGCTGGCCCCCCGCCCCCTGTAAAAAGCGCGGCTCGGCCTGCGAGCTGTCATCGCGCACGACCTGCCCCTCCAACCGCCAATCGGGCTCCTCGTGCTTGTAACTCAAGCGGTACTTGAAAATCCCGTCCTTGCGTGGGTCGCTGTCGGGCAGCACCAGCCCAGCCGGCGGGGGCAGGTACAGAAACTGGTAGCGCTCCTGGGCCGCCCCTACGCCAAAGTGGTCGAAGCCAAACCCCCAGCCCCGCCGCTCGAAATAGCGCAGCAGGGTAAAGCCGATGCCAAAGTCGGAAACGTAGGGCAGGTCGGCACTCACAAACACCCCGTCGCTGTCGCTCTGGCCGAACTCGAGCTTGGGCCGCCGCTCGTTCAAAAATAGCAGCAACACCGGCAGGTACAAAGTGCGTTCCCCGCGCAGCAAGACCCACACCCCCCGGGCGATGATCCGGTCGCCCGGATAAAGCACCACCTCGCGGGCCTGGAAGGCGTAGTCGGCCTCCTCCTGCTCACAGCGCTGGCAGGGGGTCAGGTAGCCCTCCTGCAGCAGAATCTGCCCGGCGGCCCGCTGGCAGATGGGGCCACTCAGAAAAAACTCGCCCGACTCGATCTTCACCTCCAGGGCCTCGAAGCTCTCGTCGTCGGTGAAAAGCTCGAGTTCCTCGGCCTCGATGAGCTGCCCTTGCTTATCCTGATAGCGCACCCCCCCCATCAGCAATAGGCGCTTTCGGGTGCGGTTAAAAATGACCCTCGGAGCCTCGATACGCTCGCCGTCCCGATCCATCTTGACTGGATTGCCCACCAGAATCACCAACTCCTCGCCCGCCTCGTTGCGCAGCTCCAAACGCTCGGCCTCGAGGATCTTCAGCCTTTTGCCGCCGGTTTGGGGTGCTTCGGTTTCCTGGGCAAAGGCGGCTGCGAAAAACACCAAGAGTAAGAGCAGAAAAGGGAGAAGGGGAGAGGGGGGGCGTGGGCGCAGCCAGGTTAGATTCCTGTTGCGAGACCCTGCGGGGCTGCGCCGGTTGCTGAGCGCGCCGTGTAGCCTAAGCCCCGCCGCCCGCATACTCACCTCTTCCCCAGTCGCAACAGGGCCAATCCAGCCAGCGCATAAAGCAAGTTAGGCCCCCAGGCTGCCAGGATGGGGTGCAGCACCCCCTGCTCACCCATGATGCGGCCCACGCTCCAGGTGGCGTAGTAGACAAAGGTCAACACCACCACGCCCAGCATGCCCAGGCTGCGGCTACCGCCCAGCAGGAAGAAGGCCAGCCCCACCGCAAAAATAGCGAACGAATACACCGCCGCGGGCTCGGCCCATTTGCGGTGCAGGGCGGTGAGTTCGGCGTGGTAGGGCAGTCCCTGGGTGCGGTACTGGGCGATGCGCTGGCGCAACTCGGCTACCGTGAGGCTAAAAAGACCCCCGGGCGGCTCCAAGGACAACTCGACCAGCGGGACGGTAGCCCGCTCGAAACGTGCGACTGTACGCGGTCGGGCCCCGCCATGTGTGACCCGTAGCCCTGCGGAGAGCACCAGCGAACCCTGCTCGAAGCGGCCCGTTTCAGCTACCAGTATCTCCTCCGCGGTGATGACCCGTACCTTACCGATGCCGGTATCGCTGACCTCGCCCACATATACGATGCGCCCATAAGCGTCCACCAGCCGGGTGCCGGGCTGGAGCAAGGCCCGGGGTTTTTGCAGAACCGCCTGACGCAAAACATTCTGCCCCTGCTGTAAACTGCGCGGCACCAAATTATCGGCGGCCACCAGACACACCACAAACAAAAAAGTACCCAGCAGTAAAAGTGGAAACAGCACGCGCAGCTTGGAAACCCCCCCCGCCAACATGGCCTTGAGTTCGGACTCCTCGCCCATGCGCGAGAGCACCAGCAAGAGCGCAAACAAGAAAGCCAGCGGCATTCCCCGCACCAGCGCCTCGGGCACCCGGTAGGCCAGGTACTGGCTTACCACCCAGGGATCGGCCCCCCTGGCCAAGAGCGGGGCCAGCACCTCGTACAAAGCGCCGCCCAGCAAGGCCAGTACCACCACCGCCAGCGCCCCCAGCACATAAGCGCCCACCTCCTTGGTTAGGTAGCGGTCGAGGGCGTTCATGGCTGCCTCCGGGTCTGGATTGGGGAGAGGCGGTGCAGAGGAGCACAGGGTTTGCAAGCGTCCCAGTACCAAGGCCGAAGGGCGGTGCTGCCCTGGGTTGCCGCATCCTTCATCGGGCCAGCCTCCAGGTTCCTAGCAGGGCTAAGCCACCATACACGATGTTGGGCAGCCAGGCCCCATAAGCGCCCAGCAGATCAAAGCGGGCAAACTGAGCCGAAAGGGTGAAGAGCGTCCAGTAGCCGAAAATAAGCCCCACCACAGCAATGAAGGCCCAGGCCGATTCACGCAACGAGAGGCCAATCACAATGGCCAGCCAGGCCAGCACCACAGTGCCGGCTGCGTTGGCGTAGCGCCGGGCCAGGGGGAATTGTGCTGAAGGGTCGGCTTTGGCTGCGGCATGTAGATCGGGCATGCGCATGGCCTCATAGGAAATGGCTTTGGGTTGTACGCCGATGGGAAAGGGCAGGGGGTGCTCGGCTTCTTGGAAGATTTTGCCATTGGGATCTATACGGTAGGCATTTTGCAGCCGCCAAGCCCCACTGACCCAGATGCCCCGGTCGGCGCTCCAGATAGAACCGCCAGGTTCTACTACCCGAATCCCCTCCAGCCGAGAACCCACCTCGCCCTGGGGGGGTGGGTAGATACGCTGGGCATAGTACACACCCAACCCCTGGGGCGTGTAGGTGCGCTCGGTGAGCACACCGGAGGGCTCGGAACCGTAGTAAATCTTGTATTGCAAAGCCTCGAAACGCTCCTGAGCAATGGGTTTGAGCCAGCCTTCATTGGATAGAACGATGGTGCCTACCACCAGCCCCAGTGCTACCACCGGGCCAATGAAGGTGCGCGGGGGAACGCCGCCCGCATAGGTGGCTTTGAGTTCGGACTGGCGAATCCAGCGGGCCAGCGCCACCAGCAGGGCAAACACCAGACCCAGCGGCAGCGCAATGCCCAGGGTATAGGGCACCCGGTAGGCCACCATCTGGGCAATTTCAACCACGGGGGTTTTAGCCCGCAGGAAGGCCCCTGAGAGCGAGGAGAGCAGATCGAAGGTGATCAGCCCGACGAATAGCAGCACGCCCAGCAGATACAGCGACAACGTTTCGCGTAATAGATAACGCTGCAACATCCCAGAGCGAAGTATAAGGTGCTGCCGGGTGAGAAGCGGTCAATCTGACCCTCTATGGCGATAATCTCGATATTTTCAGGCTATTTTTGATTGAGATCTGGAGTGTGTGCAGGGGCCTGGGCCGATGAATAAGGTGGTTTTCACCCTTTATTCATGCGGGATGAGGAGCCGATGCCCAGTAAAGGGTTTCGGGATACCCAAAGACAGTAACGGGAACGTAACGTTGGGTTTGCTAGGGTATTGCTCGAGGCCATTCGACATTTGCATCTCCCACTGCATTTGCTGGTAAACCAACCCTGGCCTCCAGGCCCAGCTTGATGGGTGGATCAAGCGAAAGGGGGTTGTGTTGGGTTGACCCTGTGGCTTTGCGTTTATGGGGTGAGGTCTTTACAAAGCGTGGGGATCTCCATGGCAGGTTTGTATGCCGGCATGCCTTGGGCCAGATGGTTGTTTGCGACATCGGGCCGGGTTGCTGGCAGCCCTGAGTTCAGCACAACCTGAGTTCAACTCAAGGGGTAGATTATGGCAAAAGAAAAGGCAGTATTGCCGCGCATTGAAAAGGAACGTTTACAGTTCCGCGAATTGATTGCAAAAAACCCCAATTACTTCGGTTCCGAAGCAGGCAGCAAACTCAACGCAGTCAAGCTGCTCTCCAGCAGCAAGTACGAAGAAATCACCTGCATCGGCTACAACCCCGACCTCGACCAGCTCGAGGCCGTGGTCGAGATCAAGCTGCCCTTTGGCTACGGTGGCAACCTGTGCACCCAAGGAACCACCGAGTATGTGCGTTTCTGGGTGGACTATGGCAGCGGCTGGGTCAATGAAGGGGCGGTGGCCTTCAAGGTGCACGACATCTCCAACGGCACCGATTGCGCCAAAGACCCCGACAAACCCCTTACCTACGCGGTCGGCTTGAAGCTCGACCCCACGCGACGGTGTTGTGATACCCCCCTGTTGCCCAGGGTGCGGGCCATTTTATCGTGGGAGCTGGTGCCGCCCGACAGCCCAGGCGCTGAAAACTGGAGGCCGGTGTGGGGCAGCGTGCTCGAGAAGCATATCCAGATTAAGCCCCTCAACAAATGGTGGTGCTTACTGGACACCATCCAGCCCAGTATCTGGGAAAAGCTCAAGGTCGTACCCGAACTCGCCAAAGAAACCATTCTGCCCATCCCACTGCCCGATCCCCCGCCGCTCGAGCTACCCGACCTGGTCAAGCTTTACGCTCCCAAGCCCAGCCCCCAGGCCAAGGAAGCCAAGCCAAGCGTTGAGCCGCATCGCTTTGCTGTCCAGCACCTGCACCAGGCCCTGACCGCAGAGGTTAGCCCTTCCTTTCTACAACAACAGGGGACAGTGTGGAAAGAACTGGGGCTGGACTGGGCTGCGGCCATCGAGGCCTTGGGTAAGACCAAGGGCAACGTCAGCTACGAAGAACTGAACTGCCTGGCCTTGGACACGGGCCGCGAGTGGATGGTGGCTACTTTTACCATCAAGCGCCCCAGCGGTTACTCGGGTGACTTGTGCAGCCAGGGCAGCACCGAATACGTGGCTTTCTGGGCCGACTGGCACGACACCTGCGAGTGGACCTACATGGGTACGGTGCAGGTCAAGGTGCACGACATCGCCAAGATTCCCGCTGGGGGCTTGCACTATGCAGCCATCCTCAAGGTAGATCTGAACCAGTACCGGCGTAACTGCCACAAGACCCGACCTTCCCGCATCCGGGCGGTGCTCTCCTGGAATACCCCTCCTTCCACCACCAACCCCGATGCAGTGCCCTACTGGGGCAACCGGCTGGATACCCATGTGGTAATTCGTCCTGGCCAACCCGGCATCAACCTCTACCGAATCGGCGGGATTGTGGTGACGGATATTGATGCCTCGAGCGGTCTGACCCTACCCAGCGCTACCTTCGAAAATGGCTTTGCCCCCGATGCTCTGGGCCGCCCCTGCCCCTTCGCGGGCCGGGTGGTGGTTACCGGGCCGACCTATCCTGGCATGTACTACCGGGTACAGGTGCGGCGGCAGAACCCCGATACCCTGGCCTGGGAGTCGTGGAGCAACGTCACCACTACCCTCAAACTGGTCAGCCCCAGCCTGATTCCCTTCACCAATGCCGAGGTCGCCAACGGCTTCTTTGCCTACGCCGCCGACATTGATAACCGTCTGGCCTGGTGGGATACCGCCGGTGATGCGCTGTGGGAGTTGCGCTTGCAACGGGCTACTGCCCCTAACGAGCTGGCGATTGTGGCCGAGGAGACCCATCGCATACAACTCGACAACACCTGGCCCGAGTCTGATATCAACATTGACTCTGGCGGCAACTGCAAGGACTTTGTCGAGGGGGTGACGATTACGGGGCGCTTTGTGGCCCGCGACAAATACTTTGGTTCCTACAGCCTGGGCACCCTTCCCTTCGCGGCGCCTGCTGGGCAGCCGGTTCCCTCAGGCGGCACCACCCAGACCGCCGTTGCTCCTGGCAATGCCTGGTCGCTCCACACGGCTGGAATGCAGCCTTGCGGCTATGTGATGGTGGTGAACGTGTGGGATCGCGCGATTGTCAACAGCGCTTCGGTGGGTCACCACAGCTCCAAAGCGGTGGGTTTCTGTCTGCGCGAGAAGAAGAAATAGCAAAAAGCAATCCAGGGGCACCGGAACGCCGGTGCCCCCTGTTTATACCAACTCTGCGCGGGAGTGGCGCTGAAAATGTACCTTGTCATACGCATTTCGGCAGTATCGTTCACCTCGGCAAGCCTAAACGATACTACCGAAATGCTTTTCTACTCCCTTCGGTCGGCTTGAATCCTTCACCTCTGACTGCGGCGGGCGGTGAAGGATTCAAGCGGAAACGGTATAATACTGGGTGAGACACGTTCTTATGTGCCAATCTGAATTTTTTGCTTGCTGGAGGCGTTCAGAATGTCGGGGTGGGGTAGGGCCACGATAAACTTGCCACCGCGTTTCAAATACTCCTGGTATGGGCGAGCCATCTCGCTGGGCTCGCCGCTGAGCAAGAGCAGGTAGTCGGGTTGTTCTTCGAGCAGTTTCTGGACGCTATAGATGGGAACATGCACCCCCGCCATATAGCGGCCGTGTTTGCTGGCATCGCTGTCCACCACGAAATCAATTATTTCGCGGCCCAACCCAACATAGTTGAGCAAGACCATGCCCTGCGCATTGGCACCGTGCGCAGCTACCCTGCGTCCACGGGCACGCAGTTCTGTTAGCAGCGCTACCAGGGCTTCGCGCACCGCTGCGATACGCGAGGCGAACTCGAGGTAATACGTGGCCTCCATCAGACCCATCTTCTCTTCTTCCTGCAAATACCAGCCAACCGACGGTTCGATCTGGCGGGCTTTGCCCAGGTAGTAGCGCAGATACCCGTTTGAAAGCGGTTCGATCTGCTGAAGCCGCAAGCCATGACGGCGCACCAGTTCATGCAACGCGCTGACCGAGAAATAGTTTTGTTGCTGGTGGGTGAAGTGTTCGAACTGACGGGCCTCGAGCAACTCCCGCACATAAGGTAGTTCCATCACCACCGAGCCACTGTCTTTGAGTACCGCCGCGAGGCTCTCGAGCAATCCATTGAGGTCGCTGCTGTACGAAAGCATCTGATTGGCCAGCACCACATCGGCCCGTAGCCCCTCCTCACGCAGTTGGTTGGCATAGCTGCGGTCAAAGGGTTCGTGCCGGGTAGGTATTCCTTTGTTGGAGGCCGCTTTGCTACGCTCTGGATGGGTCTCGAGATAAACCACCCGCACCCCGGCCTGCATCAGAGCGCGCATCAGTTCCAGGCTGCTCCCCTCCAACGCCAACACCAGGTGGTGGGTGCCCAGCCGAAAGTGGTGCATCAGCCGCTCGAGCAGTCCCCCCTGTACAGGCCCGGCAGGGGCCGGGACAGGTTCCCCCGCGGGGTCGCCGACCAGTTGAACCAATCCACAACGCTTGCAAAAGCCCACCTCGAGGCTCCGCCGCTCCTCGGGGGTGGCTAGCTGATCGCTACTCAGAATGCTGGAAAGGGGAAGCCTTCCCAAACTCAGAAAGGGCACGATTTCTCCCGACCCACACGAGCGGCACATCTTGACTTTCTTCATCGGAATCACCCGAGTACCGGCCTTGCCGGGTCTCCACTGAGTAGAGGGTACGAACTCGACCGTAATCCTCCCGTTATCGGGGTTTGTCCGCATGGGTAGGGGGTTGTGCCGCTTCGTTAAGGGGTATACAAAGGCGCTTTAGGAGTACAACGTGGGTGTAACGAAGTTTATAACGTGTCCATCGGGGCTTGTTAATTTCGACTATATCCCCATCTGGAGCGGTAAAATTGCCCCCAATGGATTCGCTTTTCAAGCCCGGATGTTAATCTTGCTCCCTTACAGGAAAGGGTCTTCTGGGCGTAATCACGGGGTTTTATCTTTCAGCCAGTGCCGTATCGCAGGGTTTTGAACGAAGAAAGGGCAAAATGGGCCCCCTCTCCTAAAAATTTTCCCCGAAATGGTCTACCCTAAGGCCATGACCATTGCCACACCCCAGGCCATCCGCCAGGACTTTCCACTGCTTACGCACCATCCCGAGCTGGTCTACCTCAACTCGGCGGCCACCAGCCAGAAGCCTGAAGTGGTCATCGAGGCGGTATCCCGCTACTACCGGGAACTCAATGCCAGCGTGCACCGGGGGGCCTACACCCTTTCGGTGCAGGCCGGCGAGGCCTACGAGCAGGCCCGCCGCACCCTGGCCCGCTTTATTGGGGCCGAGGAGCGCGAAATTATCTTCGTGCGCAACACCACCGAGGCCCTCAACCTGGTGGCCTATGCCTGGGGGCTGCGCAACCTACGGCCCGACGACGAAATTCTCCTCACTGAGATGGAGCACCACGCCAACCTGGTGCCCTGGCACCTGGTCTGCGAGCGCACGGGGGCCAAAATCAAAGCCATACCGCTTGGGGATGATGGGCGCTTGGAATTGGAGCACCTCAGTACCCTCCTGACCGAGCGGGTCAGGCTGGTGAGCGTGATGCACATATCCAATGTGCTGGGAACCGTTAACCCCGTGGCCCAGATCGCCCAGGCGGCCAGAGCTGTGGGGGCCCTGGTGGTGGTGGATGGGGCGCAGTCAGCGCCGCATATGCCCATAGATGTCCGTTCTCTGGGAGCCGATCTATACGCGTTTTCCGGGCACAAGATGCTGGGGCCTACCGGCATAGGGGTGCTCTGGGGACGCTACGAGGTGCTGGAAACCCTGGCCCCTTTTTTGGGGGGCGGCAGCATGATTCGTGATGTTTACGTAGATCGCTCCACCTATGCCCAGCCACCCCAGCGTTTCGAGGCCGGAACCCCGGCGGTAGCTGAGGCCATTGGGCTGGCTGCGGCGGTGGAATACCTCGAGCGTCTGGGTATGGCGAACGTATGGCAACACGAGCTCGAGCTCGCCGCCTACGCCCTCGAGCGCCTCGACGAAGAGCTACCCGAAGTGCGCACCTTTGGCCCCCGTGGCCAAGACCGGAGCGGGGTGATTCCCTTTGTGCTGGGCGGTATCCACGCCCATGATGTGGCCACCGCCCTCGACCAATACGGTATCGCGGTGCGAGCCGGGCACCACTGTGCCCAGCCCCTGCACCGCAAGCTGGGGGTTCCGGCCACGGTGCGGGCCAGCTTTTACGTCTACACCACCAGAGAAGACGTGGATCGCTTCATCGAGGCCCTGAAGAAGGTACGCGACTTTTTCAAGGACTGGATTTGAGTTGCAGCCGCTCTCATACGCATTTCGGCAGTATCGTTCACTTCGGCAAGCCTAAACGATACTACCGAAATGCTTTTCTACTCCCTTCGGTGGGCTTGAATCCTTCACCTCTGACTGCGTCCAACGGTGAAGGATTCAAGCGGAAACGGTATCAAACATAACCAGTACCCCGAGAAGGTCGGCTTCGACAAGCTCAGCCACCCCCTGTATCGGATAAAACCGGAAGCGCTGTGGGTTACTTTGTATGAAGTGTTGCTCAGCACCGCTGTCGGATGGGCTAGGCCAGGGGGGTCTCCTCGCGGAACTGCAACTCGTACAGGTCTTTGTAGAGTCCCCCCTGGGCCAGCAGCTCTTCGTGGGTTCCCTGCTGCACCACCTGCCCCTTGTCCAGTACCACAATCTGATCGGCGTTGCGAACGGTGGAAAGCCGGTGGGCAATAACAAACGTGGTGCGGCCTTGCATAAGCTTGTCGAGAGCTTCTTGCACCAGCGCCTCCGACTCGGAGTCGAGCGAGCTGGTGGCCTCGTCCAGAATCAGAATCCTGGGGTTTTTTAGCAGGGCTCGAGCGATGGCAATGCGCTGACGCTGCCCACCCGAGAGCTTGACCCCTCGCTCACCTACCAGGGTTTGGTAGCCCTGGGGAAAAGCGCTGATGAACTCGTGGGCGTTGGCAGCTTTGGCGGCCTCGAGCACCTCCGCCTGGGTAGCCTGGGGTTTGCCGTAGCGGATGTTTTCCTCGATGGTGCCCGAGAAAAGCTGGGTTTCCTGTGGCACAATAGCGATGTGTTGCCGCAATTCCAGGGGTTCTACCTGGCGAATATTAATGCCATCGAGCAGGATACGTCCTGCGCTGGGGTCGTAAAAGCGTGGAATGAGGGAGACCACCGTGCTCTTGCCGGCTCCCGATGGCCCTACCAGGGCCACTACCTGACCAGGGTGGGCCCGCAGGCTCACCCCCTGTAGCACATAGGTATTGCCCCGGTCGCCGTAGCGGAAGCTTACATTCTCGAGGCTAACCTGGCCTCGTACCTCTCCCAGTTTTGAGTTCGGAGCCTCGGCCTTGATTTCGGACTGCTCGTCCAGCAGGGTAAAGATGCGCCTGCTGGCACCCAGGGTTTCTTGGAAAGTAGCGTACAAACCAGTAAAACTTGCAATCGAAATTGCCACAAAAAAGGTATAGAACAAGAAAGATACCAGCGCTCCCACCGTCATTTCGCCCGCCAGTACCAACCGTCCCCCAAACCAGATCACCAGGGCTAGGCTGGTGAAGGTGGCGAACGAGATGCCTGCTCCAAAATAGGCCGCTCGCAAACTGCCAACCCGCACCGCCAGTTTGAGGGCCTCGAGTATGCGCTGGCTATAGCGATGAGTTTCCACCTGTTCTGCCGTGAAGGCTTGTACCACCCGAACTCCCACGATGGCCTCTTCGGCGTTGGCATTGGCTTCGGCCAGCCTATCTTGCACCTGGGTGGAGAGTTTGCGCAGCCTGCGTCCGGCAAACGAGGCCAACAAAATTACCACGGGAACCACCGACAACATCACCAGGGAAAGCTTCCAACTGGTAACAAAGATAATCACGATGCCCCCAATTAGGGTGATGGCTTGGTTAATAAACTGCACCAGCGAACCCGAAACGGCGTTTTGCACGGTGCTGGCATCGGAGGTTAGGCGCGAGGTAATTTCGCCGGTCTTGCGGTTTTCAAAAAACCGCACTGGTAAGGTCAGAAGATGGGTGAATAGAGCTTTGCGTAGATCTGCGACCACCCCTTGCCCTACCCGCACCAGCAAGTAGGTGTTGAGGTAGTTGAAAACCGCCTGTAGAGCAAAGATGACAATTAGCCCCAAGGCAATCCGATCCAGAGCAGCCGCAGAGCGAGCTTCTGAGAGTGCCCCGTCTATCAAGCGGCCCACAAAGTTGGGGAAGACCAGCCCCAACAGCGAAGAAAAAGTGGTGGCAACCAGGGCGACCGCCAGCAAACTGCGATAAGGGCCTATGTAGGACAACAATCTAGAAAGCTGCTTGATATCGCCGGGTTCGGATTTGTAAGGTTCGCGGGACAGTACAGGTCGCATGGAGAATACCTTAGCTACAGTCTGATGAATTGCCGGGCGCCCGATTGTGAACCGGGGGTGAATACCCCCGCCAGCTTAGAGGCTGCCTTGAGTATCCCGAATCTTTAGTTCAGCAGGCTTATCGGGGTTTTCGCTATTGCATGCTGCTAATCCTAGCGGAAAAAATGTGCCTGATATGGCAATTCTCCTTGGGAATTTCGTCATTCCTTCTGAAAACCGCTATAGAATTGGCCTTGACATGAGTCTCCTAGACGACCTTTACAAAGAAATCATCCTGCGTCACTACAAATCGCCGCACAACTATGGCCCGCTGGACTCAGCTAATGTGCGGGTAATGGGCGACAACCCTTCCTGCGGCGACCAGATCGAGTTGATGGTTCTGACCGATGGCGAGCAGATTGCCGACCTGCGCTTTCGTGGGCAGGGCTGTGCCATCTCGCAGGCTTCGGCCTCGCTAATGACCGACTTGGTCAAGGGCAAGACCTGGGAAGAAGCCCTGGCGCTGGAACAGCAGTTCAAGGCCATGATTGTGGATGGCGCTGCGCCCACCCTCGAGCTGGGCGACCTGGCGGCTTTATCGGGGGTGCACAAGCTGGCGGCCCGGGTCAAGTGCGCCACCCTGGCCTGGAATGCCCTGGAACAAGCCGCCCACGAAGCAGGTGCACTCTCGCCTCGAGCCAAAAGTCCGTAGCCCAGAAGTTCATCCCTGGGCTACAGGTGTTGATTGCTTCAAGGTGCTGGGAAAACCGAGGGGCATACATCAGAACTTGCAGCTGGGGCCTCCTCGCCAGTAGAAGCGTCAATGGATAGCAGGAAGTTGATCAAGTCCTGCCGCTGGGTGGCGCTGAGGGTAAAGACCGCGTTGCCAGCCAGCAGGTGGGTGCTCCATTTATCATCGCTGAAAAGCTCATCCAGGGTCTTGGCCTGCCCATGATGCAAAAAGGGCGCGCCCACCTGCAAGCCGTAGAGCGAGGGGATGTTGTAGCCGCTGAACTCACCCTGGGCTCGAGCGGTGGGAGGGCGGCCTGCTTTGAGCTCGAGGGCATTGGTAGCAGTGGTATCTCCTGGTACGCCAAAGGTGCCCACCTTGCGCAACACACAGGCCACCTGGGCTGGTGCAATGGGGGTAGAAGCGGGTTCGTTGGCGATCTGAACGGTATGTGGGCTGCCGATGGGTGCGCCATTGAAAGAGGCTGTGGTAAGCGTGGTATTGGTTGCTGCCGATGGTGTGAAGAAGCGCCTCGAGAGCGTCCAGCCTGCCCCACCGTGGCAGTTGGTACATTTGCCTTCACGGAACAACAGCAAGCCCCGTGCCACCGAGCCTGCATCCAGGAAACGTCGTCCCTTGGGCGGACGGATGGTCTTGACGAACTCGTCAATGTCGTCCCAGTCCTTCACACAACTCGGGGTGGCTTCCTGTAACTCGCGCAGGGGTTTAGCCAGCCCGCCGATGGGTGCACCGCCAGGGGTAGCGTCCACGGTCAGGTTGGTGCGAGTCTCGGTAGCAAGGTTGCCACAGCCACCCGTTGTGAGCGCCCCTAGACCACCGGAGACATCGCGGGTATTGCGCTCAAAGTCGTGTTGCTCGTCAAAAATGCCACTCCAGTTGAAGATACGCTGCTTTTGTGCACCGGGGCCGTGGCTAAAGCTACCATCCATCGAGGTGCTCTGGCGGGGGCCAGCGGCAAAGTGCCAGGTGATGTTGTCGGAGAGTCCATCGGGATGGCAACTCCCACAACTCGACCAGCCCTCGCCCCCCTTTGACCAACGCCCCCGTCCCGTGAAGTAGAAATGCCGTCCTTTGCTTATCTTCGCGTCTAGGCTTCCTGGGGCAGGAGCAGGAGAAGCTTCCACTACCTTGACCAGCTTCTGCTGACTTAAATCTACGATGCCGGTATTGCGGGTAACCCAGCAATTCACAAACATCTTCTTCTGATCGGTGGTGTCATGCGGTGTGACCAACCCAATGGGGTTCTGGCACTTGGTAGCCAGGGTTTGCAGGTCAATTTGCGGTACGGTAGGGGTGCCCAAGGTGACGGAAGTATTGTTGATCAGGATGGCCCGCTGGATAGCCTCACCGCCCTTGGCCAGCAGATACAAAATGTTGTTGCCCACCACGCCAACGTCTACCAGATCGGCCATGAAAAACTTGGTGGTTCCATTAGAAACTGATAGGGTACGGATGGCATCGGAGATGCTAATGGTGCCCAGCTTGTTGCCATTGAGGTCGCCAATTAGCAGATACTGAAACACATTTTCGTCGAACTTGGGCGCGTTGTTGGGTGCGGCAGCAATGGCAGTGGCGATAAACTTGTCGCCCACGATGGCTACGCTGGCCAGTTGGTTGGGCGAGGCCGAGTCCACCGCGCTGTTGGCGGTGCTGGTATCAATCGGAAATGCGCCGGGGTCTGTTGGCTCGAACAATACAGTTCCGACCTCGCTTAGGTCGTTGGATCGGAAGATCCGCACGGCCCCGGTGCGGCTGGTATCGCTGCCCTCGCGACCTGGCCCGATGCGCCCATAGAACTCAGTCACTACGATCTTCTCGTCATCGCAGTTGGAGTTGCCGTTGTTGGAGACCGCCACGGCCCTGGGAGCCGCTACGATCACCGAGCCCTGGCTGGCCAGGGTGTCGGTGTTGTAGGTCGAGACCCGCCCCTCGCCGAACTCAGCTACCACCAGCTTCTTACCACAGGGATTAAGGGCCAGGCCGGTGGGCTCAGAGCCTACATTCACACTGCCAACAATGGTGGGAGCCCCAGTGTCAATCCCGCTGACCTTGACCACCTTGGCCTCGGCCCGTAAGGCCACAAAGGCGGTTTTATCGTCGGGGCCAATCACCACCGCACTGGGCTCGTCGCCCACCGCGAGCTTGGCGGTACGTATATCGTCGGCGGTGCGGAAAATCGAGATGGAGTCGTCCTCAGGGTTGACCTGCACCACATATCGGTCATCGCCCGTGATGGCAATGGCTCCCGATTTGGAAGCCCGCTTGAGGAATGGTTCGTTGCCTCCGCCGCTCCCTCCACTGGGAGGTGCACAGGCTGCCAGCAAGGCCGAGAGCAGCAACCCTGCTAGCCTCAGGCCGGTTAACTGATGGTGCCCTGGTTTCATAATCCTCCTCCTTGTATATCGCAGTTAGCTGGTATTTCGCCGCCCATCGCGGCGACGGAACCGGCTTTGGGAGAGCAAACTTTGCTATCCACAACGCCCAAATCGTTCCGCAAACCGCTCCAGATCTGAGGGAAGGCGACCATCTGCTATTGCTGCATTCCCTCGCATCGCATGGTGCAAAGGAGTCGGTAACGAGGCGGTAACGTCGGGCAAACCAGCATGGACTCAGAACACCCCTCCAAGCCTCCCCGCTGCCGCCCAGCGTGCAGGCGGTAAGCCTCCATATGGTCACCCCCCTCAACCCGGTTCAAACCCCCAGGACAGGACCCTGGGAGTAGTAGCCCTGAGCGGCCTCCAGCAACCTAACCTGCCCCCCCGTGAGCCCGAACCCCGGTGGGGATGAGCACACCACCGGGGTGGAGACCTTTGGATTTGAATAGTCCTATTCCAGAAGTCAATAGCATGGACTGGAACAACTTATGGAATGGCGTTCTGAATTTCCTAAAGACTTCGGGGAATCTGCGGGAAAACAAAGAAGCAGTAAAGAGAGCACCAGTGGCCCGCCGCTGAAGAATGGGTGGTGGAACGGTTCTAGTGCTCCGGTAACTTAATTCCCGGGATGGATTTGGCTCCCTTAATATCTGGAAGTTGCTTTGAGCGCTTCTTTTTGGGAAATTCACTGCATATCAATCTTTAACTTGCCAAACCACTAACAGACCAGGGTGCTGAAGTCGTTGAAGTCGGCGCGCAAACCGCCGGGTAGGCCCTTGGCAATGACCGAGACCGCGTCGTGGGAGTGCAGGCTCTCGAGGTGCGAGCAGGCCACCTGGAAATCGCGGATGCGCTTGTCAGCGATCAACTGCTCGTACACCAGCCGGGCCGCGTCCTCCACAAACTTTACGTAAGCCCCGTTCAACTCGGCGAAAGCCTGTTCGTCTTCACGCTTGACCATTACCTGGGTTTCGGTTTTGAGGGCCTCGCGGGCGTGATGGATCAGGTCTTCCAGGTGGAGCGAGGTATCGGGGGCGACCTCCACCTTGATGCGGGCCTTGGAGCGCTGGCTGTGGGGGATGGCGTACACCCCGCGGTTATCGCGGGCGTGTTCGGCCAGTTCGGCGGAGCAAGGGCAAGCCGAGGAGTAGACGAAATCGAGTTCGACATAGCGGCGAATCAGGCCATTGCCCTCGGCGACGGCTTCGTAGCTGCCGCTGTAGAACTGATAGCCTTCCAGGCCCGAGCGCAGGGCCGATACCCGCATGGGATAGCTAAAGGCCACCTTGACCCTAGCGGTCAGGCTGCCCAGCTCGCGGCGGTAGTCCTGCACCACCTGGGCCAGGGTATCCAGGCTGAATACCTCTTCTTTGTGGGCATAAAAGGTGCGGATGATGCGGCTCATGTTGATGCCCTTGAGGTTGGCCTCGAGCGAGACCGTGCCAGTGACGCGGGCCTCGAGGGTCAGGGCTTCACCGGCTGGAGTGGCAAACTTGAGCGGAAGCCGGAAGCCGGAGATGCCCACCTGCTGGATGGCGACATTGGCCCCCTCCACCGAGTCTATGGTCTCGGTCATGTCGGGCAAGCTGGTTTTGTAGGCGGCGTCGGGTCGGAAGTGGGCGTCGTAATGGCGGGTGATAACCGGCTCTGCACCGTCGGTGTTGCGGAACAGGTAGGCTTTTTTGCCACCGTTTTTATCGAGTTTGAGGGGGGGTGTATCGAGGATTTGCTTGTTGTCGTAGCTAAGCAAGGGCGTCTCCTTTTTCGTCAGCAACCTCGAGCAGTCTGACGAGTGCATATGCGAAGGGAATCTGTTGCGTGGTGTCCTGGGCTGCTTCCCTTCACACGAGCCCGGGCACCAATTGCAGTCTAGTCCAACTGCACTTACACAGCATGTCACCTTATACACAAACTGAACGTAACCTAGACGCTAGTTTTCCAAAAGGAGGCTCCGTGTGTGCGTACCTCCAACACCAGCCTAGCAACTCGACAGGCGTTGCTGTGTAAAAGCCTTTACCGAAGCCAATGGCTTGGTTTGTTTGCTGCTACAGATTCCATCCCCCCGAAACCTCCATGACCTGTCCGGTAATGTAGCTGCTCTGCTCATCCACAAAGTACAGCACCGCTCGAGCCAGCTCCTCCAGATGGGCCAGCCGGCCCATGGGAATCTCGTTGACGGGTTTGGATACGGAGTTCTCGGCCACCCCCGGCGCGACCACATTCACCGTGATGCCCCTGGGGGCCAGGCGCTGGGCCAGGGCCTTGCTGTACAGAATCAGGCCGGTTTTGGCGATCGCGTAGGGGGTAATCTCCGGGCGGGCCAGCAGGTTCTGCGCCCCGGCGAAGCCGATATTCACCACCCGCCCATAACCGGTCTGGCCCAGGTAGGGGAGGGCGGCCTGGGTCAGGTAGAAAGGCGCGTTCAGGTTGGAGTCCAGCAGGGCCTGCCACTCCTCGGGGGTGGTTGCTTCGATGGGCTTCTTGAGGTAGTTGCCCACGTTATTGACCAGCACCTGCAAGCCCCCGAGCTGTTCGACCACCTGCCCGATGAGCCCTTGGGCCTCCTCTACTCGCGTCACATCGGCCTTAACCTTGATGGCTCTAACCCCGTGTTGCTCAGCCTCCTGGCGGGTTTGTTCGGCCTCGAGGGCGCTGGTGTAGTAATGCACCGCCACATCAAAGCCCTGCTGGGCCAGCGCCAGCAGAATAGCCCGCCCAATGCCTTTGGCCGAGCCGGTCACCAGGGCCACTTTGCTCATGCTTCCCCCCGGCTAAGATAGGCCTGAATTAGGGTGCGGGTGATGTTGTTCAAGGGGTATTGGAGGGCTTCGGTAGGGCTGACCCAGGCCCACTCGGCAATTTCTTCGTTGGGGCGGACTTCCTCGCTCGAGCATTCGGCAAAGTAATTGATGAACAAAAAGTGCATCGGTTTGTAAAACTGGGGGTCGAACACCCCTTCCAGCAACATAGCGTAGCGGATGTTGAAGAGCTCGAGGCCCACCTCTTCGCAAAACTCTCGTTTGAGGGCCGCTTCCAGCGGTTCTCCCCACTCGATCTTGCCCCCCGGCACCCCCCACCTGCCCTGCCACTTGGTGGTCTTGACAATCAGCACCCGGCCCAATGGCCCCTTGACCAGGGCGCCCACGGTGGGGATAGGGTATTGATGCGCCATACCGGGTTTTAGGCTACGCCGGTAAGCCACTGGAGAAGGTGCTGGAGGTTAACATGCCCGGCCCAAAGCAGAAAGACCCCTTTTTGCGTGCATGAGCGAACTACGATAGGAACCGGAAACCCCGATGGCGTTCGTTCAACTCTGTCGGTCCCGGCGGAAGGTGGTGTTTGGCTTACGAAGCACGGTGCGTTTTTTTGCGATTAGTTTTGCAGTTCCTTGTAGATTGCGTAGACCCGCCCGCCTTTGGGGTAGGCCTCGAGGCCATACAGCCCTGCATGGTTGGGCAGGTTGGTTTTAGTCTTTTGCGGTAGGCCGGTTTCGAACGCGACCACCAACGGATCATCGCGGCGAAAGCCAGTGCCCCGGCTCACCCGGTCGAAGATACGGGGGTGACTGGCGCTGAAATAGACCCGCAACGGCTTGCTGCCCGCCATCAACACAATCGAGGGGATGGGGCCGCGTTCGGCCAGCGCAATAATCACCACCTCTTCCGAGACTTGGTGCAACTCGGCAAGCTCGGGCACCAGCTTGGGGCTTTGGCCTTTCTTGACCAGGGCTGCGTCCACAACTCCGCTGGGCAGCAGCATCTCGGCGGCTCCCAGGTTGCACAGGGCCTCGAGCTCCTTTTCTAGTTCTTTGCCCGCGTAGGCTTCGTGTAACTCGGAGAGCAGATCGTCGTCCTGCTGTATCAACACGTGCATGACCTCGTGGGCTAGGGTAAAGCGCTGGCGCTTGGGGCTAGATTCCTGATCAATCAAGATATGGTTTTTCTCTGGCACCAGCGCCCCAAACTTGCCCTCTGGCAACTTGCCATACGAGAGACTGGCCCCAATGCCTCCGGCCAGCCGCTCGGGCGTGAGGGGCGCGTGGGCCTTGCGGTAATCCTGCGCCAGTTTGATCACCTTGGGTCTCAAGTCCATAGGCACTACCGTCTTTCAAGTATGGCAAATTACTCTCAATATCTACTGGATGGCCACAAAAATCGAAACCCGTTGGGTGTTATCGTGTACCTCGTAGTCGAAGGTGTAGGCCCTTTTGGGTGCGCCGGGCTGTTGGAAATAGGTCTGAATTTGTTGCCAGGCTTGCCTTACCGATTCGGGTTTGGAACTTGTCACAGTAAACATTAGGTACCGACCTCCAGGGACGTTTAGACCGCTCAGGCCGGGTGGAACGTCGTCCTGCCCCCGCACCTGGTAGCCCAGCAGCACCGAGAAGGGGCCCTGCTCGCTTTCGTAGTGGTAATAGACCACAAAAGGCTTTCCTTTAGCCAGGCGCCTAGGGATGAGCAGCTCGAGCTCTCCGCTTTCTATCTTGTGCCAGAGCGGCGGAATCCGGGCGGTCTGGGGGTTTTGCTCCACGGCCAGACTGGTACGCACCTCGTACCCCGCCACAAAAAAGCCCGACTCGTAGGTGCGAACGGGGCGCTCCATAGTCTTATTATGGGGGGCCAAAGGTTTCATCAACTCAAATGAAGAGGACGGCCGTTGTTGGCCGCCTACTTCTAATGCTCCGCTTCTTTAGCAGGCTGTGCAGCGAACCGTCCGTGGCAAACAACTGCCAGGCCACCCTCACCGGCGCACATAGCGCAGGTGTGTGGCCTCTGGAGTATCGAGAACCCTGTCAATGCGAAATTGCGGCCCAGGCTCGCGTAAGTTTTCAAAAAGGCGCCGCCCGCCACCGAACAACACCGGAACCAGGGCGATTTCCAGCTCATCCACAACACCCAGGTTCAGGTACTGCTGGATTACGTCCGCTCCACCCGAGATGCGGATATCACGACTGCCAGCCGATGCCCGGGCCAGCTCGAGGGCACGCTCCGGCCCGTCGTTGATGAAGTAAAAAGTCGTCCCGCCGGGGCGTGCCCAGGGCTGGCGCTTCTCATGGGTGAGAACGTAAACCGGTGTGTAAAACGGGGCCTCTTCGGGCCAACCGCGCTCGCCCCCATCGAACATTCGTTTGCCCATGATGTGAGCACCGGTGCGCTCGAAGATGTGGCGAACCATCTCATTCACAGGGCCGGTCTCTCCGCCAGGCCCCAACCTAAGTTTCTCGCGCAAATACTGCTGATTGAGGGCCCAGGCCATCAGCGCGCCCCATTTGGCACCCCAGTTCTTGTACCCCGGATCGCTGAAATGGGCCAGATCCATGCCGTCCGGCGCCATATAGCCATCCAGGCTAAGGGAAATGTTGACGAATACTTGGCTCATGATTTTCCTATCGCGTGCTGGACTGTTGGCCTAACGTTGTTTAGAGGGCCCTCTAGCCCTCCAGCACCCGCTTGAGATGCAGGAAGATCTCGTACCAGTCGCGCTTGGACTCCGGGCGCTTGCCCCGCAGCTCGATGCGGGCCAGGGTGCGCTGCCACTCGGGGGTGATCTCGGCCCCCAGGGTGGGGTCGGCGATGAGTTCGGCCAGGCCCTTGGGCAGCGAGGCTTCGGTGCGCTCGCCGTAGAAGTCTACTGGGGCCAGCAGGTCGTTGACCGATAGGTTGTAGGAGGTTGCCAGGGTTTGCAGGGTGTCGAGGGAGGGGTTGGTGCGGCCCCGCTCGAGGTCGGATAGGTAGGGCACAGAAAGCCCGCTCTTGTCGGCCAGATCCTTCAGGCGCCAGCCTTGCTGGCTGCGCAGTTCGCGGAGACGTTCGGCTAGTGTCATGTTTCTGACGGTAGCATAAAAATGTTCTACGGTCAAGGCATAATGTCCCCCGGTAGGTATTGCGTTATGCAGATAGATTATGCTATTATCATAACGGGAGGCAAGCACATGAACAACAACGAAAAAGTCTGGAAGACCATTGGACGTGGAACCGTACACCCCAGTGAAGTGCTGAATACCCTCATCGAACTCGACAACCGCAAGGGCCAGATCGGTCTTTGGGCCCTGGAAAACGAGTTGCGCGAGAAAATGCCCTTGCTTCGCCCAACGGCTCAACCTTTAGCTAAAGCTTGGCTCGAGGCCACCATCCAATACCGCACCACCTACTATCCCGAGGGCCGCTTGTCCAAGCTGTTTCACCGCTTTAGCCAGCCTGCGCAAGAGCCCCTTCCGATTGCAAGCTAGTGTGTGACTTTCACTGCTAGCAGAATCCGCATAGCGGGAGGTGGGTGGGTATGTTCTCTACGTTTTTCTGGGAAGTAGAAGCCAGGGATCGGCACCAACGTTTACTCGAGGAAACCGTGGGGGTTGGCCCCACCATTCCAAACGCTGTACAGGAGGCCCGCATGATGCAACTCGCCCAGCAGACCCAGGCTTCGGTTGTGGAGGATATCCGTCGTGTGTCCGCGTATGTGTTTGTTTCGTGTGCCCAACCCAAGCGTATCGTGCAGGCCCTGGGCCGCCTGCCAGGGGTGATCAAGGCCGATGCCTTGCTGGGGGCCTCCGAGGCCGTGCTGGTGGTGGAGCGGCACAATTTTGAGGCCTTGCAGTCGCTTCTGACAGAAGTACAATCCACCCCAGGTGTTCGTAAGATTTCGGTCAAACTCGCGGCCTGAAGGGTAATTGTGTCCTGTGGGCGCACCAGGAGGTGCTGAATGTTCAAGATCGTGCCCAATCTCTGGTTTGACAAAGAGGCCGAGGAGGCCGCCCGGTTTTATTGCAATGCAATTCCGGGTTCCAGGATAAATAGTTTGGTTGTTTTGCGCGATACGCCTTCGGGTGACTGCGACCTGGTCTCGTTTGAGCTGGCCGGCCAGCCCTTCATGGCCATCAGCGCGGGGCCGCTTTTCAAATTCAATCCCTCCACCTCGTTCATCCTCAACTTCGACCCCTCCCAGGGGCGCACCCGACAAGACCTCGAGGCCCTCTGGAACAAGTTGCTGCCAGGGGGTAGCGTGCTGATGCCATTACAGGCCTATCCCTTTGCGCCCCTCTACGGCTGGATTCAAGACCGCTACGGCCTTTCCTGGCAGCTTATCCTCTCCGACCCCGGTGGCGAGGCGCGTCCTTTTATAACGCCCGCGCTATTGTTTGTGGGCGAGGTATGCGGCAAGGCCGAGGAGGCCCAGGACTTCTATACCTCGGTGTTCCCCAACGCTCGACGGGGAGCGACGATGCGCTATCCGGCGGGCATGGCGCCCGAGCGCGAAGGTACCTTGATGTACAGCGAGTTCATGCTGGCGGGCCAGTGGTTTGCCGCCATGGACAGCGCCTACCCGCACAACTTCGCTTTCAACGAGGCCATCTCGTTCATGATTTACTGCGACACCCAGGCCGAAATTGACCATTACTGGACGCGCCTCTCGGCGGTACCGGAGGCTGAGCAGTGTGGCTGGCTCAAAGACAGGTACGGTTTGAGCTGGCAGGTAGTGCCCCGGGCGTTGGAGCAGATGCTGCAAGACCCCGACCCAGAACGGGTCAACCGGGTTAACCAGGCGGTGCTTCAGATGAAAAAGCTCGAGCTGGCCGAGTTGCAAAAGGCCTATGCCTGATTGGTGGAGTTGTCAGAGGTAGCTTATGAAAACAAAGGTTTCGGCCATCATTCCGGTGATACCCAGCCGCGACGTGCAGGAATCGCTGCGGTTTTATCAGACCCACCTGGGTTTCCAGGACCCTTTTACCTGGGGCGAGAACCCGGTGGAGTACGGCGGGGTGAGCCGGGACGGGCTGCGGCTGCACTTCTACCTCGAGCCCAACCCCGAGATCAGCCGTAACTATGCCTTCCGGCTCGAGGTGGACGAGGTAGACCTGCTGTATGTGGCCTGCGAGGCCGCCGGTATCGTGCACCCCAACGGCCGGCTGGAGAACAAGCCCTGGGCCACCCGCGAGTTTTCCCTCCTCGACCCTTTTGGTGTGGCTATACGGGTTTACCAGGAACTTATGGGATAATCCGCTCCCTGGGCGCCTGTAGCAAGGCCTTGCCCAAAGCCTCGCCGGGCTTGCCGTCGCCCCGGTAGGCCTCGGGTTCTTTCTCGATCCAGGCGTAGCCCTGGTGGTGGAACTGCAGGCTGCGGAAGCCCTGGGCAAAGGCCGCCTCGATGAGCTGGCCCAGCGAGCCGGCCTCGAGGCCCTTTTCTTTGAGCGCCTCGAGCAGTTCGGGCGGCAGATCGGGCTCGAAGCCCTGCTGGGCGGAAAGCTGCTGGTAGGCGGGCTCGCGCGCTTCCATGGTGCCGCCCTGGGCGAAGTAGCGCTCCAGTACCCTGTACCAGTCACCGCTCCGGGTAATGGGGGCCATGGCGGCGTAGGCCTGCTCGAGGGCCTCGGGGCTGTAGTCGTGGTACTGGTTTTCGTGCACCACCAGCGCCCGCGGCAGGCGGGGGCGGGGGGCCGGGCTTTCGTCCGGCACCCCCACGCACAGACCGGCCACCGGCACCACCCCCTGCGGCAGTCCGCACAGCGCCTTGATCTCTTTTATGCCGTTCAGCACCCCGCCAATCCACACGATGCCATAGCCCAGGCTCTCGGCCATGGTAGCCAGGGCGCTCCCGGCCAGCACCGCATCGGTGATGGCAAAGTGCAAAGCGGTGCGGGGCCAGTGCCCGAACACCCCGCCCCGGTGCTCCACCAGCCGTCGCAGGCGGTATACGTCGGCCAGAATCAGGAAAAACTCGGCGCAGGTCTCGATGTGGGGGTTGTGGCCGGAGTGGCTCGAAACCTTGCGGCGTAGCTCCGGGTCGCTGATGCGCAGCAGGCTGTACATCTGCGCGGTGGCATCGGTGGGGGCCCGCTGGGCCGCAAAGAGAATCTTTTCCAGGTCGCCTTCGCGCAGGGGCTCGGGTTTGAACTTGCGCACGCTGGCGCGGCGCTGGTATAGCGTGTAAAGGTCGTTCACAGGGGTAGCCTAACGCCGGGCGGCGCGTCCAGACTGTGGCCCTACTGGTGTAGCTGCTTCTCCATGCAAAGGCTCACCGGGTCTTCGAAGTAGGGGCCAAACGGCGGGATGCGCTGGAAGCCGAAGCTCTGGTACAGGCCAATGGCCTCGGTCTGGAAGACCCCGGTCTCGAGCCGAAGTACCCGCAAGCCCCGCTCATAGGCATGGGCTTGCAAGTGGGTCAAAAGCTGCTTCCCCACACCCCGCCCACGAAACTGAGGCCGCACGTACATCCGCTTGAGCTCGGCGTACTCGTTGCCAAATAGCTGCACCCCGCCACAGCCCGCCGGCTGGCCGTCCAGGTAGGCCACAAAGAAAGCGACCTCCTGCTGGATGAGTTTTTCTACGCTATACCCGTGACGGCTTTTCGGGGGGTACAGCGGCTCCAAGACCGCATCGAGTTCGGCGATCAGGGCCCTGGCTACTGGGCTGTCCGGGGGTTCGGCCTGGATGTGTAGGGGCATGCCCTAGCTTAGCACCTCTATACCCGGCAGGGTGCCGAGTTCCAGGAGCTCGAGGCTGGCCCCGCCGCCGGTGGACACATGGCTAAACTTATCGGCCATGCCCAGCTTGTTGGCTGCCGCCACCGAGTCGCCCCCGCCAATCACGGTAAAGGCTCCTTGAAGCTTGGCGATGGCCTCGCCCACGGCCAGGGTGCCCTTGGCAAAGTCATCTACCTCAAAGACCCCCATGGGGCCGTTCCAGAGCACCGTCTTGGCGCCTCGCAGCGCCTCGGCAAAGGTTTGGGCGCTCTCGGGCCCGATATCCAGCCCCATCCAGCCGTCCTCGATGGCGTTTGCGGGCATAATTCGGGTGGGCGCCCCGGCCTCAATTTTTTGCGCCGCCACCACATCGGTAGGCAGCAGCAACTTAACCCCCAGGTCGGAAGCCCTTTTGAGCAGGTCGCGGGCCAGATCCAGCTTGTCGTCTTCCACCAGGCTCTTGCCCACCTGCCCCCCCTGGGCCTTGATGAAGGTGAAGGCCATAGCCCCCCCAATCACCATCCCGGTCACTTTGGGCAGCAGGTTCTCGATCACCCCTATCTTGTCCGAGACCTTGGCCCCGCCCAGCACCACCCAGTAGGGTTTCTCTGGGTTGTGCAGCACCTTGCCAATGCTTTCAACCTCCTTTTCCATCAGGAAGCCTGCGTAGCTGGGCAGGTATTTGGCTACCCCGGTTACTGAGGCATGGGCCCGGTGGGCCGAACCAAAAGCGTCGAGCACAAAGGCATCCCCGAGTCGCGCAAACTTCTTCGCCAGTTCCTCGTCGTTCTTTTCCTCGCCCGGCTCAAAGCGTACGTTGTCCAGCAGAACAACCGAGCCGGGGGGTACGGCCTGGACGCGCTCCAGGGTGGCTTCGCTGGCCGGGGTCAGCTCCGGCGAGCCCCCGATGAATACCACCGGCTTGCCCAGGTGTTTTTCCAGAACCGGGGCCACCGGTGCCAGGCTGCTGGCCTCCTCGTAGCCACCCTTGGGACGCCCAAGGTGCGAGAACAACACCAGCGTAGCCCCCTGATCCAACAGGTGTTTTAGCGTGGGGATGGCCGCCGCCACCCGGGTCTCGTCCTTGACCTTGCCCTCCTTGATGGGCACGTTGAAGTCTACCCGTACCAGCACGCGTTTACCGGCAGCGTTGAAGTCTTTGAGTGTTCGCATGGTTGACCTCCTAGACAAATGCCCTCTCCCACCGGGAGAGGGGTTGGGATGGGGGGTGGGGCCAAGGTGAAGCCGCTCACCCCGTGCGTCCCCTCCAAAGGTGCGGGCTTATAGCTTTTTACCGATGTACTGGGCCAGGTCGGCCACGCGGCAGCTATAGCCCCACTCGTTGTCGTACCAGCTCACCACTTTCACCATGTTGCCGATGGTCAGGGTGTCGAGGGCACTAAAGATCGAGGAATGGGGGTCGCCCTTGAGGTCGCTGCTCACCAGGGGTTCTTCGGTATAGGCCAGAATACCTTTCATGGGGCCTTCGGCAGCCGCTTTCATGGCGGCGTTGATTTCTTCTTTGCTGGCTTCCTTGTTCAGAATAGCCGTGAAATCTACCACCGAGACGGTGCTGGTGGGAACGCGGAAGGCCATGCCACCAAACTTACCCTTGAGTTCGGGGATCACCAGCCCTACCGCCTTAGCCGCACCGGTTTCGCTAGGCACGATGTTGAGGGCCGCTGCTCGAGCATCGCGGGGGTCGTCCTTCACGGCATCTACCAGGCTTTGGCTGGCAGTATAGGCGTGGACGGTGGTCAGGATGCCTTTATCAATCCCGAAGGTGTCGTTGAGCACCTTAGCTACGGGCGCTAGGCCGTTGGTGGTGCAACTGGCATTGGAAATCACATGGTGCTTGGCGGGGTCGTAAGAACCCTCGTTGACGCCCATCACCACCGTGAGCATATCGCCTTTGCCGGGGGCGCTGATGATGACTTTTTTGGCCCCAGCTTTGAGGTGGGCCTCGGCGGCCTCGAGCTTGGTAAAGCGTCCGGTAGACTCAATGACGATGTCGGCGCCAATATCACCCCAAGGCAGTGCAGCAGGGTCTTTTTCTTCGTACACCCGGATGGTCTTGCCATTTACAGTGATGTTTTTTTCGTCGTAGCTGACGGTTCCAGGGAAACGGCCGTAGTTGGAGTCATATTTGAAGAGGTGGGCCAGAATCGAGTTGTCCGACAGGTCGTTGATGCCGACCACTTCCACCCCACGCTCTTGCAGTATCCGGAACACTTGGCGGCCAATGCGTCCGAAACCGTTGATGCCTACTTTCATATGATCCTCCTATTTGGGCTAAACGCTGGATGGCTTCCGCGTTTCGCTGGACACTATAACGCTTCCCTACCGAGACGCCCATCCACAAGAATACTCCGCCCGTGGTTTTTCGGACGGAGAAGGATGTCCTGATGTTATCGGGTGCGGCCTGCCAGCAAGTCTTCAGCCGCTTTCTGGGCCTTGTCGAGTGCGGCTTTGGGGGTAGCCTGCCCCAGCACGGCTTCCTTAATGGCCTGCCCCAATATATCAAAGCGGATTTGCTCCCACTGCGAGAGGGCCGGTTCGAAGCGGGCAAAACGGGCCTGGGTGATGGCGACGCCAAACGCGGGGTTGTCCTTCACAAAACGGGTCACCACGGGGTCTACCGCCGAGCCCTGGTTGACCGGCACATAGTTGGCCGCGACCCCAAACACCGCCTGGGCTTTGGGCGTAATGATAAAGCGCAGGAAATCGGCAGCTACACGCTTTTCCTTATCGTCGGCTCCCTTAAACACCACGATATTGGTGCCCTGTACCAGGCCAAAGCCAGGCTGTTTGTCGGTGCGGCCCGGCAGCGTCGCAACCCCTACATCAAACTTGGCAGCTCGGGCATAAAAGCTATAACCGGCCGAGGTGTCGGTGGCGAAACCAAAAACCCCCGAGCCGAAGTTTTCGTTGATAAAACCGTTGGTGATGGGCTTGGCCCAGCCCTCCTTAACACCTCTGACCAGAAACTCGAGGGTCTCCACACCCTTGGGCGAGTTGAGCACCAGTTTGCCGTTTGACAGGTAGTTGCCGCCTAGGGTAAAGAACCAGTAGGCATAGGTCGAAGCATCGGGCACAAACCAGTACACCGGCTGTTTTTCCCCCGCAGAGATCTTCTTGGCCGTCTCGACAAATTCCTGAATGCTCAAGGGAATCCGGGCGTTGTATTTTTTCAACAGATCCCGGTTGACATACAGCAGTTGGATGCTCTTGTTGAAGGGCACCCCATAGGTTTGGCCGTTGATCTTGACTGCATTCGCGAAAAGCGGGTTGATCCCCTTCAAGTCCACCCCCAGGGCGGGAATGGGCAACAGGGCATCGCTTTCCAGGTACAGGGCCATGTTGTTTTCAAAAGCCTGGGCCATCACCGGGATTTTGCCGGAAGCAAACGAAGCCTTGATCTTGGTGGAGAGGTCGCGGTAGTTGCCCTGGCTGACCGGGCGTACACAGACCTTCCCGCCCTGGGTGCGGTTGAACTCCACGGCTAGATTGTCCAGTGCGTCCTTAGGCGCACCTCCCCGGAAGCCGTGCCACAACTCCGCGACCACTTCGGCCCTATCACACTGGGCTTTGATCAGATCTTCGGCTCTTTGTTGTGCCAAACCTAGGCCAGCGACCAAAAGCAGCATTCCAAGCAACCACTGTTTCATGCCATCCTCCACCAAACACTGTTGGGCCCAAACGTCAGGGCTGTGTGAGCCCGCTCGACGCCTCCATTTATACCCCAGCTTTGCAGTGTAGACTACAGGTTTGCTAGAGTACCGCTGGTTCCCTGTATGGATTTTCTTCTGATTTTTCTGGCGTATCTGATCGGCTCGATCAATTTCCCCATTCTAGTGGGGCGTTTGCGTGGTTGGGACATCCGTGAGCGTGATCTGGCCGGTACTTCGGGGGTTTTTCGCCAACTGGGAAGGGGCTGGGGGGTGGGGGTGGGGGTGCTCGAGGTGGGCAAAGGGATGTTGGCCGCATGGCTAGCCGGTTTTGCGGCTAATTTTTGGGTGGTACCCCTGGTCGCCCTAGCGGTGGTAGCTGGTCATATCTGGCCGCTTTGGTTTGGGTTTCGCGGTGGGGGTGGCTTGGCAGCAGCGGGGGGGTTTGCCCTTTGGGCTTTTCCCCTGGAAACTTTATGGAGCCTAGTGGTTTTTGCGGCGGGATTAGGGGTATATTTTGGGGTCTTCAAGCGGGATCGCTTCCAAGGCGTTGGCTCGATTCCGTTTGCGGCCATCTTCGCTTTTCTCTATCTGGCCTATGCCCTTCGAGCAGATGCGCAAGCTCTATACACCCTGATCGCTCTGGGCGGGGTCATGGCTTTGCGGGGCGTGCTGGTGCTCACGGGCCGCTGGTGGCACCGCTAGAGAAATGGGGCCAAAGGTCAGGAAAGCATGATCACGACAGGCCGATATAACTCAAATACCACTGAACGATTGCGCTGCCATAGAAAAAAGCAATCAACCCGCCAATGGCCAGATAAGGCCCGAAGGGAATCTGGTTGTCACCGCCAAACCGCCGCATGATCAGGCCGATGATGGCTCCAGCAAAGACCGCTATAAAGATTCCTACCAAGAGGTGAGTGAAGCCCAGCCAGACCCCTAGAAATCCGGCCAGCACCACATCGCCGTAGCCCATCACGGTCACGTAGCCGCTGGGGTTTTCGGCTTCAACCTCGGGCTCGACCCTATCGGAGGGGTTGCGAGACCACCAGTACAGCATGCCGGCCAAGGCAACGCCGCCCGCGCTTACCAACATCCCTCGCAGGCTTTCCAGCGGTGATAAGCCCAGCACCCAGGCCAGCAGGGGTGCTAGCGCCGCGAGCCCCAGGGTCAGGCCGTCGTGAAGGGCGAATACCTTCCCGCTGCGGGCATTGAGCGAGGCATTGAACAAGCCTACCAGGATACCCAGACTGCCCAACCAAACGCCGCCCATCATGCCGAACATCCCACCCCAGGCCCCCACCATGGCGGCCAGGTGCACGAGATGCAGTCCAAAGGGGCCTTCGCGGGGGCCATCCTTGAAGCGGTTATAGAGCAAGCCGCCAAAACCCGCAAACATGGCAATCAGCCCTGCCCCCATCAAGCCACTGTCTATGGCCTGTGGAAAAGCCTGTGGATAACCCAACAGCCCAGCCCCCAGCAAGCCCAAAAAAATCCCGGCAAAGTTGAGCGAGTTGGGCAGGGTTTTGGTGTCAATATCTATGAAAGAAAGCGCAACCAGCAAGGCGATAAAGGCCCAGATGAAGACCAGTTCGGGAAAAACCGGGCGCAAGAGGGCTGCTACGGTAAAAAGGATTGCCGTCAGGGCTTCTACCGCCGGGTAGCGCACCGAGATCGGGGCCTTGCAGTTTTTGCACCGGCCCCTCTGGATTATCCAGGAGATGATTGGCACCAATTCGATAGGGGAGAGCACCTGCTGGCAGTGGGGGCAACGCGAGCGCGGCCACACCACCGAAATACCGGCAGGAAGGCGATAAATCACCACGTTTAGGAACGAGCCAATCAGGCTGCCGAGCACGAACGCGAAAACCGCCAGCAGGGGCATCGGAAAAAAATCCACCCCGTTATTGTAGAGGCTGGGAGCTGGGCGGCTTGTGATGCTTAGGGGCGGGTTTGGCCCATTTTGGGCCAAGGCCCTGTCACAGACAGCGAATAATTGCGGGTAACATGGCAAAAAGCTGCTGTTGGAGAAACGATCTTAGAATAAGGGCACATCCGGGGTTCTTGATGCTCTGGATTCTGGAGGAAATATGAGGAAACTGCTCATTCTGGTGGTGCTGGTGTTTGTGGGTTCACTGGGGTTGGCGCAGGGCAACCGGAGTGCATTTGGCCTGTATGTTCTGGGCGGGCAGTACACGATTGATACAGGGGCCGTGGACGTGCGTTTTGGGGTGGGTTTGCCCCTTCTTGCTTTTGGCTCGAGTGCAGGCGCCTTGCTGTCGGGTTCTTTCGACCTGCTTTTTCCAATGGGCCTGGTGGGTGGTAGCACCCGGTGGTACCTGGGTGCGGGCAGCGAGGTCTATCTGGCCCTGGGCGGGGGTGCAGGGGGCGCCGTTTTTACCCCTCGAGGCTTTGCCAACTTTGAATTTGGTGGGGATGGTTTGAGCATTTTTCTCGAAGGTGGTTTGCAGGGCGTTATTGCGGTAGGAGGAGGCAACGTGTTTGGGGCCAGCGTACTCATCCCGCATGTGCGGCTAGGGGTGAATTTCCGCTAGCGGGGTGCGTTAGCTCGTGGACATGCTTACAAGCCCTTTGCTGGAGGTGCCCCACGGCTTCACGACCCGCCAGGGGGGTGTATCGCCTGCTCCCTACGATAGCCTCAACCTGGGGCTGTCCACCGCCGATAGCCCCGCGCATGTGCTCGAGAACCGTCGGCGGGTACTGGCAGCTTTTGGCAATCCGCCCCTGGCGGAGCTAAGTCAGGTACACGGCAACACTGTGCACCTGGTGGAGGGGCCGGGGGAGTGGGAGGGCGATGGGTTGCTCACCTCCACCTCAGGCTTGCTGCTGCGGGTGAGTGTGGCCGATTGCTACCCTATCCTGCTGCACGACCCCGTAAAGGGGGTGGTGGGGGCCCTGCACGCCGGTTGGCGGGGGGTGGCTGAGGGCATTCTGCCCAGAGCCTTGGAATTAATGAAATCTCATTTTGCGAGCTCCCCGGGAGCAGTACGCATTGCGGTAGGCCCTGGCATCAGCGGCTCCCATTTTCAGGTGGGGCCGGAAGTGGTGCAGCAGTTCGAGCAGGCCGGGCTGCCTTTTTACCGTCCTGACCCGAGCCATCCGGGCAAATTTTTGCTAGATCTGGAGCAGGCCATTCGGGCCCAGGCCCTCCGCGGTGGAATCGCCCCTCCGAATTACTGGGCACTGGGACGCTGCACCTACGCCGACCCAGCCTTCTTTTCCCACCGGCGCGACAAGGGCCAGACCGGTCGTATGTGGGCGCTGATTATGCTACCCATTTAATTGGGCCAGGGTGCGATTCCGGCAGACGAACACGGTATTTCAGGGTACACGGCTGCCGCCCTCTCCCAAATGACCTACAGTCTTACACAAGTTTTCGCTAGACTATTGGGGTGCTCAGGCCCAAGGCCCACCTCCAATCGGTTACAGCCATCACCCCGCAGTGGCTTGAGGAGCGGGGGTTGAAAGCGGTTTTGCTGGATCTGGACAATACCCTGGTGCCCTATAAAACCTATGGCGAGGCCCCCGAGGGCCTGGTGGAATGGCTGCAAACCCTGAAGGAGGCGGGTATTCAGGTGATGCTGGTCTCCAACGGCAGCCGCCGGAGGGTGCGCTACTGGCGTGCAAAGCTGGGGGTTCCTGGGTTTGGCCCAGCCGGCAAGCCCTGGTTCGGTTTTCGCAAAGCCCTGCGGCGGCTGGCCCTTACTCATCGCCAGGTGGCGGTGGTGGGCGACCAGCTCTTTACCGATGTGCTCGGTGGTAACTTGGTTGGAGCCTATACGGTGCTGGTTCCTCCTCTTTCTAAGAGGGAAATGGGATACACCCGGCTGGTGCGGAAACTCGAGCGCTGGGTGCTGCGGAACCCCAGCTTTGGACTGGCGGCAGGAACCAATGAGGAATTTGACCCAAAAGAATACCGCCAAGAGCCCACAATAAGCAAAGACTAGGAGGAAGCGAAGCAGTAGCTTGCATGATGTCACATAGGAGGAAGCAAGGCTATGCTCTGCATCACCTGCTACCGCAAGGAAGGAAGCGAAGCAATGCTCTTTATTACCTGCAAACACAAAAGCAATACCTGGCATCAACTGCTTCGTATAGGAGGACGGGTCGAATGGCGAACGTCTTGACCATTGGGGACAAACGATTGGGCGCAGCCCTGTTGGACATGGGCTTATTGGGGGATGAGGAACTCCAGCGTGCGCTAGAGCAACACCGCGAAGTGGGGGGCAACCTCTCGGACATCATCGTCGAACTAGGGCTGCTCTCCGAACGACGTATTGCCCAGGCCATCGAGGAGACCTTTGGGGTTCCGCTGGTCGAACTGGTGGGCCTCGAGATAGCGCCCGAGGCTAAATCGTTGATTCCTGCCGAGCGGGCCCGGGATCTGGGGGCCATCCCCTTTAGCTTGGAAGGCGGTACGCTGAGGGTAGCCCTCTTGAACCCGCTGGACAACCTGGTGCTGGAGGAACTCGAAGACCTCACCAACCAGATTATCGAGCCCTACCTGACCACCCAGTCTTCTTTCCGCTATGCGCTGGCCCTGCACTACCCCGAGCTGGGCTTGCCCGTTCCCCCACCGCCTTCTGCTGCCTCGCCCGGTGAGATGCAACTGGGTGAAATCCTGGTAGATAGAGGGTGGTTGAGCCGGGAAGACCTCGAGGCCGCCCTTGTTGAACAGGAAAAAACCGGCGAACTGCTGGGCCGCTTGCTGGTCGGGAAGTATGGCCTGGAAGAAGAAAAGCTCTATCAGGTGCTGGCCGATCAGGCCGGGCTGGAGTTCAAGTTCGAACTGGGCAACCTCGAGTTGCAAAACGAGGTGACGGCCCTCCTGTTGCGCCCCGATGCCCTGCGTTATCAGGCCGTGCCGATTCGCCAGGATGGCCAGCAGGTTCTGATTGTCCTGGCCGACCCCCGCCACCGCCACGCCGTAGCCCAACTGGTTGAACGCCCAACCAAGTTCATCCTGACCCTGCCCAAGGTTTGGGAAACTCTGTTTGGCAAGGTTTACCCTGAGAAGAGCCGTTTGGGTGAGGCCCTGGTACAAGAAGGCAAGCTGGGCCGGGCAGCCCTACAGGATGCCCTTTCGGTACAGCGACGCATGGGCAAGACCCGCCCACTGGGCGAGGTGCTGGTGGAGCTGGGCTATGTCAACGCCCAGGATGTCGAAGAAGCCCTCTCCAAGCAGCGGCAGGGCGGTGGTCGCCTGGAAGACACCCTGGTGCAGTCGGGCAAGATCAAGCCGGAGATGCTGGCTAAGAGCTTGGCCACGCAGCTCGGCTACCACTACATTGACCCCACCGACTCCCCCCCCGACCCCTCGGTGCTGACTATGGTGCCCGAATCCACCGTGCGGCGCTACACCATTTTCCCGCACCACCTCGAGGGCAACACCCTGGTGGTCTTGATGAAAGACCCCCGCAACATCCTGGCCATTGACGACCTGCGCATGATTACCAAGCGCGACGTGATGCCAGCGGTGTCGGCGGAGGCATCCATCTCCAAGCTGATCGAGCGGTTTTATGGTGGCTCGACGGGGGTCGAGGAGCTGGCCCGCGAATTCGAGGGTAAGAAGAAGGAAGAAGAATCCGTTGACACCAGCGCCCTCGACGACAACGCGGTGGTCAAGCTGGTCAACAGCATCATCCGCGAAGCCTTCTTGCAAGAAGCCTCGGACATCCACATCGAGCCGCGCCAGAGCGACATTCTGGTGCGCATCCGGATCGACGGCAACCTGCGCGAGTACATGCGCCTGCCCAAGGGGGCCGGCCCTGCTGTGGCCTCGCGCGTGAAGATCATGTCCAACCTCGATATCGCCGAGCGCCGCCTGCCCCAGGACGGGCGGGTGCGCTACCGTGACCGCTCGATTGATCTGGACCTGCGCCTCTCTACGCTACCCACTGTCTACGGCGAGAAGATCGTGATGCGTCTCTTGCGCAAGGCCGCCGACATCCCCGAAATCGAGCAATTGGGCTTTGCCCAGGACATCTTCCAGCGCTTCGAGGATGTGATTGCCAAGCCCTATGGCATCTTCCTGATTACCGGCCCTACGGGCTCTGGTAAGTCCTTCACCACCTTCTCGATTTTGAAGCGCATCGCCACCCCCGACAAAAACACCACCACCGTGGAAGACCCGGTGGAGTACGAGATTCCCGGCATCAACCAGACCCAGGTGAACCCGGTGGCGGGCCTGACTTTTGCCAAAGCCTTGCGAAGCTTCCTGCGCCAGGACCCCGATATCATCATGGTGGGTGAGATCCGCGACTCCGAGACCGCCAAAATTGCCACCGAGGCCGCCCTGACCGGCCACCTGGTGATTGCCACGCTGCATACCAACGATGCGGCAGGTGCGGTGACCCGCCTGGACGAGATGGGAGTGGAGCTTTTCAACATCTCGGCGGCTTTGGTGGGGGTGCTGGCCCAGCGTTTGGTGCGCAAGATTTGCGAAAGCTGCAAGATTCAGGTGGAGGCCGACCCCACCGTGTTGCGCCGCCTGGATTTGAGCAAAGAGGATTTGCGGGGCAAGAGCCTGTACAAGGGCACCGGTTGTGACAAATGCAACGGTACCGGCTACAAAGGCCGTGCGGCCATCCACGAGCTGATGGTGCTGGACGATGAAATCCGCCGGGCCATCGTCGAGGGTCAGTCGGCCACCCAGATCAAGGAAATCGCCCGCAAGGGCGGTATGAAAACCCTACGCGAGGACGGCATTCAGAAAGCCTTTGTGGGCCTGACCACCCTGGAAGAAGTAATGGCCCGCACCAACGAGTGATGTAAACCCATCCGTAGCGTTCTGCGATGGTCTGGTATGCGTGTGCCATTTGGGCGACGCTCAACTAGCAAAGTGAATCAAAAGGTTACTTGTTATACCGTTACCGCTTGAATCCTTCACCGCCCGCCGCAGTCAGGGGTGAAGGATTCAAGCCGACCGAAGGGAGTAGAAAAGCATTTCGGTAGTATCGTTTAGGCTTGCCGAAGTGAACGATACGGCCGAAATGCGTATTATTGGGGCAAAGCGTTAGAATCACCTTGTTATGAGCTGGCACGACTACCTATCGGAGCACCAAACCGCTCACCTCGAGGATTTCCATACCTTCTTATCCATCCCCAGCATCTCGGCCCAGCCCGCTCACAGCGAAGATGTCCAGCGGGCGGCGCAGTGGCTGGCAGCGCGGTTTAGGCAGGCCGGGTTTTTACAGGCCGAGGTGCTGCCCACCGCCGGGCATCCGGTGGTCTATGCCGAATACTGCCCCTACCCCGGCAGGCCCACGGTGCTTTTCTACGGCCACTACGACGTACAGCCCGCCGACAACCCCGAGCGCTGGAACTCCCCGCCCTTCGAACCCACCATAACCAATGGGCGCATTGTGGCGCGGGGTGCTTCGGATATGAAAGGCCAGGTGATGGCCTTCCTGCTGGCCGCCGAGGCCCTCATCGCTACCGGCCAACTTAATCTCAACGTAAAGGCGCTTATCGAGGGGGAGGAAGAGATCAGCAGTCCCAGCCTGCCGGCTTTTATAGAACAGAACCGGGAACGGCTTTGCTGCGATATGATCATCAACGGCGATAGCGGCCAGCTCTCCGAGACCACCCCGCTTCTGGGTCTGGGTGTGCGGGGGATTTGCGCACTAGAGTTCGACTTGATTGGCCCCAACCACGACCTGCACTCGGGTACCTGGGGGGGTGGGCTTCAAAATCCGCTGCATGCGATGGCTGAGCTGATTGCCTCGTTGCACAACCCCGATGGTAGCGTGGCTGTGAAAGGCTTTTACGACGACGTGGAACCCCTCAGCCCGGCCCTGCGCGAGTGGTACAAGAAGATTCCCTGGAACGAGGAAGCAGAGCTGAAAAAACTGGGTCTGCAAGAGTTTTACGGTGAGGAGGGCTACTCCCACTGGGAGCGCACCACCGGCCGCCCCACCCTCGAGGTCAACGGGATGTGGGGGGGGTACACCGGCCCCGGCGGCATGACGGTGATTCCTTCCACCGCCCACGCCAAGATCACCTGCCGCCTGGTGCCCCACCAAGACCCCCAGAAGATTGTGGCGCTGGTGAAGGCGCATCTTGAAGAGCACCTGCCCAGAGGGGTGCGTCTGGAAGTCCGGGCCAAAGAAGCTGGAGCCTTTGCCTTCCGCATGAGCGCCGACCATCCGGGCTGTGTGGCGGCTCGAGAAGTACTAACCGAACTCTACGGGGTGCCTCCGGTGGAGACCCTGTTCGGCGGCTCGGTGCCCATTTTAGGCACCCTCAAGCAACTCTTGGGCCACGACCCGGTAAGCTTTGGCTTTGGTCTGGAAGACGAACTCATCCACTCGCCCAACGAGTTCTTTAGGCTCTCGAGCTTCGAGAAGGGCAAGCAGGCTTATGCGATGCTGCTTAGACGCTTGGCGCAGTGATACGCATTTCGGCCGTATCGTTCACTTTTGAAAGCCTAAACGATACTACCGAAATGCTTTTCTACTCCCTTCGGTCGGCTTGAATCCTTCACCTCTGACTACGCATGGCGGTGAAGGATTCAAGCGGAAACGGTATGACCCGTGGGTATCGCAAAAGTGGATAGTCTTTCCTTGAAAGACCATCCACCCAAACCTGATATTCGCTTGCGGTTGCTGGCTAGATTTCCGGATTAAAAGCCGCAGGCGCTACGGCTTCGGGGCGTTTGGCTTGTTCGATAATCTGACGCACGCGCTCGCCTTGTACGATCTCCGATTCCAAAAGTTCCTCGGCCAGGCGGTGCATGGCCTCGGCATTGGCCGACAACACCTGTTTGGCTTTTTCGTAAGCCCGGTCCAGGATGGCCCGGATATCAGAGTCAATCAGGCGGCTGGTTTCTTCGGAGTGATCCTGCTTCTTAGCGATTTCCTCGCCCAAAAATATGGGGCCAGTGTTCGAGCCCCAGGCCACGTTTTTGAAGTGCTCGCCCATGCCCCAGTCCAGCACCATCTGCTTGGCCAGACCCGTGGCCTGCTTGAAGTCGTTGGAGGCTCCGGTGGTGATGGTGCCGACAAACAGCTCCTCGGCGGCACGGCCCGCTAGGGTCATGGCCAGGGTGTCCTCGAGGTGTTCCTTGCTCATCAGGATGCGTTCCTCGGGCTTGCTCCAGCGCACCCCCAGGGCCATGCCGCGCGGTACAATCGAGACCTTCTCGGTCTTGTCGGCATATGGCAACACCTCACCGGCAATGGCGTGGCCGGCTTCGTGGTAGGCTACGGCCCTCTTTTCCTGCTCGTTGAGTTTGAGGGTGCCCCGCTCCAAACCCAGCATGATCTTGTCGAGGGCGGTTTGGAAGTGAACGTTGGCAATCTCGGTGGCGTTTTCGCGGGCGGCCTGTAGCGCAGCTTCATTCACCAGGTTTTTCAGGTCGGCCCCGCTGAACTGTGGGGTGAGCCGGGCCAGGTTGTTCACGTCCACGTCGGGGGCAAATTTCTTGCCCCGCATGTGCACCTGCAAAATCTCTTTGCGCTCTTCCAGAGTCGGCAGGCCAATCACCACCTGGCGATCAAAGCGCCCAGGGCGCAAAAGGGCAGCATCCAGAATGTCGGGGCGGTTGGTCGCGGCCAGTACGATCACGCTGGTGTCCTTCTCGAAGCCGTCCATCTCGGAGAGGATTTGGTTGAGGGTTTGCTCCCGCTCGTCGTGGCCTCCTCCGATGCCTGCGCCGCGCTTGCGTCCGATGGAGTCGAGCTCATCAATAAAGATGATGGCAGGGGCGTTGCGGCGGGCCTCTTCGAACAGCGTACGCACCCGGCTGGCCCCCACCCCCACAAACATCTCCATAAATTCCGAGGCCGAAACCGAGAAAAAAGGCACGCCTGCTTCTCCGGCCACGGCCCGGGTCAGCAGGGTTTTACCGGTGCCGGGCGGCCCTACCAGCAGCACCCCCTTGGGAATCTCGGCTCCAATGGCGATGTATTTTTGTGGGTTCTTGAGAAAATCCACCACTTCCATCAGCTCGCGCTTGGCTTCGTTGTGCCCGGCCACGTCCTTGAAGGTGGTGTTGACCCGCTTTTCTTTACCGTACTGCCGGGCTCGGCTCTGCCCGAACTGCATGACCTGCCCCGCACCACCCTGCGAGCGCATGAAAAAGAACCACCAGAAGCCAATCAGGATCAAAATAGGCAGCAGCGTAATCAACAACTGCCCCCACATGCTGGGTAAACGGTTGGTGATTTCGACTCCATTCTGTCGCAGTAGGTTGGTGAACTGCGGATCGGTGAAGCCCGAGGGGAGCGCAATAACAGTAAAGCGATCCGTGGTCTCGGTAGTATCGCCAACCTGTATACGCTCAGGTGCCTTGAAAAAGCCGTTGATACGACCTTCCTGCAACACTACCCGTGCGACCTTGCCCTGCTCCACATAGCTGATGAAGTCGCTATAAGGCACCGTGGTTCGGGCATTGTTACTGCCTCCAAATAGGGTAAAGAGCCAATAGGCCAGGATGACGATAATGACCAAGCTCCAGGGATTGATGCGCGTAGGCAAACCATGACCTCCATTAAGTGCCCGCCAAGCGGGCAGTGCATACGATTCACCGATTATATGACGGCAAACCGACACACCATAACTTAAGTATATGGTACTCAATCCCAGCATGAGGAATGAGTTCTAGGGTGTAAACCGGGTAGGGGAGAGGGCATATGGGAGTTTGGGTCGAAGGCGAGGAAAGAAAAAGAAGAAAGCTTACCCTGAGCCCCATCGGAGAGAAGAAAGTGTGGGGCTCATGGTCCGCTTTGGCTGGCTTATGCCCCATCACTCATCGCTTTCTGTTTCGGGCTTTATGATGGGGGCAATGCAAGTGGTTCTCGAGGCCCTCCATCAAGGCGACTACGATACGGCGTTTGAGACGCTGGTACGCACTTTGGCGCTGGCGCAGGGCGAGGATGCAGCGGAGGCTGCTTTGTTGTTGGCCGAGGCCTATTCACTCTACGGCGAGGGGGGTATCGAACGCGCGAACCGGGCGCTGGAAGAGGGGCTTGGAAGTGTGCCCACCCTCGAGTCCCATCCGCGCTACCGCGCCATTCTGGCCGAGATGCGGGCACTGGAAGGGGCTCCGGAAGAAGATGTGCGGCAAATTCTGCCCAAAACCAACGACCCCCGCGCGCTTTACCACCAGGCCCAGGCGCTCATGTACCTGGGTTTGCCGGAGGAGGCGCTGGAAATTTTGAACCGGCCCCTCGAGCTGCCCGCTTTTCTGGCCTGGCGGGCCCATACCTTGCGCGGAAAAGCCTACGAACGCTTGGGCCAGGCTGCCGAAGCTGCGGCTGCCTATAAAGAAGCGGCAAGGCTCGCGGTGGGTATGGAACACTACTGGAACTTGATAGATGCCTCGGCGATGTTTGTAGAGGCCGGGATGGGCCACGAAGCTTTGCAAGCCCTGCGGGAAGCCCAGCCGGACATTCCCGAACTCGAAGACCCCGAGGATGCTGCCACCCGCTACTACCTCGAGGCCCGCAGCCAACTTTTGCTGGGCAACCCCAGCCTGGCGCTGGATGCGATTCAGCGGGCTTTGGAGAAAGAGCGCGAGGGGGCCGAACCCGCCCACGGCACCCCCCTGGTTCACGGACAGGCGCTGATGCAACTGGGCCATCCGCGCGAGGCCATCGAGGCTTTCCGCGAGGCGGTCAAGCGGGCTGAAGACTCCGACAGAAGCTATGCGCTGCACGAGTTGGCGGTGGCCTATCTCGAGTCCGGCGAGCTAACGGAAGCCGAGTCCACGCTGCGTGAGGTGCTGCGCGACCCGGAGTATGGCTACCCAGGGGAAGCCTATGGCGATCTGGCCGAAATTTTTTATCGGCTGGGCCGCTACGAAGAAGCCGCACAGGCTGCCCACGAGGCCATTCGGCAGGGCAGCCTCAGCGCCGGGCATCTGATTCTGGGCAATCTGGCCTACGATCTGCTGCATCTGGAAGAAGCCCTCGAGCACTACACCCAGGCCGGGCAAGAGGCCCCCGAAGGTAGCCGGGACTGGGTTACAGCGCAGCAAATGGTAATTGATACCCTGGCCCAACTGGGGTTCCGCCGCCCCGAAGAGATCGTCTCGCGCAGCGAGGCCGTACTGCCCTACCTGCATCCTGCCGATGAATGGCATCAAACCCTCAGCAACTACGCCGAGCGTGCCCGCACGATGATGGGTGGAAATCGGACGCTTAATTGACGAGCCATGAGGTAAAAGCGGCTGCTTTTGGGTGCATTCTTTCAGTATTCGCTGCTAAGTTCTGCCCTGGCCTCGCTGGCTCGACCTGCTTTGCGGATTTTGAAATCCTCGAGGATAGTTTGTGTTGCTGTAGCACCTACACGGGTTGTTCCAACCCGCATCACCTCTATCAGCGCATCCAGGGTGCGAACCCCACCTGCGGCTTTGACCTGCACGTGGGGAGAGACCGTCTTGCGCATTAGTCGGAGGTCTTCCAAAGTGGCACCGCTGGGTGCGAACCCGGTTGAGGTCTTGACAAACTCAGCCCCGGCTTGCTCGGTGAGCTTGTAGCCCAGTACTTTCTGGGCGTGGTCGAGATAGGCGTTTTCCAAAATCACCTTCACGATGGCGCCCCCGGTGTGCGCTACCTCCACGACAGAACGAATATCGTCAAGTACATATTCGGCTTGGCTCGAGCGCAAGCGCCCAATATTGACCACCATATCCAACTCCACTGCCCCCTGCTCTACCGCCAGTCGGGCTTCAAATACCTTGGTAGCGGGGGCAGAGCTGCCGTGGGGAAAGCCTACCACTGTACCCACCAGTACACCACTCCCCTTGAGGGCCTTTACAGCCACTTCCACATCGCAAGGCTTAACACATACCGACGCCACGTCGTAGCGGTGTGCGAGCTCACAGCCAGCGATCACCTCATCTACAGTGAGCTCGGGACGCAACAAAGAGTGATCAATCATCTTGGCTACTTGGCTATAGCTGAGGGTTTCGATACCGATTTCATTCATCACAGCCTTCCTTTCCGATACTTGATGGGGATTGCTTGGAATTAAGAAAGTGGTACGTACCACTTGTTTTTATTGTGATATACAAGAGTAAGTGCGTAAACAGACCACAGTGCAGGGTTGTTTGTCTGGAACCTTAACTTACCCCCGCAGACGCCGCCCTCGTCCGTATACCGAAAGCAGAACCAGCAGTATGAGCCCATACACGATTTGTCGCCCAAACTCGGGCAAGCCCAACGTAATTAGCAAAGAAGCAATCAGGGTTAGCAGTAGGGCACCGGCCATGGTTCCTGTGTAGCCCCCAATACCGCCGGCCAAGGCGGTGCCCCCGACCACTACCGCCGCAATGGTGGGCAGCGTGTAGGGGTCACCTAGGTTGAGAAACACTGCTTGGGTATAGCCCAGCAGCACAAAACCACCCAGTGCGGCAAAAAGTCCCGAAAGACCATAGGTCAAGATGACCGTACTTTCGACACTAACCCCTGAAAGACGTGCGGTCACCCGGTTGGAGCCAATGGCGTAGAGGGCTTTGCCGTAGGCGGTGCGTTGGAGCAACAGCGTTACCCCGATGCCAAACAAAGCCCAGATAAACACATCTCCCGGGATCCCGGCGATCCACGGGTCAGAGATGATGGCCTTCATGGAGGGAGGCGTGGCTCCTTTGACCACCCCGGTCATACCGAGGGTCATGACCAATGGCGGAATACGGATGAGGGCAATGCCGATGCCGTTGACCAATCCGATGGCAAATCCAACCAACAACGCGATCAGCAGCGCCGGAAGCAAAAGGGCATCCGAGCCGTTGGTAAAACGGAAGATGATAATTGCGGCCAGCGTTACGATGGCCCCGACCGATAGATCAATACCCTCGCCGCCCGATAAGATCACCAGGGTCTGCCCAATTGCTACCACCCCCAAGAAGGCAGCAATCCGCAGGATGTTGGTGAACTGGTTATAGTCGGCAAAACCAGGCCGGATCAGCTCGCCTACAATCAGCAACACCCTCTCCGTGCAAATATGGGTGATGCCTCACCGCTTCCTCCGATGCGACAGCAGGTGATGCCTCATCGCTTCCTCCGATGCGATAGCAGGTGATGTCTCCGGTTCCTACCAGCACGAAACCACATTTGGGTTGGGGTTGTAAAACCCAGGGATCGGTGAAGGTTCCCCAGCGGGTTTCGTATTTGGAGAGGCCATAGGGGTAGCGGGCTACCGTGACCGAGTGCTCGTCCACTTCAAAACCTTCGGCTCCCAAGGTAGCGGTGGTTACTTCCAGGGGTGCGACGCCCCGGTGATACCACGTGCCCAACGTGACGCCGTAGCCCAGATAATCCAACAAGGAACCTCCACCCGAAGCGCGCTTGTACCACCAACTGTGTGGTTTTTGTGCCTGCACCTCGGCATCGCTAACCTCGACCTTGTCGGCTAGGTGATACAGCGGTTCCCGGTTGCCATCGTAGAAATGTACTTCGCGGATTTCACCGATCCAGCCTTCGTCCAACAGGCGCTTGGCAGTGCGGTGGGCAGGATACCAGGCCAGCGGCCAGTTGATCACCAAGCGCTTGCCGGTCTGGGACATGGCGGCCATCATGCGCTCAGCCTCCTGTACGGAGGCGGCAAAGGGTTTTTCTACCAAAATATCTACGTTGTAGGGTGCGACCCACTTCACATACTGCGCATGGTCGGCGGTGGCAGGACACAAAATCACCACATCGGGCTGGGTACTCTCTAGGCAGGCGCGAAAATCGGTAAAAACCTGGTTGGAAGAAAGACCGAACTTGGCAGTGGCGTCTTGCATCCGGGCTGGGTTTTGGTCGGCAACCCCTACTATCTCTGCACGGGGGTGGGTAACAGATCGCCCATGTGCATGTGGTCGAAGTTGATGCCTGCTACCCGCCAAGCCTTCATAGCGCTCCTTCGAACCCTTTCAGTTGAATAGGCTGGTTGAGACGCGCACTCTCGTAGGAGGCCAGCACCAGCCGTACAGCTTCCAGGCCGTCCTGGCCAGTACAAATTACTGGGCGTTCCCCACGAATGGCCGCCAGGAAGTTGCCCACGTGCCGGGTGTGGTTGGGCTCCCCGGCAAAGTCGTAGAGGGCCACATCGGGTTCGGCCCAGGTGGTGCCGGGGGAGGCACGGAAACTATGGCGCAGCACTGGCTTGCCGTAGCGGTTGGTGTACTCGAGCGCCCCCTGGGTGCCGTAGATCCAAAAACCCTCCTCCCAACCCGTAGCCGACCAAGAAGCCTCCACCTCCCCAAGGGCTCCATTGGTAAACCGCAGCGAAGCATGGGCATTGTCCTCGACCTCGATGGGAAACTTGAGGGTACCGACACGGGCGAAGACTTCCTCAACGGGGCCGCCAAAGTAGCGGGCCAGATCGAACATATGGCAGCCATTGTCGAGCAAGGTACCGCCGCCAGCCAAGGCTTTTTTGCCAAAGGAATCACGCACTTGGAGGTTACCTCCCCAGTCGTGGGCCTGGCGTAGCCGGATAAAAGTCACCCGACCCAACGTGCCGCTGTCCAGAATTTGTTTGGCTTTGAAGCCAGCCCCACTGGAGCGCAGATGGTGGTTGATCTGTAGGGTTACTTTGGCCTTGGCCGCAGCCTTGATCATGGCTGTTGCTTCGGCCAACGATAGCGAGATGGGCTTCTCGCAGAGAATGTGCTTGCCTGCCTTGGCGGCTGCAATGGTGGCAGGATAATGCAGTGCATTGGGGGTGCAGACCGAGACGGCATCAATCTCTTGGAGCTTCAAGAGGTCGCGATAATCCGTGAATAGGTGGGGAATATCCCACTCGCGCTGGCGGGCCTCGAGGGCTGCTGGGTTGATATCGGCAATGGCTACTACCTTAGCTCCATTGGCCACATAACCCTTGTAGTGAGCCCCGGCAATTCCACCTACGCCAATTATGCCGACCTTCATAGCGGCTCCAGGGGTGCACTGTTAGGGGCCTGGGTCACGTCGAGGTTGACCCGCTGCTTGGCCCAGACACAGGCATTGGCTAGGATGCGCAGGATGTGCGGGTTGTGGTAAGTGGGGAAGGTTTCGTGGCCGGGGCGGAAGTAAAAGATGCGCCCGTGCCCCCTTGTCCAGGTGCAGGCACTTCTGAACACCTCGCCGCCCTGGAACCAGGAGATCATCAACAACTCGTCGGGCTCGGGGATGTCGAAGCGCTCGCCGTACATCTCCTCGTGCGGTAGCTCGATGTACTGGGGGATGCCCTGCAGAATGGGGTGGTCGGGACGCAAGTTCCACAGGCGTTCGCGCTCACCGGCTTCGCGCCACTTGAGGCTACAGAAAGTGCCCATCAAACGCTTGAAGACCTTGGCATAGTGGCCGGAGTGCAGCACAATCAGGCCCATACCCGCCAGCACCCGCAACTGCACCCGCTCGACCACTTCATCGCTCACCCGATCGTGGGCTAGATGCCCCCACCACAACAAAACCTCGGTGGAATCCAGTACCGCTTGGCTCAGCCCATGTTCAGGGTCACCCAAGGTAGCCGTCTGAATCTTGAAATCGCCCAAACCCTGTAGCCCTTTGGCAATCGCGCTGTGGATGCCTTCGGGGTAGATCTTGCGCACGACTTCGCTTCTCTGCTCGTGCAGGTGTTCGTTCCAGATGGTGACGTTTATCATAAGGACTCTTTTATACCGTGTTTGCGCGGGGGTTGGCTGACTGAATGATTTGCTGAGATTGCTCGGCAGCGTACTGCTCCGCAGCATACTGCTCGGCAGCATACTGCTCGGCAGCATAGACGGCTGCCCCCATTACACCGGGTTCGTTTAGTTGTGCAGGTTTGATTTGTAGTGTACTCAAATGCTCGCGCACCATATATTGATGCTGCTCGAGGGTTTGCCAGATGGGCTCAAATAAAAGGTTGCCAGCCTGGGCTACACCCCCACCAATTACCACAGCTTCCAATCCCAGCACACTGAGCACGTTGCTAATGCCAATTCCCAGCGCCCGGCCCACCCGGCGATAGATTTCGATGCACTCTTCCTCACCAGCTTGGGCGGCCTGAGCGACTGCTTTGGGCGAAAGGTCGTCTAAGGAGCCCTGGATAATTTCACGGAGGAGTGGTGTGCGCCCCTGGCGCAAATGCCGTGCAGCCGCAGCTACGATGGCGGGGCCAGAAGCAAACACCTCGATGCAGCCAAAGCCTCCGCAGCCACAGCGTGGGCCGTGGGGATCGTAGACCTGATGCCCAAATTCACCCGCAGTACCCCAGCGCCCCAAGTAGAGTTGCCCATTCAGGATCAACCCCCCGCCCACCCCGGTTCCCAGCGTGATACCCAATAGATGCCGATAGCCTTTACCTGCGCCCATTCGCGACTCGGCAAAAGTGAAGGAGCGGGCATCGTTGATAAGCCAGGTTGGGATCTGGGTGGCCTGGGTAAGTGTGGCGGCGAGAGGGTAATGGTGCCAGCCCTCGGCAAAGTTTGGGGGGAGCAAGACCAGACCGGCCCAAGGATCAATCACGGCTGGTACGCCGATACCGCTTCCTACCACGGTATAGCCCTCCTGACGGGCTTTTTGCGCAGTGGTCTGGATGGCGCTTGCGAGGTCGGCCACGATCGCGCTGGCTGGGCGGTGGGACTGGGTTTCGAGCGTCAAGGTATCCCGCAAGGCGCCGCTCTCGTCCAGCCAAGCCACGCTGAAGTTGGTACCTCCCAGATCCAGCCCGATTGAAGCCCGTTTCGCCATAGTGCTCGCCGTCCTCAAGCCCCGCTAAGGGTTTTGAATTTGACTTACACTGTGTAATATAAAGGTACGAACCACCGAATGTCTAGACCACCCAGCCACATACCGGGTCGGCCTGGACTCGAGGAGAACCCCGATGCCCCTGCCCGACGTGCTTCATACCCTCAATCCCCGTGCTCCCATCCCACTATATTTGCAGCTCAAAGAGGCCATACTGGGAATTTTGCAAAAAGGAGAGTGGGGGGAAGATCGCCCCCTGCCTTCGGAGCGGGAGTTGTCGGAGCAACTGCGCATCTCGCGCTCGACGGTGCGGCAAGCCATCCATGAGCTCGAGATGGAAGGCTGGCTGGTACGCCGACAGGGTCGGGGTACCTTTCCAGTGCAGGCCAAGGTCGAACAGCCATTGGTGATGATTACCGGCTTTACAGAGAATATGCGCCAGGCTGGTATTCGGCATAGCACCAAGCTAATTTCGGCCAGCCTGGAACCTGCAGAGGGTCGGGTGGCCAAAGCCTTGCGCCTGGGGCCGGGGGGGGTGGTGGCGGTACTGACCCGTTTGCGCCTGGCCGATGGGATACCGATGATGCTGGAGGTCTCGCACCTCAATTATGCGCTTACACCGGGCCTGTTGGAGCGCAACCTCGAGGGCTCCCTCTACGAGATCTTGCACACCGCCTACCGACTGCGCTTTGCTACTGGGCAGGAAAGTATCGAGGCCATCGTGGCTGAACCCTGGCTGGCCAAGCTGTTGCAGATCAAGCCGAAGGTGCCAATTCTCTATACCGAACGTACTGTGCTAACCGACACAGGGGCGGTGCTGGAGTTTACTCAGCGCTATGGTCGGGCCGACAAATGCAGTTTTCGGGTGATGTTGCAAGGCGACAACGCCCAGATTGCGCTGAAAGAGGTGGGTGGGTAGATGTCGAAGGTTGAACGCAATGAAGTGATCAGACAGTGGAAAGACGGCTATAAGGCGATTTTCAGATTAGCTGCACGGCGGGCGGCTTGGCAAACCGCCGCTGCGCCGCCTTGTGGCCTTGGGCGCGAGAGGCCTTTTGTGGTAGCTGCTTTAGGCGAACAGCAAGCACCTCTTTCTTTTTCGTAGTTCTCTTTTCTGGTCCTAAACCCAACCCCTGCCTCCTATTTTCCGCGTTTTGATCACCAAGGAATCCCTTATGAACCTGAAACCTGCCCACGACTATCTTGACGGTTGCGAGGCTATCCTCGAGCGGGTGCGTAGAACGCAGATCGAGCGCATCGCCACTGCAGCCCAGTGGTGTGCCGAGGCCATCCACAAGCGCGGCCTAGTACACCTGTTTGGCAACGGCCATAGCCGCATGGCGGTGGAAGAGATGTGGCCCCGCTATGGCAGCTTTCCGGGCTTTCACCCCATGGTCGAACTCTCCATGACCAACCATACCCAGGTGGTGGGTTCCAACGGACAGCGGCAGGCCATGTGGATCGAACGCCAGGAGGGCCTGGGTGAGGTCATCTTGCGCAACTTCATCTTTCGTGATTACGACGTGATGATGGTGTTCTCCACCAGTGGCAACAACGGGGTCGTGGTGGATGTGGCGCTGGGGGCTAAGCGGCGCGGTTTGAAAGTCGTTGCAGTGGTTGCGGAGGAATATGCCAAGCTGTTGCCACCAGGTCACAGCAGCGGCAAACGTTTGCTCGAGATCGCCGATTTAGTGATTGATAACTGTGCGATTCCGGGTGATGCGATGGTGGCAATTGAAGGGCTGGATGTTCCGGTTGGGCCGGGCTCGACCATTGGCAACACGGCTGTAGTGAACGCAATTAAGTGTCCAGTAGCAGCCCGCCTGACCGAGTGGGGTGAACCGCCCTTGGTCCTAGCGGGGGCTTGGAAGATGGGTCCGGAAGCCAGTGCCAAGCGCTTCGAGGATGCCTACGACGATCACCGGGATCGGGTCAAGGTGGTGTATGGGGGATAGAGAGAGGGAAGGGTTCTGCAATAAGCGAGAGCAAAAAAGCCTGCTGGTTTCCCAGGTACTTCATGCATCGGAAGAAGCCCTACCAGTCCTAATACCGCTAACACCAGGAGGAGACTCTCTGAGGTCGTTGAAGCGATTTGCCCTGCTTTATGCGCGGCCTGTCTGGCGGGTCAAATTCAGGTTTCGGGGGCCGATATGACCTCGCTCAGGGGTCAAGTTGCGCTCATCACCGGGGCCTCGGGAATTGCAGCTGCCACGGCACGTTTGTTTGTTGAGCAAGGCGCGCAAGTGATGGTGCTCGACAAAAATCCTGAGAACCTACGAATCCTGATGGCTGAACTCCCCGAGATTGAAACTTTGGAAGCCAACCTGCTCAATCCGAATACTTCTACCTTCGCGGTAGAGAAAGCTCTTTCGCGCTTTGGAAAGTTGGACATTTTAGTGAATGTGGCGGGCATCTCTGGGCGGAGCTATGGAGATGGGCCGGTGCACGAAGCCAGCGATGAAGGGTGGGATATGGTAATGGACACCAATGCCAAGACTACTTTTCAAATGCCTTCGTGTGCTACCTGCAGTCTACCCTTCCACCCCCGCCATCCTGAGCAGAAGACGGCTGCGGATGAGGTTGTGCACCAGCAGAATCAGGTTCACCCGCGCCAGGAAACCTGCAAACGACCGGGCC